>CALJLD010000209.1 GCA_937982665.1 uncultured Planctomycetales bacterium
CCATCGGCTGAGACGATCCAAAGATCGGAGTTGCGGGTGTTTGCGTCTACGTCGACATCCGTCTGCGCGTAAACCACCAGGCTTCCATCAGGACTGATCTGAGGATCACTGATCCGTTTGGCGCGGAACAAATCCGCGATTTGCATTGGGCGTCGGTCTTGCGCCAATGCAGGCGTGGCGAACAACATTAAACAGAAGCAAGTGAGCAAAGTGCGCTTCATCGATTTACCTGCGAAAGATGGCTATGCTTGTACGACTTGATGTTATGAAACGTTGAGTTGGAACATGCTCGTGTTGCGGCTTTCCTCTAGCTGAGGTCGCCCAACGGGATTTCGCCGCGGCGGGAATCTGCGAGAATGCCCCAATCATACTTCCCCGTCCGTGCCCTGTCATACGATCCACCGATGCAAGTTCAAGCTGCCGTGTTGCCTGCCGCCGGAGAGCCGTTCCAACTCGAAGAATTGACCCTGTTACCGCCCCGAGCGGGCGAGGTCCTGGTCCAAGTCAAGGCCGCCGGCGTTTGCCACAGTGACTGGCACCTGGCAACCGGTGATACCAGGCATCCGCTCCCGCTGGTAGCCGGGCATGAGGGGGCCGGTGTTGTGGTCGAAGTTGGCGACGGCGTCACGCAAGTTTCGCCTGGCGATCATGTCGCGCTCAACTGGTCGCCAGCTTGCGGGCATTGTTTCTATTGCCTCAACGGCACGCCGTATCTGTGCTCCACCTATGTTGAAACGATCTGGGCGGGTGTGTTACGAGACGGCGAAACACGGCTACGGCGCGGCAATGAGTCGGTCTACCACTACTGTGCGTTGGCATGCTTTGCGGATCACACCGTTGTGGATGAAACGAGTTGTGTTCCGCTGCCGAAGGACGTGCCGTTTCCCATTGCAGCGTTGGTTGGGTGCGCCGTGACAACTGGCGTTGGCGCGGTGTTAAACACAGCGCAAGTCCGGCCGGGCAGCAGCCTGGTTGTGTTCGGTGCCGGCGGAGTTGGGCTTTCGGCCATCATGGGTGGAAAGCTGGCCGGCGCGGATCCGATCATTGCGGTTGATCGCGCCGAAGCAAAGCGTGAGATTGCGCTGGCGTTTGGCGCAACGGACTTCGTGTTGGCAGGTAACGAAGCGCACGGCGACTACGAGCAACTGACGAACGGTTCGGTCGTGCAACGCATCCGTGAACTCACAGGCGGTCGCGGCGCAGACTACGCCGTGGAGGCGGTTGGTCTATCGTCTGTTCAAGAACTATGCCTGGCCGCGGCGCGACCTGGCGGGATGATTGTGCTTGCCGGGCTCTCGCCCATGGGCACATCTACGAACTTGCCCGGCGCGATCATCACGCGCGAAGAGAAAACTGTGAAGGGTTCTTACTACGGTTCATCCTTCGCGCCGCGCGACTTCCCACAGTACGCCGAGTTCTATCGCCGCGGTCAGTTGGACCTCGATCGCATGATCTCAAAGACCTACAAGCTGGGTGAGATCAATGAAGCCTTCGACGTAATGCTGCAAGGCGACGCCGCGCGCGGCGTGATTGTTTGGGAGTAGGGCGGGTGATCCTCGGCGCTGGTTGGGCGGCGCATTTCAATCCACCAGGCTTTGATGCCGTGAGCTATCGGAATCAAAACCTCATCGCCGTGAAGCCGCCGTCCACGTAGACAGATGCACCGGTCATGAAGCTGCCGCCGGGCGCAACCATTAACAGCGTTGCCCCAACAAGTTCTTCCGGTTGCCCGAAGCGGGCCATGGGCGTTTGCGCCATGATGCTGGCCACTCGCTTCTCGTCCAGGATGGCGCGGTTTTGTTCGGCGGGGAAGAATCCAGGGCACAATGCATTCACGCGAATGTTGAACGGCGCGAACTCGCGGGCAACGTTCTGCGTGAGGTTCACGACGGCGGCCTTGGACGCGGAGTACGCGAACACGCGTGAGAGCGGCTTATCTGAAGTCACGCTGGCGATATTCACGATTGCGCCACCCCCCTGCTCTTTCATCTGCCTGCCGAAGATCTGGCAAGCTTGATGAACGGCCGTGAGGTTGCTGTCGATCACGCGCTGCCACTGCTCGTCTTCAACTTCCAGGTACGGCGAGGCGTGATTCACGCCGGCGCAATTGATCAGGATCTCGGCTTTGCCAGTTCGTTCGCTTGCAGCGCGGCACAGCGCGTCCAGCGAGCCGCGCGAGTCGACGTCAACTTGGACAAAGTTCGCCGCGCCGCCGTTGCGTTCAATCTCTGCAACGCGGGCTTCGCCACGTTCCTGATTACGTCCGGCGACCACAACATGCGCGCCAGCCCGACCCAAGCCAACGGCGATCGCGCCCCCCAGCACCCCTGTTCCACCAATGACAACGGCCGTCTTGCCTTCCAGGCTGAAGAGTTCTTCGATGTACGACATTCAGAAAGCCATAAGTGAGGCGCGAGTGTTCAAGAACCAGGGGCGACTGTCCTTAGTTGCCCGCCCACGTTTGATAGACTTGGCCGATCGCATCGGCGTCGCCAGCGCCCGCATGAACAAACAATGCATAGCGCAGCCGGTACGATTCTCCGGCACCCAAATGAATGTGCGAGGCCGGCTCTTTGCCGCCGGAGTAGGCTTTGTCCCCAAAGGGGCTGATGCCGAAAAGCCCATAATCACGAACATGGTACCGGGCCGGGTGCGGATTGTCCGGGTGATCAAACAGAGCAACGCCGTGCATCTGTCCGTCGACGGGTCCGTCGTAATTCACCCACGGGGAAACTTTCCCCCAGCACTGCGCTGCGGTCTTCAAGCCGTTCGCGTTAAAAACATGGCCCTCGTCGGATTCGCGCATCCCATTGGGAACACGAATGGCCACAAACCCTTCCTTGGTGTCTTCGAAGACAACCTCGTCGCCGGCGGGCGCGAGTGAGATGTCAAACGCCATCAACCGGTTTGCGTTGATGGTCACGGTTGTGGTTTCGATGAGCACAGCTTCTCCGTTGCGATTGTGCCATTCGTTTACGGCTTTGAATGAAGCGGTCTCGCCATCGGCTGCAAGGATCTCAGTCTCTCGATTGACGATTTTGCCTTGTTCCACCCAAAACTTGATGCCATTGACTTCATCGACGGCGATCCAAACGCCTTTGTGATGCGGATGGTCTTCCGGATCTTCTAACGGCCGGGTGACGATTGCGCCGCCCTGGGAACGAACCGGCCAGAAGTACGGCTTGGGCTGGGACGCGGCGAAGCGATAGGTGGTGAAATGTTCTCCGTTGATCGCGACTTCGATCGTGTCGTCAACGCGTTCCATCGTCACTTGCCCATTGGCCGGATTTGGCTGGCCGAGCGTCAGCAAGGCCACCATCGCAACTGCGCATGCCAACGAAGTAAGGAATTGGCCAGGGTGGCGTAGTGCCGGTGCACACTGTGCTTGAGGGTGAAAGATCATGTTGCTTCAGCTATACGGAGCGGAACGGGGCGACAAACGCGACCGTAAGATTATCATGTGAATCCGCCTGACGATCAATGAACTCCGTCAAGAACTCCATTCCGATGAAACGCAAGACTTCGCAGTCACGACATGACGGCCGAAAACAGGCCGAACTCCGACCGATCTCGATCAAGCGCAAATACACGAGTGCAGCGCCCGGGAGCGTGCTCTTGAAGGCAGGCCGTACCACGGTGCTGTGCACGGCAAGTTTGGCCGAGGACGTGCCGCCTTGGATGCGCGATCAGGGCCGCGGATGGGTCACGGCGGAATACAACATGTTGCCTGGCAGCACCAGTCCGCGGAAACCGCGCGAGCGGGGCGGCAAGGTTGATGGGCGAACAACTGAGATCCAACGCTTGATTGGACGCAGCTTGCGTGCTGTGATCGACATGGAAGCCCTTGGCGAACGGACGATCACGGTCGATTGCGATGTTCTTGAAGCGGATGGCGGGACACGAACCGCTAGCATCACAGGCGCTTTCATCGCGCTGGTGGATTGTCTGGCCGGTATCCGTGAATGGCCGTTTGCGGATCGGCGTCCGCTGCGTGATAGCGTGGCGGCAGTCAGTGTGGGAATTGTCGATGGAGTGCCGGCGCTGGATTTGGATTATGTGGAGGATGTGGCCGCGTCGGTGGATATGAACGTGGTGATGACCGGCGCCGGGCAATACATTGAAGTTCAAGGAACAGGCGAAGAAGCCACGTTCAGTGAGAACGAACTCTCGCAGCTGCTGACGTTGGCTAAATCCGGAATCAGAGACCTGACGGCAATTCAAAAACAGTCGCTCAAGAAACGCTGGCCGTTTGGTTGATAGCCGGCCTGCAGAAATGCCGCGATGCGCAATCGTCGTTCCGTTGCTGTAAGCCGGCCGTTTGGAACGATTGGGATGCTCATTTTCCTGGCGGCACGTCGCTGGATTCAACTTGAGCAAACGGCTATCATACCATGTGATAAGTTTCACAATGTCTGAGGCGAACGGGTAATGGCAATCGCCTTTGCTCGGCCCGCCATGATCTTGTGATGGCGAAATCGCCCAAACCCCTAACACGACAGCAGGTTGCGCCATGCCAACGGTGAACTTCGTCAACGAGAAGAAGCAAATCGAAGTGCCCAAGGGAGCCAATCTGCGCAAGGAAGCCGGCAAGCACGGCATCCAAATCTATAAGTTCCCGGACAAATACCTGCACTGCCCTGGCTTGGGAATGTGCGGAACGTGCCGCGTCTTGATCCCCAAAGGGATTGAGAACACGAACGACAAGACCACGATGGAAAAGCTGCGAATGAAGATGTCGCTCGCCGCGATTGGTCACGAGGACGAGATGCGGCTTTCCTGCCAAACCAAAGTCGAAGGCGACATCGACGTGATCACGCAGCCGCCGCTGAATCTCTACGGCGAGAACTTCTTCAGCTGAACTTGTGCCACGGCCTATTCAATTGGCGCCGCAACAACTCGCGTCATGTTGATCAGGCCGGAACGTCCTTGGTTGACCCACGATCCCTCCCACTTGGCCCCGTCCAGAAACACCGTGTATTGGGCGCCTGGCACAACGGGTCCCGTGGTGACGGTCTCTTCCACATAGACGATTTTCTCACCGTCAATTGTGCCTGTCACGCGCGAACGGGCGTTCAAGCTGGAATAGGTGACAGTCGCTGAGAACTCGTTCCCATCCAATTGCGTGATCTTGAGGTTCACGGGAAAACGGTCATTCACTTCGCCGATTGTCCCTTCAAACTCCGCGCCTTCAAAAAGTTGAACTGGCGCGGCTTGTGCAAGATCGAGGGGCGTGCCCGGCGTAAACGTCAACGTGAATCCGCTTTCATCTTCCAACAAGAAATGGTCGTCGCGCCATTGAAATGTGTACGAGCGGCTATCGCCTTGCAGCAGCAAGTTCCGTGAATGCGGAGTGGGTCGCGGTGATCCGCGAATTCCGCTGGCAGCGTCCGCGTCAAATTGAATTTCCAAGCATTCCTTATCCAGGCTGACGTAGAGCTTTCCGTTCAACTTCTTCTTCACGCCCGGTGCCCGTTCGTCAAACATGACCGCCGAGATCCTCGAACCATCTCCGAGTGTTTTCTCGATTTGCAGCTTGAGTTCACCATCGTATTGCTCAATCTGCCATGCACCATCAAACGTGAATCGCGGCGTCAATTGAGCCGCCACCCCCAGCACCTGTTCATCAAGCTCCGCTATTAGCGCGATTTTGTTTTCGGATTCCGCAATGAGGTCCCGTACTTGTTGGGCAAAATCGTCATCGTGCCCAACCGCGTCGAGAATGATCGTTGCGCGGGACCTGGCCGTTTCGTATTCGTGATTGCTGATGAGTTCGCGAACGTCGGCGATTTTCGCTGTGGCAATCGCGCGGAACTGCTCCGGCAATTCGATCACAGTTTCCGCGTAACTGGCCTCGCGACTCCAGACCGTCGCCCGAACCCGGACGGCGTTCGCCAATTCTTGTTCGAATCCTGGGTGCAGCCCGTCGCCGGCGGAAGTGCCGCTTTCCCAGCTGTCGATGAAATAGGTATTGAGAAGCCTCGTCCCGTAGAAACCTTCAACGACAAGTTGCAGCGTGCAATCAGACAACGTTTGCCCCGTATGATTTTCCACGTGCAGTTGATCGCTGATCGTCAGGACAATCGGCATTGCTCTGAGTTGCTGCTCCGGCGAAATAACGCTGGTCACCGGACTCAGTTCAATCCAAAACGCGCGCTGATATTCCTCGAACAACATCGCCTGCTGTTGCAGAAAAGGATCCTGCGCGAGTTCTTGTCCGCCCTGCTGGTTCGCGTGCGCGCGGTACTCTTCGTGAAACCCGCGAAACTCCGGCAGCGCTTCGGCGGCAATTCTCGCGATGACTTCGTTCTTGGATGCCGAGAGGTTTTGCAATGTGTTCAACGATTTTGCATCGCGGCAAATCTGAAAATAGCTGCCGCCAGGGCTGGAGTTCACGCCTGCGGCTTTGCCCGGCCGGTCAAGCGCCAGCAATGCGGCCAACTGAGCATATTCAGCGTATTCGCCGGGATAGGACTCGCGTCCGGTTGCCTTGGGTTGCGGCTCCGGATCGGCTGCGCCAGGCGCCAGGATGCGATCTCGCCCAGCGTTTTGATTGTCTGCTCCGAGTGGAGCCGCGCCGACTGGTTCATTGCCTTGAGGTTGCTTGCCGGCAACGTTCGGGCCAGTTGGAACTTCGCCATGATCCTTCGGCGCAGGTCGCCAGGTGAACCACCAACTGGCGCCAAACCCGGCCGCGGCGGCAATCACGGCAACGGCGCAACCAAGCAATATCAGTCGAACGGTATGGTTCTCGGGAGGGGCATCATCATGATGCGTCGTGGCCGAGGCCACCTCCGGTTCTTCCCCTGCGAGTGGGATGATCTCCTCAACAACGCCCTTGGGGAACGGCACCGTCAGGCGATGCTGGCACTTGGAGCAGCGCATGGGCGTGCCGGCAGCGTCATCGCCAACTTCGATTCGCCTCCCGCACCGACAATCGAATCTGATGGCCATCTTTTCGCTCCTGTCCCCAATTCGCGGGTTTGCAGTACCGCGGATTTCGGTCGACGCATCCGTCAACGCAATTATTCTATGGGCAAAACGCTGGCGAATCCAAGCGTCCAGCCTTGTTCTTGTGCCTTCTGGCCCAGGCAGAAGCGATTGCATTTGGCCGAATTTCGTTTCCTTCCGTAAGATTCAAGCCGAGCACAAGTTGTGCTCGCTGAAAGTCGAAGTAACAGACGTGCGATGTTGTTGACGAGGCGGGGAGTGAACCCGCACAATGGGAGGCACGCCACCCTCCAACCCATGCTTGGAAAGCCATGAAGTTGAGTCGTTACAAGAAGCACGCGTTCTCCTCCGGCGGTCCGCGTTTGAATGATGAAGAACGTAATCAGATGCGGCAAGCGTGCAAGTTCAACGCTCAACTCATGGATTATTTGCGGCCGCACGTTCGGCCAGGCGTGAAGACGATTGAACTCGACAAGTTGGCGCACGACTACACGATTGAACATGGTCACACGCCCGCTTGTTTGGGATATCAGCAGGGCCGCAGCACGCCGCCGTTTCCCGGCACAATTTGCACCAGCGTTAACGAAGTGGTTTGCCACGGCATTCCCTCCAACTACTCGTTGCAGGAGGGCGACATTGTCAATCTCGATTTGACAACGATCGTGGATGGCTGGCACGGCGATCAATCGGAAACGTTCTTGATTGGCGAAGTTTCCGATGAAGCTCGCAAGGTGACCCAAGCTGCATTCGATTGTCTGTGGTTGGGCATTCGCGCAATCAAACCCGGCGGCAAAGTTAATGATATCGGTCGCGCGATTGAAGCGCATGCCATCCCGCTTGGCTTTTCCGTCGTACAAGAATACCAAGGCCATGGACTGGGCCGGCGTTTCCATCAAAAGCCGGACATCCATCATTTTGAACAGCAAGGTGATCGCACGCGAATCGAGCCCGGCGTGTGCTTCACTATTGAACCGATGATCAACGTTGGTCAATGGCGCACTCGTGGCGATGATCCTGATGGCTGGACCGTCCGCACAGTTGACGGAAAGCTCTCCGCCCAATTCGAGCACTCGATTCTGATGACCGAGACCGGTCCGGAGGTGCTCACGCTGACAAAAGATGGGCCGCAAGAGGGCGACAAGCTGTAGTTGTCCTGAGCGTGAGCCGCGCTATGGTTGGTGTTGTGGACTTTGCTTTTCCTGGCGGTTGCTCTAAATGCGCCGCTGCAGCGTTCTTAGCGTAATTCTGGCGATCATCCCGCCCTGCTCTGTCTGCGCTTGTGTCCGGAATTGCGGATTATTCTGCCCCCAGCGGCCAGGGTGAAGTTTCTTCGTAGCTCCTTGTGCGCCTAGCAAAAATGCGAGCTAGATTTCCTTAAACGCATTTTCCGCAAATAGGTTCTTAGCGCCGCGAGGCCAATACGATGACGAAAGCACAAAACAAACGCCAACGTGTCTTTGTTGATAAGGGCGTGCAAGGGGCGCTTGTTCGCCGAGTGCTGCTTCACTGGGCGCTTTTCTTGGTGTTGGTCTTTTTGCTGCTCTCCGCCTGGCAATTGCTAATCAGCGGTGAGCCACTGAATTTTGCTTCAGATCAAATCATCACCGTCTGGCGCAGTTGCATTCCGGTAATCGTCAGCATGATCGTGCTCTTGCCGGTTTTCCTTCGCGACACAGTTAAGCTTTCAAATCGGTTTGCTGGTCCGATTCTTCGCCTTCGAAACGAATTGAAAGCCCTGGCCGACGGAAAACAAAACCCGCCAGTGAAATTCCGCGACGGCGATTTTTGGCAGGACTTGGCGGGCGAATTCAATCGCGTGGCCGAGATTGTGAACGATGGCCGAACAGGCACGACAGAAAAGCGTGCCCTGGACACAGCCGACGAAGCGGAAGCCCAACTTGCGCAAGCTGGCAACTAGAGAACTGCACGGTGCAGGCAAAACATCTGGAATGGGGCTCCAGGAAATACGGCAGAGAGAGTTTCCCGTGAAGGACCGGTTGTCATTTCGCAAACGGCACAAACGCCGAACCCAACGCACACAGCGGCGCGGTGTTGCCGCAGCCGAGTTGGCGGTTGCTTTGCCGGCCTTGGTAATCCTCGTGCTGGCGTCCATCGAATCTACTGGCATGATCTTCCTTCGCGAGGGCATGAGCGCTACAGCTTATGAGACTTTGCGAATGGCCGTGCGAGCGGATGGATCGACCGCGGCAGCCAATGCCAGGGCGACGGAAATGTTGACGTCCAGAGAAATCAATGGAGCGACCGTTACGCTTGACCCGCCAGTGATGGAGGCCGTTGAACGTGGCGAGACAGTTGTGGTCACCGCAACTGCACCTTGCGCGGCGAATAGCATGCTGCCGGCGTGGTTTTTCGCCGGTAAGCAAATGACCGTCACTGCCACAATGGTCAAAGAATGATCATCGGCTGACAACGGAGTGTTGGATTTCCAGGAACGATGCTGTTTGGGGCAAATGTCGTGTTTGGCTAGTTGAACTCCAGCATCATGAGGTCGCATATGTCCCGTTCAGATTCTCAAAACCAGGCGGAGAATCCGCTCTTGCCTGGCCCAAGTGGGCGTTGTAATCGTGCTCGGAAGGGTCGCGTTCGGAAGGAGCGCACCGGCGGGATGCTCGTCCTTGTTGGAATTGTGCTTGTTTTGTTTTGCTTCGCGGCGATCTTCACCGTTGATGTTGCTTACATGCAACTCACCAAGGTTGAACTTCGCACGGCGACCGACGCGGCCGCGCGGGCGGGCGTCGAAACATTGAGTCGCTTGCAAGACATAGATCTCGCCCGGGCCGCAGCAAAGGAAATTGCTCTGCAGAACAAAGTGGGCGGTTCCGGTTTGGTATTGGCTGACTCAGACATTGAGTTCGGCATGTCCACGTTGCAGCCCAACGGCAAGTGGCTGTTCGATCCCAACGGCGAGTTCATCAATGCTGCTCGCGTCAACGGACAACGAACGCAATCGTCCGCATCGGGGAGCGTTAAGCTTCTTCTCGCAGGTTGGATGGGCTTGGGTGATTTTGAGCCGACACAAGTTGCTGTGGCATCCACGCTGGACCGTGACATCGTTATCGTGATGGACCGTTCCGGTTCCATGGCCTGGGACCTGTCCGGAAAAGATTGGTCGTACCCGCCGGGTAAATCCAAGAAGCTGGCCGAATACGAACCTCCGCACGCGGACTTGAGTCGGTGGGCTGCGGCCGAAGACGCCGTCACCGCCTTCATTGAGGAATTGAACAAAACGCCACAGTCTGAGTACCTGGGATTGGTTAGCTATTCCAGCCCTGGAAAATTCGGCAAGATCTTCAATGCGACGGCCGCAAGAACCGATGCCGATCTTACGTCTGACTTCCCCGTGGTTGATACGGCGATGCGCGGCATTGGCAAAGGCCCAATTGGTGGTGCAACGTCTATTTCCCGTGGGATTGACGAAGCAATTGATCTTTTGCAGGGATCTGACGCACGTCCGTACGCGCTGAAGACCATCGTGTTGCTGACTGATGGTGTTCACAATTACGGTCGGCCCCCTTCGCTTTCTGCAGATGACGCGGCCGCGGCAAACATCATCATTCACACAATCACGTTCAGCGCCGGCGCAGCTGAAGGTCAAATGCAGGAAGTTGCTGAGATCACCGGAGGCGAACACTTTCACGCGCCTGGCGCCGCGGAGCTTGAAGCGATATTCCGCGAGATTGCCTGGACTCAGCCAGTCATCCTTACGGATTGATTGGCACATTTTGGGTTACTGAGTTGAGGGCCTTGGTTTTAAAGAATGTGGTTCCTCCCCAAAGAATGTGGTTCCTTCCCAAAAAAAAGGCAGAGTTGTGATTAGCCCAAGAAGAAGACGACATGTGAATCGTGATGGCGCCACGGTTGTGGAATTCGCCGTGACGGCGCCGATTCTCTTCCTGCTGCTCTTTGGTTGCTGGGAGGTGAGCAGGGCTAA
Source organism: uncultured Planctomycetales bacterium (assembly GCA_937982665.1). GTDB lineage: Bacteria > Planctomycetota > Planctomycetia > Pirellulales > S012-138 > CALJLD01. The sequence goes on from CALJLD010000209.1 coordinate 10,901, forward strand.
CATGTTGAGGAACCTGGCTCGCAGCGCGGCTTATGAAGGCGCTCGGAAAGGGATTACTCCGGGCGCCACTGCGGATGAAGTCCGCGACAACGCTCAAGCTCTTCTTGATGCCGTGGGCGTGCGAGGAGCGAGTATCGCCGTGACGCCAGCGACCATCACCAAGAACACAACGACCGTTGCGGTTGATATTTCCATCCCGATCAACAGCAATACGTATGTCGTGCCGTTCTTCTTTCGCGATAAGCAAATGCAATCGTCGTGCGTGATGACGCGAGAAGATTCGCTCAAATCAATTGTGCCGTAGTTGAGAAGCAACGGTGTCATGGGTGCGAGCAGCTGCTATGCTTCGTCGCCTTGAGCGAGAGCCAACGCCAGGTCGCACGCTTTTTCAAATTGCTGGATGTCCAGTTGCTCTGTCACCATGTGTGGGTTGACCTGGCCGCAGCCGAACGTGACTGTGGGCAATCCCCGGGCGCTCAGCCAATTGGCGTCCACTCCACCATTGGCGATGGCCGTGATGGGCGTCCCGCCAACCTGGCGAATGGCCTGTTCCGCTGCTTGAACGCAGGGATCGTTCTCGTCCAGCAGGAAACTCTCATAGTCTAGCCGGCTAGTGATCTTGACTTTGCCGGTCTTGCCGTTGACGTTGGCAACCTGCTTCGCCGCGCGCCGAAACGCCTTGGTGATCTCATCCAATATCTTCTTACGAAACTTGCGGTTGTGGCTGCGAGCCTCTGCGCGGAGATGTACGGAGTCGGTGACTACGTTGGTGGCTGCGCCGCCATTGATGACGCCGATGTTGCTTGTGCCGTGATGCCCATTTTTGTGGATGTCTCCGTGCCAACCTCCGCGGGCAAGGTCCGCAATTGCTAGGCCTGCAATGGCGATGGCGCTGACTCCGCGCTCCGGCGCAATTCCCGCATGACTGGCCAGACCGTGAACTTCAATTCCAATACGATACGCCCCGGTTGCTCCGATGGTGACCTTCTCGTACTTGCCGCCATCAAAGTTGAAGCCGAACTTGGGATTGCCAAGTTTCGCGAAGCTTACGTATCGCGCGCCGAACAGCCCAACTTCCTCCTGGACGGGCCAGTAGAATGTCAGCGGTGGATGGCTTTCTTTTGACTTCAAGACCGATAATGCGGCGTTCAAGATGACGCTGGCACCTGCCCGGTCATCAGCACCGAGCGCGGTTGTCTTGTCCGCGGAAACGACAAGGTTGCCTTTGCGGACTGGCTTGCAGCCGACGCATAGCGGCACTGTGTCGACATGCGCCATCAAGAGCCGTCGTGGCGCACCGCGTTTGCCTGGCAACTTGAGAATCAACCCTCCAGAGTTGCCGCCCAGAGGGCTCTTCTTCGGCGTGTCGTCGAGAGTAATCATCGAGGGTTTTGCCCCACCAGCGATGAGTTTCTTGCGGACGGTCTCGATGATCTCTTTCTCTTCACCGCTTGGGCCGGGAACGGCCATCAATTCCATTACCAACTTGAGCCGTGCGGTTGATGCCTGCTTGCCAGATGAGTTGCTGCCGCGCGCACCGGCGGGCTTTCGTTTGTTTGTCTTTTTTGTCGTGCGATTCTTAGTGGGCTTCTTGCGAGCAGTTCGTTTGGGCATTGATCCGGCGCTCTTTGGCATCAAGTGAAGATCAGCAACTGAGGAAGAGTTTACGGCTTATGCAGACTGAAGAAAGCCACAATCGCCGATTTCTGTGGCAATGTGAGGGCTGCCAAGAGGCACGATTGAAGACGACGTTGGCGGTCCGGCGTGTTGAATCCCGGCTAACATGCCGCCTAGTTCCATTTGCTCCACTCCTCTTCGTAATAGTGAACAAGCATTTGGTTATTGAGCAGGTTGATTTCCACCGGAACAGGCTGCAAATCGCCGGGCAAGTCAAACATGGCCGCCATTGTGCCGGACGTGAGATAAAGCAGCTGTCCTTGGGTCTCGGTGGGAATCTGCTCGGGGATGTCAAAAGCTGTTGTCCGTGCCAGGGCGAATCCCCAGATGCCGAAGGATGGCATGCCGGTGTGGTATGGACGCACGTGAAAACCGGCGGCTTCGAGCGTTCGCAAAATACACCAATAAGAGCGAGGAGCGATCATTGGTGATGTGCACTGTACGGCCAGCGCAGCGTCTGGCGCAAGGCGCGTTTTCAGCATGCGATAGAACCTTCGCGTATACAATTTGCCCAGCGCGAAACTGTTGGGATCAGGGAAATCCACCACGGCCGCGTCAAACGGCTCGCCCGGCTCCTCCAACCAACTCATTGCATCTTGATTGATAATGGTGACCCGTTTGTCCAGCAGGGCGGAATTGTTCAATTTCACAAGGGGCTCAAACTGAGAAGCCAGGTCTGTCATCGCGGGATCAAGATCGACGAGGACAACTTCCTCAACGCTGTCATGCTTCAAGATCTCGCGGACGCCCAGTCCGTCTCCGCCTCCCAGCACTAGCACGCGACGCGGCGCCTCGGCCAAGAGCATGGCCGGATGAACGAGCGCTTCGTGATAACGGTACTCATCACCGGAATGGAATTGCAGGTTGCCGTTGAGGAACAACCGAAATCCGCTGTCGCTTTTTGTAACGACAATCCGCTGATATGGCGAAGTCACTGCGTGCACAATTGGGTGCTCAAAGAGATGTTCTTCGGCCAGCGTCGTCAATGAGTCAGCCTTGATGAAACCTGCCGCTAACAGTCCGATGAGTAACACGGCCCTGCCCCGCAGTCCTGCGACACGTTTGCTCTTCAGGAGGGGAGCCAACAGCCAGGTCCCCCAAAGCGCGACGCCGGCGTTCAACGCACCGAAGAGTAGCGACGTGCGGACCAGCCCTAAGTAGGGCACTAACAGAATGGGAAACAGCAAAGAAGCTGCTAAGGCTCCGATGTAATCGAAGGCCAGCACCCGGGAAACGAGATCACGGAAATCAACGTGCTCTTTGAGGATCCGCATCAACAGCGGCAATTCCAAACCAACAAGCACACCAATGGCAAAGACAATCCCATACAAAGCGACCTGGAACCACTCCAAGTATGCAAAAGAGAGAAACAGCAAAGGCGCGCTAAACCCGCCCAAGAGAGCTACGCCCAACTCCACTTCCAGAAAGGTTCTCGCCAGGCGTTTGACGACAAAACCCGAGAGCCAGGCACCGGCACCCAACGCGGAAAGATAGATGCCGATGATGAGCGAGAACTGCGTAACGGAATCGCCCAGTACGTAACTGGCCAGGGTGCCGGCCAGCAATTCGTAGATCAGCCCACACGTGGCAACAACCAACACGTTGAGATACAGCAGGAACAACGGGGCCTTGTTCATGCTGGACGTTGCCTGGACGGGCGCGTCCGAATTTGCGGTCGGGCGCGCTGATTCTTCATCTCCTGTTGGCCGTGCGGATGCCATGTTTGACTGCCTGAATTGGCTTTGTGCGCGCCTTACCCAGCAATCGCAGCGGCAATAATGATCGAGATCCCAAGGATGACTGCTCCGGTTACGATCCCCAGCGCGGTGTTCTGATCTTCCTCGATTTCTTTCCGAACGGAGAACGGCGTGACTCGAACGATGATCATCCAGGCAACAGCCAGAACGACAATTCCCAGCGCAGCAAAGATAACCGCGGCGAGGAGATGGCGCACGAGATCTCCGAGCATTGAGGGCTGAGCTTGGGTTTGCTCTTGGGCAAATAACGCGAAGGAACTGAGCGATTCAAGCATGAGCTGATTCCCAGATGCGAGGATGTCTTGCGTGTATGGAATTGTGCGCTGATGTTCGGCAGCCTTCAGCGCGAATGAGTTTGTGATTACTTTCCGCCCACCCAGCCGCCTCCGAAGAAGCCTCCGCCGCGGCCGCTGCCACTTCCGGCGAGGAGATTGGGCGCCTTCCAGCCAAGCAACGCCGCGGCGACGAACCAAATCACGATCACGCCGAGCACAACTTGATAGACGCGGACTAGCATCCCAAAACTCCGTTATTCATCGCTGGCGTAAGGACTGAAATCGCTGTCTTCCCAGCGCCGTTTTTCAAAACTGAATTGATAGATGGCCGCGCCGATTGGTAACACGGAAACTAAAACGATTGCCCAAAACAGGATTCCGCCATCCAGTTCGCGCGCGGTTGTCCCAAAGATTCCCGCCCCAAACAACGCATAGAGCAGCAAAATGATGCCGCCGCCGACCAGCCACCACAAGTAAATCTTCTTATCAACCGGCGAAGGTTGATTGGGCGCCACTCCCCAGCCTTGCGATAGCCCCCGCACGCCAAACGACTCTTCGATTTCCGTGTGGGGGATATATGTCGCCAGCGTCAGGTTGACCTCGCTGGAGTTCTTGTCGTCGTTGTCGCGTCCACCCATCTCCATCGAGATCATCTGTGGAGGGCTGACGAAATCACGCGAATACACAGACTCATTCAGGTCCACCTTCCAGTAGAACTCGCCAACAACATATCGCACGCGAGCGACGGCCTGCTGGAACAAGCGGAACGAACTCCCGCGGCAGTTCAGGAAATTGCCGCCTGTGAGCCGCGAAGTGTTTGATGAAACCTGCCCAACAGGCAGCGGCTCGCCAAAGCTCCAATGGCCATCGCTGTGGATCAGCCAGCGGAAGCCGAGTTCCTTGGAGTAGAGCAAGTATTCGGACCAGAAGTAATCCATGTCATACGTCACGGAGCGACGCATAAAGCCGATGACCGTGTACTCAATTCCGCGGAACGTGCCGACGGTGCCAACCGGAATCACAATCTGCGCTTTGCCTTGTTCGAGCGTCTGCAGGAACGCCAGCTTGCCGTGATCGCAGTCCAGCAGCGATTCGCAATAAGGACAAACGACGCGCAATGACGCATCCGGCGCTTTGAGATCAAGCGAACCGCTACAGTTTGGGCACGAGACCTGTCCGGACGCGATCCGCTCGTCCGTGAACTCCGGGTCATAGTCGCTTGTCGCGGTGATGCCCAAATCTTTAAGCGACGTCTCGTGTCCCAAAAACACAACCGGCGGGTCTTCGCCATAGTCAAAGGTCGCGAATTCGCCATCGGGACCGGAAAGATCAGCAAAGTTATGGACTGTGCCGGGGGCGAGTTGAAACGGCAGTTCACCTTCGGCGCCGGCTGCTTGTGCGCGACTGGCTTCGGAAACTGTCAACGAGCCCAACTCTGGCAAGGTGTATCGATTGCCGGCGGTGACTTCTTGCCAGGTGGGGAACTTCGCGCCTTCGGCAAGCTGACGAGGAAACAGCAAGTGCAGCTTGCCTTGCGATTCCGAAAGCCAGCCCCAGCGATCATTGGGAAATGCCGCGTACCACTCATCCCACATGCCGCCGGCTTCGTGCCGATACTGCAAGCGGCCGACGAGCTCGAACTTCTCTCCCTGATAGGTTCCTTCCACGCCCAGCTTGAGCGGCGAATTTGTATCGACCAATGCCGCAACCTTGCCGTGAGTTTCCAGGCTGCGATCGCCCCGCGCGACGACCGATTGGCAAGAATCGCAAATGGTCACCAATGCGGAAGAAACTTTGAACTCGACCGGCGCGCCACAAGTTGGGCAATCGGCAACGTATGTCTTGATCATGTTCGGGCGCTCCTCTGTTCAGGTGAGGAGTGCGGGCCAGCGATGATGCGGTCGACCGAGGGTGGCGAACCGGAATCGCCATCTTGGAAGGCAACTTCCGCTGGTGCGCTGCCATTGCCTTCGGCAGCAAATCGGATTCCGCGACGGACTCGTCGCACGGAGACATGCTCCGCGGAAAGCGCGGCGGCGAGTGCCTGCTCCCAGTCCCAGCGCTCGCGGTCCTTGCATGTGAAGAGATTGAAGGCGATTGTCCCGTGTTCCGGCCAACTATGACACGTCAGATGGGACTCGGAAAGCAAGTACAGGCCGGTCACTCCGCCGGGACCGGGAAACTGCCGCCATTGGGGTTCGCCGACGACGGACAAGGCAAGTTCCTTGATGACCCGTTCGCACAGCGCTTGCATCAGATTCATGTCGCGCAAGCTGGCCGCGCGACATCCGAATCCTTCAATCAGCCATTCTTCCCCCTGAATCATGGCGGCGATTCTGCCAAATTGCGGAAACCAAAGCAAAGGGTTGCGGCGCATTTGACCAGTTCAACATCGCCGCATCTGCCGAGAATTCGCGATTTGTCGCGAGAGATTGCCGTTTTTCTGCAGGCAATTCGGGAGACGACCGAGCGGCGCAATGCTGTGGAACCTTGCCTTAGCCGTTCGCCGCTGCTGCCTGATCAGGCTGTTCCACAGTTTTCTGGAAGATCGCGCCTTGGTCGACCTCGTCAAAGCCGAGGCTTCGCAACAAAGCCGCGATGGCTTCGTTTTGACGGAATGTCTGACCTTCCACAGTCGAGAAGTTTCGCAACTTGAGCTCCTTGAGCACGTCACTCACCAGGTACTTGCCTGCGCCTTGCCCGCGCAGATCTTCGTCCACGCTCAGGTCCATAATGCCTGCGGAGCGAAGCAAGACATCATCGGTTTTTCGCTCAAGCGTCCACATGGTAATGGTGGCTTTGATTTCGCGCGAGGTCTTCTCGACAAGTTCGTAGCGGATTTTCTCCAAAGCTTCACTGGTGTTGGCTTCCCACCAGGTTGTCGGTTGAACGTCGGCAACGGCTCGGACGTCAAAGCGACGTTTGACCATCAGTTGCTGGCGATTGACCGGAGCTTTGAAGTTTTCCAGATTGCAGCGCCAAAGGATGGTGTGGCCGACTACTTCAAATCCGGCCGCAGAAAAGAGTTGCTGTGCGGCAGGCTCCGAGGCCAACACGCCGGGAAGTTCGGCCCCACCGTACAAGCCCCAATAGAACGGGTTGAATGGCCGGGCGCCTCCGCCGTAGATCTTTTTCGCGCCGCGACCAGTCAGGTAATGTTCACCCAATTCAAGCAGCTTTCGCCCGACGCCGCGTCCGCGAAAGTTATCGCTGACTAGCAGCGCACAGATCACGCCAACATCGGGCGAAATAGTGGAGCGATCTTCCGATGGACCGAAAGCCGCGTGAACAAAACCGGCGAACGCGCCGTCTTCAACGGCGACGATCAGGCCATCGCGATCAAAATACTGCTTGGAGAATACCAGGTCATCCAGCAACTCCGGGGTGACCCGTTGGAAGTGAGGGCGGACAGCCGCACACTTCGTCCAGATCTCCGCCAGATGCGGAGGATCCGTGTTGAGAAAGCTTCGATACTGGATCACTCGTTGAATCCTGCGACGACGCAGTCGCACAGGGTAGGCAATCGCGCAAGTGGGAGTTTGGACAGGATAGCTGTCAACGGCTGCCACGTTAAGAGGAACCCGGCAAGAAACTTTCTTGGCGAGAAAGCAACGGTGCCCGTTTTGAGAATCTCCCGCCAGGAGATGCTTACAGGAGTTCAGCGGCTCTACTTGGATTTGAGAGCGTCTTTGTCGTCGATCCCGAGCTTCTTCATCTTCTTGTAGAGCGTTGTGCGGTTGATTCCCAGGAACTCCGCCGTTTGGGTGCGGTTCCAATCGCGAGCCTCCAAGGCATCCAGGATGATCTGCCGTTCCGGGTTGCGAAGTGCCAGCTTCAGGTTGCGCTGATCGTTATCGGCGAGCAAGGCGTCATAGCTGGTGTTCTCAAGTACCTCTGCCGGCAGATCCCGCAGCCGCACGCTCTCGCTCTTGGTCAACAGCACCGTGCGTTCCACAACGTTCTGCAACTCGCGAACGTTGCCTGGCCAGGGGTAGCGTTGCATTGCCGCCATGGCGTCTTCCGTGAAACCGCTGACGTTGCGACCGGACTGTTGATTGACGTTCTGGACGAATTTCTCGACCAACTCCGGAATGTCTGAGATTCTCTGTCGCAGCGGCGGGATCTCAATCGAGATTACATTGATACGGTAATACAAGTCCTGACGAAATCTGCCTTGTTCGACGAGCGACGCCAGGTCTTCGTTTGTGGCCAGCACGACGCGGGTATCGACCTCGAAGGTCTTGTTGCCGCCTACTTGCTCAAACGAGAACTCCTGCAACACTCGCAGCAACTTGACCTGCATCTGTGGCGAGGCCGTGCCGATTTCGTCCAAGAAGAGCGTGCCGCCATCGGCCTGTTTGAATTTGCCAACCTTGTCGACAGTTGCGCCGGTAAAAGCGCCAGTCACATGACCAAACAGCTCGCTTTCCAGCAACGTCTCCGGTAACGCGCCGCACGCGACTTCCACAAACGGTTTGTCCCGGCGCGCGCTCAGCCGATGCACGGCCCGAGCGAACATGGACTTGCCCGTCCCGCTTTCGCCGGTGATCAAGATGGTTGTTTTCGTATCGGCAACAGATTCGATCAGATCGAAGATCTTCAACATGCGGGGGTCTTGCCCCACGATGCTGCCCAGCCCATATCGCCGATCAAGTTGGGCCTTGAGGTTTTTGTTTTCCTGGACCATTTCGCGCTGATTGAGAGCGCGGCTGATGGCCAGTTCCAACTCTTCATCAATCAGCGGCTTAGTGAGAAAATCAAACGCGCCAGCGCGAATGGCGTCAATCGCAGTGTCCACGGTTCCATAGCCTGTGAACAGAATGACCGGCGTATCGGGATTGGCTTCGCGCGAATGTTGCAGGACTTCAAAGCCATCCCGCTCACCGAGCCGGATGTCCGCCACGATCACATCAAACGGTTGCTGATCGATCGCGCCGTTTGCTTCTTCCACGCTTGCTGCGGCTCGGACCGACATTCCCTGGTCCTGTAGCCAGTCGGCCATGGATTCCAGCAAACGCCGGTCGTCATCCACAAGGAGTAAGCTGGCACCCTTGGTTGACATGCTGCCTTCCGTCCCGATAGATAGCCTCGTTCCCACCGTGAGTTGTTGCCTGCGGACCAAGTCCGCCCCCGGTGCGCGAGCAAAAGTCAACGCGCTTTAACAACGGCAACAACACCTGTCGCCAAATATCTACGTCAAAGGCGGGGGCCGGTCAAAACGCCAACCGTCCTCAATCCGCAAACAACGGGAAGTGAGGTTTGTACGGATTAGTCCGCACAATCCAGCTTGCGCGATTCGGCGCAAGCGCAAGGCGCTAACTAAAAGAGTGCGCCAGGAAAACGCGGAAGAGAATTGCGGCCTCACTGGGCAAAAGTGCTTGTGGTCATTGACGTAAGCTAATGTTTCAAGGGGCGGTACCCTGCAGAAGAGCGCAACCAGCAGAAGAGTGCAACTATCCGCGCTGCAGGGCACGCAATCGACTTTGACACGAAAACACTGAAAGGGAAGACCATGTTCTGGACGTATGTCGCTTTGACCTGTGCCGTGGTTGTCTTCATCGTCTTCGCCAGCGCCAAGAGCCGAGCCAAGGCCAACAAGTAATCGCCTGGACGAAGACGAGTTTCGATCCGCGACGCGTCAACCCGTTTGCCTACGGAAGCGCGCCAGGATTTTGCCCTTTGCGCGCAGTTGAGTGAGCGAGCGGTGGAGCGAATGCGGTTGCTCCATCGCGTTGCCTGCGTGAATGGAATTGGCCGTGTTTGCCGCACTCGATACAGCGCAAGTATGCGACGCCAGGGCATCTTGCATGTTGATTTGCACATTGCAACCTGCCAACCGCGCGGCAACCGCGGCGAGTTGTAAGACATCCGCTGCGCAATAATTGATCAACAAATCTCTGGCTGCTTTGTCCCGCTTGCTGCGCCAATCCAGCCAAAGCCGCACGGCATCTTGACCATCCATACTGTGGATTTCCACTGGTCGGTCGATCCGCATTGTTTGTCCAATGGTCTCCAAGGTTCCGCGGTGGCCTTGATGATAGGCAATCCAGCGCACATCCAAATGAGGACACGGCAGGTCCGGCAAATGAAACGCCTGGAGCACGCGCGGAACATCGAAGGAACTCCCGTTGAACGAAGCCAGTAGTGTGACTTCGTCAAGCAGATCTAGGAAATCGTCCAGGTTTTCGTGTTCGACAAACGTGCGCAGTTCGCCCTTGTGCCAACAGATGATGACGGTGATGGTGGCGTCGAAGTCCAGCCCAGTCGTCTCGATATCGAAGAAAGTTGTGCGGTCAAAGTAGTGAGCGAGAATCCGCCATTTGTCTTGCGGAGCCAATCGATTTACGAAGAACCTCACATCTTCCCGCTCAAGGGCTTCCGCACATTGTCGAGCTTCTTCGACCAGCTGCGCCTGCCAGCGGTAAGACTGAACAAGCTCGCTGTCCAGAATGTCAGACCAGGAGCGCAAGCCCGCCGCATGCAGTTGAGCGAGCCGAACCGGACCGATGCCTGTGCAGTGCTGTAGAGCTTCCGTGATCAATGCACGCGTGACCGTTTCTGGGCCAGGATTTTGGAAGCTTTCCCCAAACGTTGCTTGAGCCGCAGCATTTCTTCGTCTGGCTCAGGCGGGTCCATCCGTGGACCGCGAGGAAGCTCATGCCGCAAAACCTGCGGGAGTTGGACTTCGCCGGTCAACAGTGCAGTCAGCAGACTGTCCGTACAGGCAAGCGCCGCGTTGGTCTCAACCAATAACAACTCCAGGTCTTCGTCACTCACGCCTGGAGGTAACGGAGTGATGCACGCAGGGCAACCGATTGCGCAAGGGCAATCTTCCAGCACCGCCTGACATAGCTGCAAAGCTTGCTGCAGAATCTCAAAGATCTTTTCTGCGTAACCAACGCCGCCTTCGATCGTATCGAACAGATACAGCGCGCTTTGGAATTCGCCCGGCGCTACTTCCGCCAGCGAGACATCTGTTTCGATGTTCTGCACGTCGCCGAGACACAAGCTGGGAGCGGTTTGCTTGAGGATATAGCTCAGGCCGTACAATGCGGCGCCAACATGTAGTTTGTTGACCGCTTCCACGGAACTCCGCCATGCCGGCGGTGTTTGCAGGCAGATGCCAGTTGTGTCGTAGACGAATGGATCGAGCGTGATGGGTCCGTAACCGATGTTCTCCAGCGTTCGCTCACGAATCTTCTTGTAGAGCTTGGGCTGCCGATTCACATTCACATAGCCAAAGTCGATGTTCGCGCTATGCAGCCGCGAATCCTCAAGCGGCTCTGTCATGGTGACCCGGCTCTCCCAAACGGCCTCTGTGTAGTAGTCGACATTGACCGGCTCCACGCGGCAAAGCTTCTTCTCCAGGTCAAGGTCCATGGACATGTACCGCTTGCCCAGGTGTTGGTAGATCGCGTCTTTGTAGAGTGTGCCCCGCGCTCCGATGGGGTCCAACTCGCCGATGACCTCGGTGCCCTCGTAGATATTGACGTTGTAGTCCGTCATGCCGCGAAGGTTAACGCCCTTGGCCGGATAGTCTCGCAATGCATATCGATAATTGTCCTTGTAACGCTTTAGGACATCGTTTTCCTTGAGGATCTCCACAGCAGCTGGATAAGCAGGTTCCGGAAAAGCTGGCTCATCCTCTCGGAGCGGATGCTCGTGAGCGGCGCACGGTAGATGTTGCAGCAAGATGTACGGGTTGTCGGCATTGAGCCAGGCCCGCTCGATGGGTGCGGAGTTGACGAACTCCGGATGATTGACAAAGTACTGATCGATTGGTGTGTCCCTGGCGATGTAGACAATCACCGCGCGCGAAGCGCGCCGCCCGACACGTCCCGCTTGTTGCCAGAAGCTGGACATGGAACCGGGGTGCCCGCTCAACACGCACAAGTCCAAGTCACCGATGTTGATGCCAAGCTCGAGCGCGTTGGTGCTGATGATTGTATTCAGGCGGCCTGTCGAAAGATCTCGCTCAAGCTTGCGGCGCTCATTCGGCAGCAATCCGCCGCGATAAGGTTTCACGCGATTGCGAATGTCAGTCTGGCCATCAATCACGGCCTGGTGCAAACGTTCCGCTTGTTGGCGCGCACGGCAAAAGCAGATTGTACGGATGCCTCGCCGTGTGGCTTCTCGCAGGAGCGGCACGCTGACAGAACCTGTACCTTTGCGATAGAGCGCGTGCCCCTGACTTTGCACAACAGGCGGGTTGATCAAATACAGATCACGTTGCGGACGCGGCGCGCCGTCTTTATCGACCACGGCAAACTCCCGTCCAAAGAGAGCTTGCACGTGTTCGGCCGGGTTGCCAATGGTTGCGGATGAGCAAACAAAGATCGGGCGGCTGCCGTGGATGGCACACGCGCGCAGCAGTCGCCGGAAGACATTCGCCACATGCGAACCGAACGCGCCGCGATAGGTGTGGACTTCGTCAATCACCACGTACTTCAATCGCGAGAGAAACGTTCGCCAGCGACGATTGTGATTTGGCAAGATGCCCGAATGCAGCATGTCCGGGTTGGTGATCATGAAATCCGCGGTCGCTTGAATGCGAGTGCGTTCTTCGCGCGGAGTATCGCCATCGAACACGCCCAGGCGGACCTCAGTCCCAGCGGCATCCAGCAATTTGCCCAGCGTTCCTTCTTGATCGCGGGAAAGCGCCTTGGTGGGATACATCAGCATCGTGCTGAATGGCGCATCGCACTGAAGATAATCATTGAGAATTGGCAGCAAGAACGAGAGCGTCTTGCCACTGGCAGTGCGTGAGACGAGCAAAGTATCACGACCACCGGAAATGGCTGCAAACGCGTCTTGCTGATGAGCATAAATTTGCTCGATGTGATCGACGCGTAAGACGTCCGCCAGGCGCGGATCAAGACCTGGCGGGAATTCGGCGTAGTCCCCTTCCGCAGGTTGCAGAACCGTTCGCGCAGAGACTTGCGAAGAAAAGCGCTCTTCCAGAAAACGCAACAGGCCATCGATCGCCATGACCATATCCATCCGTGAAACAACTGGTGACCAGAATCCGTGGCCGTCAGGATATCAGCTAAGCCCAGAATCTGACAGTGTTGTCGAATTCGCCGAACTTGGGGAAACAACCGTGCGTCAGAGCCAGGAGTTTGCGACGAGTTCGATTCGAGGAGCCAAATCAGCGCATACTGACCTCACCGCGAACTTATTGCGGTAACATCGCACGCGATTTTGCCAGTTCGTAGCGGCAAGCGCGCAAGTAGACTGCCGTGGCGAGGAACGATTCCGGTCCGTTGCCGGCATCCTCATAGCCCAGCGACCCAAGCAACGCCGCCCCGGTGCCAAAACCGCTACGCTGCAAAGCGGCCACTTCCACCGCCATGGTGTTTGTCTTTGTCTGGCGTTGCGTGAGCGCTCCGGCCAACAGCGCGGCAATCCACCGCCGCCTGAGTGCTGCCAGCGGATCATCCGCCTGGTCGATTTGTTCCGCACTCGTCTCCTCCAAGTTCATAGGCGTTTGCGCCGCATTGATCAGGTGGTTGCGTTGGATTTCGTCAAACCCAACAAAGACGCGGCCAGCAAAAGAATCCGGAAGTTCCAATCGCGGAGCCTGTTCGTCATCGATTGGGAGGGGCGTTATCGCCAAAGGATAGACCACCAAGGGGTTCAACAACTCCATTCGCCCGATGATCTGCAGTCGCAAACCAGGCGCTTGGCTTAGCGTTCTCAAGTTGCTGCGGAACAGCAGCTCTTCGCTCTCGTTTTGAATTGCCAGCCGGATGGTGAGTTCGTCATCCGCTAACTTAATCAACAGCTCCGGGCCGAGTGCTCCGACGACCGCGCCGGTCAAGAAGACAAAGTCCCAGCCAGCGGGCCGTACGTCATCGGGTAACTCAGCATACGAGTAAACGGAATTCCATTGATCCGGCAGCGGACGTTGAAAACGCTTTTGAATTCGTTCGCTCTGCCAGGCTGCCGGCCCTTGGTCCACAATCTTGATGGACTTGCCCTGTCCCAGTCGGCCATCGTGCGAAGCCGTAAGGTCCGTGCCCAGGTAATGGCTGCGCGCCAGTTGTCGGGCTGGTTGGATGATCGATCCGATTTCGATTCCACCGCGATAAGCGTCGCGAGCCAGCTGAGCGTCACCGGGCCGAACTTGCGATGCCGTATAGAGTTGATCGTCCTCGCCAACAAAGTAGGCGGCCGCGCCTGCAAAACCACTGCGGGTGATGATTGGTTCCGCCAACAAACCGTACAGCTTCCGAGGACGCACGGGAAACTGCTTGCGGCGGGCTGTGCCAATCCAGAAGTTGGCCACTTCCGAAAGCGTGGCGATTTGCTTGGTCGTTTCGAGCACGTCGGCAACGTCTTCGGCCAGTTGGCCGGGCTCTGATTCCACAGACTTTGCACGGAACTGGCCGATGCCGGCAATCACGCGCAATCCGCTGGCTGCCGCCCGATGTAAGCCCTCCGCGCGGCAATGGTGAACGGCGCGCAACAAACTGGACTGCAAGACCACGCCAGCGTTGGCGATGCCCACCTGCAACAACTTCGCAATGCTGTTGGCAAGCTCCGCAGCCGCATGTTGTTGTTTCGCGGATGTTTGAACTGTCTCGGCAGCTGTCGTGGCTTCAGATTCGGCCGATTGATCCTGCGCAACTTCCTGAGTGTCGCTCGTCTCGGACACGGTAACTTCCAAGCAACTCAAACATGCCAGGACGTGAAAACAGTTGGGAGAAAGAAGGCAGGTGCATTGCACTTGCTCGATGGCATCAACGCAATCTTTGGGCAAAGTCACCGTCTCGCCGCCGGTCTCCACCTTCCAGCCGCCCGGTTGTTCTTTCCATTCCCAATCAGCGGCGGCATTGGGCGAGCGGTCCAGCCGTCGCCGAACACGATCGGGAGCGGCATCAATCACCGCCGCAACAAGTTGCGCGGCAACGCCAGGTCGTGAGGTCATTTGCTTGCCCCCCGAATCTGATCACCCACCCATTGTGCCAGCCGTTCCGGGCTGACGGCGGCAACAGACATGCCTGCTGAGGCGACTGCCGCGGCATTGCCGGAGTGATAGCGCGGCCTGGCATCATCATCCAGCGCCGCCAGGCCGATCAGTTTTGCGCCGGAGTCCGCCAACATCCGAACTTCCGACAGCATCTCAGGGACGGAGACACCTTCTTCAAAGTCCGAAACCAACACAACGAGCGTTCGCGACGGGTTCTTGATCGCTTCGCGCGCCGCCCTAAGTCCCAGCCCGATGTGCGTACCGCCGCCGATCTCAACCTCCATCAAGAGCGAAAGCGGATCATCAACGGTGCCGGAAAAGTCAAGAATGCCAGTGCTGAACGCCAAGAACTTCACGTCAATGGCCGGCAACGACGAGAAGATGGCCGCTAACAAGGCGCTGTGAATGACTGAAGCATCCATCGATCCGGAAACATCCACGACAAAGATCAAATGCCAGTCCATTTGTCTTCGAGCGGGCGAACGATAAATCAGCTGGCGCGGCGCGATTGAGACACGGCCATCCTCCCGGCGGTAGGCCATGTCCAGGTTCGCATCGAGCGTTCTGGCAAAGTCCAAGCGTCTGCTGCGGCGTCGTGTGGGGCGGGCTGTGCTGAGTCCTGATAACGCCGGACGCACCCGATTCGCCAATTGCTCGGCGAGCCGATCAGTGATTCGTCGCGCCAACTTGCGCATAAGGCTGAGTTCACGCTCAGGCAATGCTCCGCGCAATGATAAGACTTGCTCCAACAATTCCACGGACGGATTGACGGAATCTGGATTTATGTGCTCCAAAACGGCAGCACGTCCACCAGCCGCGGCTTCCGCCATCACTTCTTCGCACACGTCTTTGCCAAAGAGCCCCTCAACGTCGTTGTTCCACTCGCGAGCCGAAGGGCTGGCTTCGCCGGTGCCGCCGCCTGGACCTCCCAGCAAGTCCTGTTGTCGGCCTTGTCCAGGTCGGCAACTTGCCCCGTAGAGTTGATCCAATGTTGATGCGATTTGCCTGGAGTGTTGAGTTTGGCATCCTTGCACGCCAAGCACCAACCGCCAGCGATCAGCCAGACAAATAGCGCCAGCGGGTTCGCTGACGAGCACCGGTTCAATGTCGTTTGCGTCGGTAGCCTCACGCAGCGCGAAATCCGGCAACAGTGCAGCGATTGCAGCGCGGCCAGCGCGGTCGGCCGCAATGCCTTGGGCGAGCAAGACGGGATCGTCAATTCGTCGTTTACCTGCGACTGCGTTTCCACCTGGCGAAATCAACTCCAACCTGGCGTGCAGCAACCAGGCCCGATCAGCAGGAGTCAAAGAATCAAAGCCGCCGCGGAGAGCAGGCAATCTCGCGAGGAATTCTTCATCCAAGACTTTCGACAAACGTTGCTCCAGCCCAGAAAGCCAGTCAGGATCGGAAGCCACTAGCGGGAGCAACGGTACCATCAAGCCGTTCAAGCGGGCTTTCAAGTGCTTTCGGCCTTCGACGTTCGACGCGGCGTCAAACCAGCCACTCAACGCGCTGGACAATTGAAGCTGGTCAACGTCACCAAGCATCGCCTGTCCGCCGACAGCGGCTCCTTGCATGCGGGGCGAACCCTCGCGCCGAGTGTTTTGCAGCCGTGACTGGAGCGCCGGCAAGAGTTGCCCCAGGTTCCCTTGGCCAGGTTCGTCATTCGTCGCGGCGTGGATCATTGCTGTCAGGTCAATCATCGCCACAACATCCGAGGTATCGTCAGACCCCCGTAATCCCTCCAGGCCGCGCAGCGCCGCTTCCACAAGTTGACGAGGATTTAGCAACTCGGCCGGCACGCGAAACAGCAAAACGTCCGGCTCGGCGATTTCTTCGTGCCTCAATGGCAAACCGGCAATGTGCCCGGCAGCAATGCGTTGGATGATTGCAGCCGCTTCAATCAATTCGGGGGCGGAAGCCGTTTGCAGGAATGGTCCGTGCAGCTTGTGCAGGAAAGCCGCAACCGTTGTTGCCAAACCACATTCGGCCGCTGCGGACAACAGCGTCAAGATGGACGCTGGATGGCTGGCATCCGCGGCGTCATCACCGGCAGGTTGCCAGCGGCGAATGGTGGCTTCCGCCGCTTGCGACAAAGTGACGCCGTGCAGGCCGGCTGCTTCTAGGGTTGCTGAAGTGGCATGCGTCCATTGAACATTCCACGCTTCGGTCAAATTCTCGCGATTGCCCGTGGCCTCCGTATCAAACCGCTGGGCGTATTGAACACCAATGAGATTCAGCCGCCGCAGCACAACGGCTCGCGCCCGATCAAGCTTGGAGCGAAGCGGATCCAACCGCAGTTCCCGGCGATCATCGTTAGTTGTATCAGGGCCGGGAAGTTTTAATCGCCGCAAAGTTTCTTCGACTTGCACGGCCAGCCCGCTGCGCGGAACATCGTCCGGCAAGTTTCCGCGTTGGCGGCCAACCAAGACGGTTTGCGCTGCCGCAGCGACCGCCCTGCCCCTTCCAAACAAATCGCCCTGGACGAGCGCCGTTTGAATGGCCTCCAAGAGTTCTCCGCGACCGGGTGCGGCATGCCCGCGGAGGTTGCCCAGGTCTCGCGCCAAACGAACGATCTCCGTGGCGTCCGGCGTGCCGGCCACATGGCCATCGCGTCGCAGCTCTCGACACAACTCCACCGCCATGTCCGTGACAAGTCGGCTTGCTTCGGATGCATCTCTCGCAGCGAGCATGGTTTGATGCCACACCGGGTCCATCACGCCGGATGGATATCCGCTGCGTTGATCGAGCTGGACAAAGGAATACGGGACCAACGAAGTTGCCGGCGGGTTGCCCTTCTTGGTTTGCTTGGGCTTAAGCGGTTCCGGCGGCGTCCACAACACAGGCTCTGGCAACAACGCGGCCGCGTGAAATGATCCGACCACGGCAACCGAATTCTGCGGCGCTTGCTCAATTGCGTCGCGCATCGCACCTTCTCGATGCGCATCCGAGAGCGACGGCCCTTTTGACGAGTGGCGAATAACCCAGCCAAATGTCAATGCGGCACGCCGAATGGCTTCGGCAGAAGAGCTACACGCAGGCGTCTCAACAAGTCGCTCCCAAAGTTCGCTCGTGTTGTCAGCTTCGAAGCGATCAAGCAAGCCTTGCAGCAACGGTTCGGATTCGGTGGGCTCATCGGAATCTTTGTCAGCGTCCGCGACATCAACCTCGCCCATTGCGGACAACGCCAGGTCACACGCGATAACCGGCACGTTGTTGGCGGCTGCCCAACGGATGGCCGCGAGCTCCGGGGAAAAATCGGCCAAAGGATAAAACGAAAGTAGATGGGACTCGCCCGAGGCCGCCAACGCAACGGGCGCTTGCAAGTCATCGCGGCCAAGGAATTCCAGCCAGCTTTGAAAGTCTGGCGGCATCTCCAGCAAGATCGATTGCGGACGAAAGTCATCCAGCAACCGGGGCATGACGCGCGCCAGCGCCGCCGAATGATGTCGCACGCCAATCAACAGCGGAGTGCGACAGTCGGCCAATTGTTGCAAAACGTCTTGCGGAGCCTCGCCCACCATGGCCTAAGATTCCAGTTCCGCGGATTCCAAAACGTCACGCAAGTCATACATGCGCCTCCACAACGCGTCGTCTTCGCTGCGCCGACGAACCGGCCCATCCCAATATGCCAACAGCCGGTCGCGGTCCTCGGCGTTGTCTTTCAGCACAACGCCCAACAAATATCCCGGCAACAATGAGACGGGATCTCTTTGAGTTGGGAAGAACGCTCCCTGTCGAGTAATGGCCGCAGCAACCGTCACGGCTTCGGCAGTGCTCATGACCGCGGCGGGTCGCTCAACATTCCAGCCTTCATCCGTGCGTCCGTCCCGCAAGTCACGAAACGTTGTCACCAAGATCTGCAACAGCTTTGCGTCAACGTCAGCATCCGTTCCAGATTCGCCGAGCACCGCTTGGGCCCGGTTGCCAACCAGTTTGATCTCCTGGTCGGCGTCGCTAATGGGAAGCACCGTCTCAAAGTTCAACCGCCGTTTCAGCGCTGCCGACATCTCGGAAACGCCACGGTCCCGCAAGTTGGCGGTTGCAATGACGTTAAAGCCTGGAGCGGCGAAGACACTCCCATCCTCGCCAGAGAGTTCGGGAATCATCATCCGGCGTTCGCTGAGCACGCTGATCAATGCGTCCTGCACTTCCGGCAAGCAGCGAGTGATTTCCTCAATGCGAACCAGATGCCCGGCCTTCATGGCTGTCAGCACTGGCGAAGGAACCAGAGCTTCCGGCCGCGGTCCGCGGTCCAGCAGCATCGAGTAATTCCAGCCGTACCTCAAATGGTCTTCGCTTGCGCCGGCGGTACCTTGAATGGTCAGCGCGCTTGATCCGCTGATCGCCGCGGCTAGCAACTCTCCCAACATACTCTTGGCCGTGCCGGGTTGACCCACAAGCAGAAGGCCGCGTTCGCCGGCAAGCGTGACAACGCAGCGCTCTACCAAAGATCGCGGTCCGACGAACTTGGGTTCGATAACCATGGACTTTGGCATGCCAGGCGGCAAATCGGCTGAAGCCGCCGCGCGAATCGACTCACCACGCGTGCCGCAAAGAAAATCAACAACGCGTTCAGGTGACAACAACCAACCTGGCGGCCGCGCGGCCTGATCAACAGCGCACAAGAAAGCCAACTGGTCCGCGTAGGCATCCTCGGCAGGGGGCTGTTGGCGTGATTTGGCCGATGTGGATGCGCCGTTCTTCGCGGAATTCTCCGGTGCTTTCTTCGGCGCCTTCTTAGGAGCCGCGCTTGCAGCTTTTTTCTTGGCCACGGGCGTTACCTTGTGGATTTCTTTCGTTTCCTTTTGACTTCCTCATACTTCGGCATGTCACCGTCAAGCACACGCTGCCACGCGGCGGCGAAAAGATCCTCAAACGGGCGCAGGACCATGGGTCCGCCGACGGGGTACGTTTGTCCGCTGTCCAAATCACTTTCGGTCAGATGCGGCAGCTTCCAAGTTTCGATTGGCAGCCAAGGAGCTTTCAACTCGGCCCATTCGCCCGGCAGGAACACGTTGCGGCCGGCCCTCGCTCGCTTGGCTTCCATGACAAGTTTCTGCTTAATCAGTTCCGCAGTCGCCTTTTTGATCCGTGCGGCTGTCCAGTCATTCCAAGTCCGCATGTTGGCGGTGGTGGGGTCCGGCAATGCCAGAAGTTGCGCGTAGGCAAGCGCCGCGTCATCGCTCAACTTATGCTTCTTCTTAATCTCCTCAACAACTTTTGGCGCGGTGTGCAGCGGGTTGTTGGGCCAGGCACCGGCGGGGATGTCATTGGCGAGGATCGCCATTGCCAGCTTCTGAAATCCAGGGCTCTTCAAGATGGCAATATGCCCCAATACTCCCATGGTGGTTGTCTCAAAGTTCTCGACGCGGTCGATCTCCAAGAGCCCAAGCAATCGACTCATGTCTCCTTTGGACTTCAGCTTTGCTGGCCGAAAGGCGACAAAGGCATCAAGCTCTGAATCATATCCCGCGGCGACAAGCAGCCCATCGTCAGCGCGCGCGAGGCCATCTCTTCCAGGCTTCTTGGTGCGACCTACGTGCTTGTTGATCCACTCGCTGGGTTTGGGCGGTTTCTTGCGACCTGTTTCATGCAGGTAGAAATGTCGCAACGGAAGTACAAACTTGGGGCCGGCCAACAACTTGGCCGTTTGTGTGATCAACGCAGGCATTTGTTCGCGGACTTTATCGCCGGCAGGCGTCTCCGCATGAACCATGGAAACCAGTTGCACGATGGACCGCGGGAGCTCGTCATCAATGCCATGGTCGCCTTTCTTCTTCCCTTTCAGACCGAGGTTCGAGTAGTGCCTTTCCTTGATGAGTTGAATTTCCAGTTCGCGCGGCTGCATGGTGGGATGCTTGGCGGGATCGGCCGCGATGGACAGCAACTCTTGATGATCGACCTGCTGCCACCCTGTCTTGCCGAGCGCGGATAGCCGCTTTTGCAACTTCGCTTCCAACGCCAGTCGCTTGGGCGTGTTTGCGCGCCAGGTCGATTCAATCGCCTTCAACGCAGGTCCGCGATCCTTAGCAAAAGGTGCGGCCAAGCCACCGGAGATCACCGCTCGATAGAGCTTGTCGCGAATCGACTCCTTGAGGTTTTGCAGCGACTGACGGCCAGCGCTGGCGTCAGCCACCTTCCATCCCAAGGCCTTGCGAAGTTCGGCTGGCAGAAAGTTGCTTTCATACGCATCAATGTTCATCCCGGCCAGCCAAATCAGGCCAACTTCCGCTGGCGACGCGTCCATGTTGGCGGCTGTTTCCGCGAGTTCTTCTTCCGTAGGTAACGCGATTCCTTCATAGGCTTTCGCACTCTCTATGAAAGCTGCAACTTCCTCCACGCTGCAAGCGGGTTTGAGTTTGCGAGCTTTGCCGACTTTGTAGCCGGCAGGCGTTCCCGGTTTCTTGGCTGTCGAATAGCGCAGAACTGTGTACGGCATATCGCCGTAGGTTTCGACCTCGACCAGCACAAACAAGTCTTCGCCATTCTTCATAGTGAATGACGAGCCTGCTTCAACTTCAAAGTCATATGATCCCCAGCGATCTTTCTTAACGCCTTCAGGAATGGCGTCCATGACGCTCAATTCGCCGGGCAACTCGGTGATTCCCGTTTCATTCAAGAACCGCAGGAACTCCAGCCAAGAATCATCGCGGGCTCCTTTTGATTTCTGAGATAAACGAGTTTCTGTGACTGACCAATATGTCTTCCAACACTTAAATGCAAGATCATCCAGAAGCGAAAACCAGATGTGTCCGGTCGCGGTGAGATTTCCGCCTTCTGACTCGCCTTTGAGGAATGCGACGGTTTCCGCGATGTGAGCGCTTGTTGAGGACGCGACCTCGGATTCGTAACGCTCGGCGGTCTCCATGTCCCAGTGTTCGGCCGCCGCGTCAACCTTAGCACTGCCAGCGGCCGAAGACTTGCCGGACTTCTTAGATTGGGCGATTGCCTTGTCGCGGACACTCTCAAACTCGCCAGCTCTGGAGTCCGAATCTTGCACAAATCGAACCAGGCCCAGCACGAGGCGCTCGGGCGCATTGGGGAGGAAATTCTTAACAGCGGCCAACAACTTGGGCGCGGTTTCTTCGGAAACCTGATCGCGCTTGCGTCGCGCGGCGCCGGCGGCCTGCCCTGCCCTGTCTTCCGCGGCCGCCTTAAGCAGGGCCTCGCATTGTTTCTTACTGACCGAGCGGAGTTTCTTTGACGAGGCAATGTCTCGCGGCTTTAGCAAATGCCAGAACTGGATGGGCAGCAATGTAACCTGCCCCCAAGCGTCCTCGGCATTGTAATCGACAAGCCGGCTGATCTCTGTTGTGCCTAACGGATCCCACAGGGTATACGGGCCACTGCGATTGCCGCGCGGGACGGTTATGGGCCAAAAGCTGTCCGTGCCGGGTTGCTGCAGCAATGCGACGGGAACCTCGGGTTCTCCATTGCAGTCAATGAGCGGCTTTTCCCAGCGGCGGCCGTCAATGCCTTCGCCAAAGTATGTCCCATCGCGGCGCTTGATGGTTTTCCAGCCCACGAGCCCATCCTTCGTGCCAAGCGGCGAATCGGCAGCGACTTTCGGCACGCCATGCAATTCAGAATTCTCTGCGACGAGTTCCCCCCCATCAGTCTTTTCAAACCATGGCGGCACGCTTTCGCGAATCGCCTTGCCAGTTTCGGGATTCACTTCGCGCACTTTGCGGGTTTCAACTCCGTCATCGCTGAAGTCATTCCTCATCTGCCAAAAGCGTTCGCCATCGTGGAAGTACGCTGACTGTTCAGGCTCGCGCGTGTCTCCGGAACGGACCACTCTTTGCCCGAAAAAGACTCCGCCGTCAGGCATGACCGTCGCAATCCCTTGATTGTCAAAACTGTTGTAGCCGCTTTTGTGTTTTTGCTTGGGGTTACTCGCCCAATGAAAAAAGTGTTCCCAGCTGTTGTCGCGATATTTGACTGCCAAATCGTCGCCAACAACCATCACCGAGTCGAGGGTGTTCGACTTGGCCACCCGCAACTCGTGTTTGATGATGCTTCCGTCTGGACAAACCACGTGCGCATGCACTTTGTCCGTGACTGCGATGTAGGGAAATGTCAGCGAGATATTGGTTTCGCCATAGCGATCCGTCTTGACCTTAAGCTTTTGCTTTTCCACCATCTGCTCAAGAGCAGGCCAGCCATACTCGTCAAAGATGCCGGCTTGCAGAGTCGTTTGCAGCATGTCTGTCGTGTCAATCTTCTCCAGCCGTTCAGCCAGATCTGGAAACAACCGCAGCGTGTCCGGCCAAAGCGTTTTTTGCAGCAGGTTTTGCGCGGTGGAAAAACTCTGCAAACCGCTACCTTCCAGCGAATCTAACAACCGTGACGCATGCAGATACCACAGCCCTTTGATGCCCTCGCGTTCGGCAGCGGCGACCGGGAACGGGCTCAACTCTCTCTCGGAGTCCGAGTACCGTCGTCCGCCTTTACCGCCACGGCAAGCCAGCGCTGAGTCCATGGCTTTGAGCAAAGCAGGCAGGAATCGTTCATCCCGCCAGGACTCAACCAGGTCCAAGTTGCGGAACTCGTGGTCATTGTCCGCCATAATCCAGCCATCAAACGTGACTTCAACATTCTCAGGCGGATCGTCAACTTTGATGCCAGCGGCCAGGCAGGCTTCCAGCACATCGACGTCAATCGTATCGGAATTATCCCAGCGTCCCTTCTTGGAGAGACATAACGGCTTCTTCTCCTTCTTTAACCGTGGGATCAATCCTTGGAGCATATCCAGCGTGCGCTCCTCGGCCGGCTCGTCGGCGCGCACGATTCGGCCAAACCACTCGGCAATCGATTCGCCCAACGGCGGCGCGCCTTGATGTTCGTCTTCCCAAAGGTACGGAAAGACTCCCCATTTCTCGATCAAGTCCAGCCAAGGGCCGAGTTGACTGCCCCCGTAGTAAGTCTCCGCCGGACGGGTGTGCTGCAGCAGCGCGACAGCAAACGCCGGACTTCGCGCGACGATCCGCTGGCAATGTTTGTCGCAATGCTTCCAGAATTGATTCGAGGCCCTGCCCATGGCGGGCGTTTCAATGATCTCCTCCAACCACTTCTCCAACTCTTCGTCAGCGTCAAGTCCGGCTGCTTTAGCGGCCTTCGCAAAGTCCTTAGGCATGGCAGCCCAGGGAGCCATGCCACCACGTGTTCGCCTG
Organism: uncultured Planctomycetales bacterium; assembly: GCA_937982665.1. GTDB lineage: Bacteria > Planctomycetota > Planctomycetia > Pirellulales > S012-138 > CALJLD01. The sequence goes on from CALJLD010000209.1 coordinate 34,758, forward strand.
ACGACAAGATCGCGAAAGATCCGAAATGCCTCCTCACTCTCGAATTGGTTCTGCAAGTCATTGGCATAATCAGACAGAGCTTTGCCAGAAAGGCATCCCGCCAGCACAAACTCCAGCACGACATCGCGACGACGCGCGCGGTCCGATTCCAGCGCATGCACACGCTCGGCTTCCAGCGACTTGTTGAGCGCGCGGCCGGCATATGTCTGATTGCCCAAGTCCTTGAAGACGCGTCCCACTTCTTCCCAATACGGCGGCAAAAAATGCCGCGCGGAACGGCCTAACTCTTTGGAGATCTCGGCGTACGCATCCCAAGCGTGCCCCGGCTTGGATCGCGCTTTGCGCGCGGCCGCTTTCATTCGCTTCACCACGTCCAACGCATAACGGGCGTTGTCCGGATCATTCACCAAGGCCCAAGCGGCAAAACTCAAGCTGCGAATATGCTGAATCGCAATCGGCTTGGAGATCGTCGGCGCGTCAAACCCAAAGAACTCCATCGCCAGGTCTTCTGCCTGGCCCAGACGATCCGCACCCAATCGTACGACCGGCCGAGCCCCCAACGCGGGATGGCGATAATCGCGAGCGGCGATTTCCTCGGTCGAGTTCTTATCGACCTTGGTCGCAAGCGGCAACAAGCCGCCGGCCTCGAGTTGCACCTCGTGGCTGCCCTTGCGGTCCTGGACCTTTGTCATTC
>CALJLD010000210.1 GCA_937982665.1 uncultured Planctomycetales bacterium
CACGCCCTCCTGAGCGCCTAAGCGCCACTTCTATGCTCAGGTCGTGAACACCTGCGAGAATAGAGCCTCGAAAATTGCTACGACAGAATCAGCCTAGTATCGGTCGGCGTCACCCGCCTGAACATTGCGCTGTTCTGCGTTTTCTTCGCCTTCGCGAATGAGCTGTTCCGCTTCAGACTCATCGCGAGGAGAGACAGTCGAGGGCGAATTCGTAGCGTCAACCTGAAACTCGGCGACAATGGCGAAATGGTCAGAGCCTCGCAGGCGAACTCGACGCAGTGACTGAATCGTTGAGCCTTCTGAGAGGAACAATTGATCGATCGGATATCGCAGCAGTGGAAAATCCGCATGGTAGGTGTTTAAGAGTGCCCGTCCGATGCGTGGGTCGCACAGCCCACTCGTTCTTTTGAACAAACGCGTCGTGTGAGACCAGGCAACGTCGTTGAAGTCACCGGCAACGATCCATGGAGTGCTAGGGTTGCTTTGCACTTCTCTGGCGATATGCATTAGTTCGGCGTCCCGCACTCGACTATTCCGCCGACCACCGTCCGTCGAATCGTTCAAGCCAGGTGGCGTTGGATGGACGCCGACGAATTTTGCTGTTTGACCGTCCGGCATGCGGATCTCAGCGAAAATCGACGGTCGACGTTCGGAAACGAGAAACTGAATTTCCGCAGACTTCAACTCCGGCTTGCTCCACAGTGCGATGCCCAGTCCATCTCCCCGGACTTCCTCTTTGCGGTACGGATAGGATGCGTTCAACTCCTGCAAAGCTGCGTGCCAATGATCGTCGATTTCGATCAACAACAAGACGTCCGGATCTTCGCTCTTGATTTGCTGCAAGACTGTCGCACACTGACGATTCTCGACTTCAACATTAGCCACCATCAATCGTATAGCATCCGCAGATGAACCATTCGCAATCTCCTTGGTCCAAAGCGGCGTGAAAGGCAAAATGTGCGAAGACTGCCAAATTGCCGTTAGCAGAACGATTGTTAGGAGCACTGCGTGTTCGCGGCGGCGGGTCGAGTCAAAGGTCAGGCAATATGTACTCGCGACTAGCGGAATAGACAGCAATAGCAGAATCTGAACCCGCGGAAAGTCACAGATTCGCACTAACCAATTGCCGGTGCGCCACAGCGGAATCGCAGACGCGGCGACCAACAGTCCCAAGGATACCCTGGACAACCAGGTTAACGAGTTGCAAAGCATGAACACCACCACAGAAGGTCGCGACAAATGTCTGGATGCACTTTGTAGCTGAACATCGTGTGCTAGTCGTTAGAAGCACTTCCGACACTGACAATCTGTTCCATCGAAATCCTCAGCGACCAGAGTTTGTTTCGCAAACTCCCTCGAGTGATGCCGAGAATCTTCGAAGCCTTGGATCGAGGGGATTCGTTGTCTCTGCTAGAAACTTAGTGAATCCAAATGATTGCAATGAGCGTGCCAACAATTCGAGACCAGGTGCGCAATGCGAAATTCAACAAGGACTTGCGGCGGAAGAAATCCGCAGCAGTGGCGCGGGCACATCCATCGCGCTGCCTTCATTGGCCTAGTAAGCACCCTATTGATCGCGAAACGACCAAGGCTGTACCGACGCCGGCGTACTGCAAAGTAAATGCTCATTCCGCAGTGGCTTCCGATGTTTCGGGGCCAAATCGAGATGCTAAGAATGTCTCCTGCGTGGAGAATTGGGGAGACGCCTAGATCGAGGAACTCTCTCTTCGAATGCGCGGCTCCATATCGCATCCCGGGGGTCGCAGCATTCCTTGTGCGGGCCGGGAATTGATTGAGCAGGGAGGCTCGGCCACAAGCCTTCAGACGTTTAGAGAATGGCAAAATCTTTCGACGAGCAAGTTGCTGCAAGTTCGCAGGTCTCCAGTGTTAGCCGCGCAACAGATGGATCGTCTGGTGCTAGGGCTGTCGCGCGCCCGACTCCGCCACATTTTTCGGGTTCTGGCGACGTGCTGGATTTGCATGCAGCCTTGGTTCGGCTCAACAACGATGAGCAGTTGTTGCATGATGTGATTGGAATCTTTCAAGCGGACGCGCACAAACTCGTTGAGCAATTAACGGACTCCGTGGCAAATGCGGACGGCGCCCATTGAACTGGAAGTGCCGTTGATTTGTCAAATCCTTGCTAGCAACATCCGCTTGAGCAAGTTCTTGGTATTACCCAATCGAAGACATCAACTGTGATGCCTCTAAGTGCTCAGAAAGCGACCGAGGTGGTCGGTAAACGTCCAATCGACGTTTCCGGTTCGGCCTGATTTTCCAAGGAATACGTCACGAGTTGGAAACTCTACGCTGTTTGAGACATGCAACTTTCGCCGCTTGCCGGTGGTACGCAACTTGCAAACTGCGCTTTTCGTTAGCAACTCCGCGGTCAGCCAACTTGTGTGGCTTTTTCCAAACTCAATCTATGCGCCCTCGAATGCGTTTCACCGCTGACTCTTCACGAAGAATTCTTGGCCGACGGATGAAGTTCTTGATAGCTGCAGCCCTGGTCGCTGTTGGCATCCAACAGACATTCGCCCAAGACGCGAGCGGTATTGGCGATTCTCAGGCAAGCAGTCCGTCGGCGATTGACGAAGCGGATGAAATCGACGTTCCTCAGTCGGTTCGCGATGAGGGTATCCGTGAACGCCTCTTAGGGGTATTCAATGCCACTGATTGGTTTGACGATGTCAATGTCCGCGTCCGAAATGGCGTCGTCTTCCTTGCGGGAAAAGCCGACACGCAATCTCACGCTGATTGGGCGACGGAGCTTTCCAATAACACCGAAGGAGTAGTCGCAGTTGTCAACGAGCTAAGAACTGCGCAGACGTTAAGCTGGTCGAAGTCGTTCGTGCTGATTACCGACAGCCTGCGCGACCTTTGGCGAGACGCGCTGGCTCATTCTCCGCTCATCGTTGCAGCACTTGCAGTTCTCCTCCTGACATGGATCCTGAGTTGGTTAGCCGGAGTCATTGTCGGCAACACAACTCGTCGAGCTCACGTGCGCGATAGCCTGCGCGATCTGGCTTTGCAATTGACGTCAGTCGTAGTTTGGGTCGCAGGCGTAACCACTGCTGCGGTGATCGTCTTTCCTGGCATGACGCCAGCTAGGATCTTAACCGTTTTGGGATTGAGTTCTGTGGCAATCGGCTTCGCATTTAAAGACATCTTTGAGAATTTCTTCGCTGGTGTCTTGATCCTCTGGCGGTTTCCATTCGACCGAGGAGACTACATCGTTTGCGGCGATGTCGAGGGCGAGGTGGAAAGTATCACCATTCGCATGACAATGCTCCGTCAGGTGGACGGGCAACTTGTGGTCGTGCCGAACGCCATGCTCTTCAAGAATCCGGTGGAAGTTGTTACCAGCCAAGCAACTCGCCGCATCACCGTCATCTGTGGCGTGGCGTATGGAGAAGACGTAGACCAATCACGCGACGTCATCCGTACCGCTGTGCAAGGTTGTTCGACCGTGCGTACAAAGGAGCGAGTCGAGATCTTCGCGCAGGAATTCGCTGACTCCAGCATCAATTTTGAAGTGACCTGGTGGACAGGGTCCACGCCATTGGAGATTCGCCAATCGCGTGACGAAGTTGTCGCCTCCGTGAAACGTGCACTGGACGACGCAGAGATTGAGATCCCATTCCCGTACCGGACGTTAACTTTCAAGGAACCGCTAGTCACGGACGCAGCGTTCGCCGGCAACGGTATTCAAGGAAACGGCTCCAATCAAGAAGATGGCGGAAAAGCTCCCCATGCTTAGATACAAACGCAGCGACACGACCGATCGGTGCAGTCGACTTGTCGTGACGATTTGCGCAATGCTTCTTGCAAATCTGATGCTGATTCAGCGTGAGTCAACTGCGGACACCGTGCGGTCAATGCAACAATCCGGCCAAGGCGAAGGATCGGACGACGATGCTGAGCCATCTCAGCCAGATAGCGACGTCAGCGTAACTCCACAGGCGATGGACTCGCAGATTCAAGCGCGCCTCCAACGAATCCTCGACGCAACGGACTGGTATGAAGACTTGGAAGTCACTGTTGACGAAGGGATCGTCTTTCTCTCCGCGACGACTGACGGTGATGAAAGGAAACAATGGGCGGGCCAACTCGCCGAACGTACTCAGGATGTCGTCGCTGTAGTCAACCGAATCGAATCTCGTCAACCATCGGCTTGGGATTTCTCATCTGCCTGGGGCGAAGTCATTAGTTGGTTTCGTACAGCGTCACAGTCGTTGCCCTATGTTTTGTTGGCAGTGGTTTTGGGCATCGTCACCTGGCTGGCAACGCGCTTGACTAAGTCTGCCGCGCGCCGATACCTCTTTACCAACCTGGAAAGTACATTACTTCGGAATGTGAGTGCATCCGCGCTCGCCATTCCTGTCATGGTATTGGGAATCTATTTGATATTGAGAATTGCGGGCCTGACAGGACTTGCCGCGACGATTCTTGGAGGCACGGGCCTGATGGGGCTGGTCGTTGGTATCGCCTTTCGGGACATCGCTGAGAACTTCCTGGCGAGCGTATTGATCAGCGTCGAACGTCCTTTCCGAATTGGCGACTTGATTACCATCCTCGAACATAAGGGGTTCGTCCAAAGAGTGACAACGCGGGGCACATTGCTAATGACATTCGAAGGCAATCATGTCCAGATTCCGAATGCCACGATCTATAAGAACACTGTCATTAACTATTCCACGAACCCCAACGTGCGGCTCGAATTTACAATCGGCATCGGTTACGACACCAGCGTTTCGGCAGCCCAAGGACTCGCACGAGAAGTTCTCGCAGAACATCCGGCAGTCCTGGGCGACCCAAAGCCATTTGTCCTTGTGGAAGAACTCGGCGCAGCTACGATCAACCTCACGGTGTATTTTTGGACCGATGGAGGCGTCAACAGCCACCTCAAAGTCCGTTCCTCGGTTATTCGCATGGTCAAGCAAGCATTCGAGGAAGCAGAGATCTCCATGCCGGACGAAGCCCGAGAAATCGTGTTCCCCCATGGCGTGCCTGTGATAATGGATGGAGAATCAGGGGCACCTCAACGAGTCACAACCGAGACTCAAAGTCACGATAAGAACGCCTCGGCCGAGGAAGCCATCAATCCTGCCGAAGGAGGCTTGCAAAGCGAACTCGCTGAGTTGGAGCTGCAAGCGGAGAATTCGCACTTGCCGGACGACGCCGTCAATCTCTTGGATCGCGAGCACGTCTAGAAGCGCTTGCAAGTCGCCGGGAATTTCGATACTACCTGGCCGGTGAATTCCATCGCTAAGTCAAACGTGAATCCAGCTCAAGAATGACGCCACAAATGAGGTTCTTTGGGAGACAACTCGGTTCAAAAGATGCAGCGGTGACTGGCCAGTACCTCCGCGCGTTCTTCCACTCTGCACGCGCCTAATATCGCTTCTTAAGCTGACTTACTTAGTTTGCAAGCCCTAGCACATCAGTTCACGGAGCATAGGTCGCCCCACCTGCGCAATGTTGGCAGATTGCACCTGTCGATGGCCGAACAGCTGGGAATCTACGCACCGCTGGTGGTAATTTCGCCTCCAAAAAGACGCGTATTGAAAGAGTTAGAGATCAAGGCAATGCCACCACTTGGAAACGCTCCGTAACTCCTCACACGCCCAGGGGAGTGGGGGAACGTAAGGCAATAAGACGCCGAGTTGGTCAAGGTTCCGCTCAGTCGTTACCCAAACGCACTGGGCTGTAGATTTGGAAGCGTATGCCGTGTGCGAGAGTGGGGAAAACGGCCGATCAAGTGAGAGCGTTGGGGACTTCTCAAAGCGAAGGGTTTCGGTTCCGAAGGTCACAGAGGCCTTCCACAATCGAAGCTGTTGAGATCGCTCTAACAGCTAAGCGCCAGTGGACTTGCGTTACCACGTTGGGCGACCATCAGTCGCTACGTTTTCCATAACTTACATGTTTTAGGCGCGTTTGCCACCGATTCTCGGACAGTTTTCGGACGCTGATCGCAGCGGCTGCGTTTTTTGATTCGAGCTTCTGAGCACATCTACGGCAGACACGATCGTCGTGCGGCAGGCTTTGGAAATACCTACGTCTCCATATCAACTGATTTGAATCGCAAACGGAGTGCTTGCTCACCAGTTGGATTATGTGCTTTCACATAGAGTTCAACCAATCCATACCGCTCATAGAACCGGCGACCGATAGAGTTCTGAGCGAACACTTCAACCTCTAAAGTCGGATACAGCTCTTGGGCTTTGCCGACTAATGCACGACCAATTCCTTTACCGTGCTCTTTGGGATTCAAGAACAGTCCACCAATTTCATTGCCAAGTAAAGAAATGAAGCCAACAACGTCTCCGTCAACTTCCGCAACCCACGTCTCTGCTTTGGGCAAATACAGCTCAGCGATGTTCGTACGTTCTTGAGCTAGGAACGCGTCATCAAGAAATGGGTGAGCAAGTTTTGACGCAGCCTCCCACGAGGTAAGAACAGCCAGCAGGTCGGCACTCATGTATCTTCGGATTTTCATTTCTCTATTATTCGGCGGATAGTTTGTGCGGGAACAGCTTAGAATCGCAATAGTCCGGCAGGGCCATGGATTGTATGAATCTCTAGTCACTCAGCTGAACTGCTAGCCTATTGTCGAGAGTCGTCGCATCGATGCGCCCGTGCTGTTCGATACAGGCTTGGCTGTGTCGTCCATTGCGTCATTCTTACCGATCACAGTCAGTCCATTTATGCGACATTGCCCATTCGACGCCCATCGCTGTAGGCTTCAGCGTGCCAAGATGCCGGATGTGGGTCCCAATCAGGACTCCGTTATCCTTAACCGCCCTTTCAGTAATTCGCTCACGACTCTTTCGGTCTGATACTGAATCGGCCCAGGAAACCATCCACTGTGGTAGCTTAAATTCATTGGGATGATGGTAAATGTCTCCTAGGCAATACAGGGTCTCGCCCCGCGAGTGGATACGAACAACTTGATGACCCTCAGTTTCACCGGGCGCGAAGAGAATCTGTATCTCATCAGTAATCGACATATCGCCATCCACGAGTTTCAGCGATTGAGCATCATTAACGTGTTTCAATGTGGCCGATTCGATAGAAGCGGGTCCTTCAATTGCTCTACGACGTGTGCCCATTCCCGATGGCCCAGTAGTGTGTGGCGTTTGGGAAAGATAATCTAACACTGTCATCGTCTCGACATACGATGCCGTTGAAGTGATCCCAATGACGATGGGTAATTACGACATGTTGAATCTCGCTTGGTTCAACCCCTGCTTGTTTAATTGTGTTCGGTGATGTGTGGAGGCGAGGCGTATCCCTCGATCTCATATTGTGTACCCGGCACCGCATCATAATTGCCGGCGTCGACAAGAACTGACGTGTCACCGATCCGCACCAGAGTTGAATGGATTGGGACGGTCTCTAATGCGAACTCGTTAACAATTGCGCTATCGTTGATTGAGTCCACGCAAGTGTGCGTCATGTGATCAGCAAGCGGCAGTGCGATGTCGCCAATGTTAAACACAGTTACTCGGGCGTTACCAAGCGTGAAGCATCGTGGATAGTTGCACAAGTTCGAGCTCCGTTCGTATGTCAAAGTGTTAAGAGTAATCGAGAATGATAATGACTTTGTGGCATCAATCAGCCCTGCGTGCCATGTAGATCCCAGCATCCACCTCGCGGAATCCAAGTTGGCTCAAGCGCGAGTGCTTTTCCTGTTCCTTTTCGGTGACCGTAAAATAAACTTCTTCACCGCCAAGTTGAGCGGCCTGTGTCATGGCAGCGTTCACGACGTTGTCCCATTCACCAGCGGTGCCAAAACAATACGTTACTCCAACGTAGCGGCCTCGCGGGTCCAACACGAAGATTCCCCGATCGGCGTATCGCCAAGCGTACTCGCCGTTGATCCAACCTTGGTCATATAGCCGTAGGGCAGCTTGGGCGGTCAACGAGACGTAATTGACGTTTTCATCAGTGACGAAATCGCCAATCTTTTCAAAGTCACCTCGAGTGGCCGGCACCACATTCGTTGGCGGAGCCTCGGCATTGAACAAACTTTTGCCTAGCAGCGGTGCGCGAGAAATCTGAACCCAGCCGTGCTGCCTAAGAAAGTCCAATTGCTCCGACCAAGATTCCCGAAAGCGTTGAATGTAGATGTCTCTGCGGAAGGCACTGTATATCTCCGGAATTCGATTTTCTTGCTCGCGGTATAGTCGCTCGGCCAAGTTTGTGTTCCTGGGCCACGTCCACGGAAACCCAAAGGGGATAGCCCAGCCAAGGTTTTCATAAGGGGGGCCATGCAACTCTGCTTTCCAATCGAATGGTGGATGTGATCCGATGTATCCCACGAGTTGATTGCTCTGGTCTTCGGCATAAATCCGACAAAACGGGAACTCTTTTGCCTGCACCAGTTGATGTTCAACATTGACAAGAGAAGACCTCCAGGCCCGCGGGAGGTGGCTTGTCGCCGCTAGCCAAAGCTTGTATTGCATTTCGCCGTCGTCTCGTCTCGACCAAGGGCGAAGCTGGATTTCTCGATCAGTCATCGTCATTAGCAAAGTCGGTGTTTTTCAACTGCTGTTCGCATTTTCGCATACTGCCGATTACTTTCTGCTTCAAGTCTGCCACAACAGCATGGTCGCATACGCACGCCATGGTCGCCATTTTGTCGTCAGGCGGGCGAGGTCGCCTGCTGAGCCTGCGCCCCGTTGAGGCAATTTTCTCCTCAGTTCCAGATCACCCGTTGGAAATGCATCAGGTTCCTTGAGAGCGCGCATCGCGATGCAGTTTGCCGTCCATTGGCCGATACCTGGTAACGAGGTTGCTTGACGAACGAAGTCTTCTAAGGTCATCGAGCCATCCAAGACAATTCGGCGAGTTAAGATTGCAGCCGCCAAATGCTGAATGGCTCGAGCTCGTGTCTTAGGAATTCCAATCTGGGTTGTGTCGACCCTGGCTAGCAAATCCGGGCCTGGAAACTCCCATGAAAGTTTAGCGTCAGCATAGGAGTTACCCCACGTTGTGATCAACCGACCGCATAGAGTTGATGCCGCAGCAACAGACACCTGTTGGCCAAGTATGACACGTATGGCGTCGGCAAATGGATTCCAGCCACCTGGCAGCCGAAAGTCCGTGTCGTGCGTTATGCGCTTGCGAAGTCGTGGAGCGGTCGCGAGTTGTGTGGCAATGAGCGTTGGATCCGCGTCAAGGTCGAACATAGTGCGGGCTCGGTTCGCCAATATTTGTGCGTGCTTCCAAAGTTCGATCGGAACGAGCATGCTCAGATGATGGCGGTTCGCGCAGTTTGAAACCTCCACGGTGCCGTAGGCGTCATCAAATGCGACGAAACGTCGGTAAATAGACCGATCGATCGATTCTATTCCCAGAAACTGCCGCGGCCTCAAGAATGCTAACAACGCTTGCCAGTCGAATGGCGGGCGATATGCCAATTGTATTTCAAAATGTGCGTTACGTTTAACGTTCGGTTGGGACTTACGCGCACGGCGAAAATGACTCGGGGGGGCATCGAATAGCCGCTTGAACGAGTCATTAAATTGTCTGATCGATTGGAATCCGGAAGCGAAGGCAATTTGCGTCATCGTGAGCTTGCTCTTGGCGATCAATTGTTTTGCGAGTTGCAACCGGCTTGTTCGCACAACTGCAGTTGGCGAAGTCCCAAGATTCTCTTTAAAGACCCTTCTCAAGTGGCGACTACTTATTCCCAATCGATCCGCCACCGAGTCGACGCATTCTTCATGCAAGAGGTTGTCGGAGATCAGGCGGAGTGCACGAGCGGTGATTTCGTTTCCATTCGGCCGTGCTGCAAAGTGTGGCGACCGCTCAGGAAAGCACCTAAGGCAAGGACGAAAACCAGCATCCTCGGCTGCTGCGGCGCATGCATAGAACTGCATATTGGATTTTAGCGCATGTGGAGCTGGGCAAATCGGCCGACAATAAACCCCCGTTGAAGTGATTCCGACAAAAAACTTGCCGTCAAATCGCCGGTCGCGGCTTCGTACGGCGCGATAGCAAGTATTTGGATCGAGATTCATGGTTTAAGTGTGGATGAAAGGCTAGTTGGAGTGCCCGCCGGCAGTTGTCTGAGACTTGGGCGCTCACTCAAATTAGGCCGATCGAAGTTGGGTCGAAGTAAGTGGACAAACAAGCTCCCATTTCACGAGAAGTGTCACGCAAGTCGATGCGATGCTCGACGACACTCTTAAGATTAGTCAGGAAGTGAACCCACCCACCACGGCAATTTGCATGGATATGCATCCGCGAGAGCGGGTCGTCCGGAATACCAGATTGCGTGAGTCGAACAACGGTGCCACCGCGAAAGGGAATGCAGCAAATGTTTATGGCAGACTCACCAAAAGAAAACGCCACTTCATTCGTTGAATGGCCATCAAGAAACTCGCCGATCAAACGGCGGCCGTTGTGCCAGCGCCACACATATGTGTCGCCGGGACGCGCTGCCTCATCCCGTTTCCGCAGTTCACCATGAGCATTGGAGATCTGCATTGATTCGACAAAGAAAGACTCCATTCCTTTCGCCGTCGCCCACATTTCCCTTATCTGTAAGGGGCTCGCCGCGATAGGGAAATGCAGCGACAAACGGCTCCAGTCAATTTCACCCGTTGGCTTCTGCCCGCCGCGTGCCTGCTCCGCGATTTGCTCGCCCAATACTCTTAAATGGTCCTTCCAAGCTGCAGCGTAGTTGGCTAAGTGTTGATCTGCGATTGGCCCATCTTCAAAACCAGAATGTTGAACTTCGATAACCGTCTGGTCACGTGCAGCGGATTGCAGAGCCCGAACAACTTCAGTCGGTGCCGCAAGCTCATCAGTTATCCAACTGAATGAAATCGCGCTCTGTGGCTCGATGCTGAGCACCTTGCATTCGATACGATGAGCGCTCAACCCGGGACTTGGACTCAAAAAGCTGAATTGTGCCCCTGCTTTGTCTTCAAAGTCGTTGGGCATTAGCCACCCAGCCAAGAGCTTGGAATCCACAAGGTATTTCCAGACTTGTCGCGGTGAACCCGCAGTTATTGCAGTTTGCTGTAGAGTTCGTGGCATGTGCTCTCCGTAATGAACATCCGATAGGAGGGTTGAGTGTTTCTTGGCGCAACGAAGTCTGGGAGGACCACAACAAGTTCAAGTTTGGTGGAGTGCTTCCGACTCCTTCAACGACGGTGTCAACTACTGAATAGGCGCATAACGTCGGAATAGGGAAGTTGGTCAGACAATGCTTCAAAACCGCCAGTAATCAAGATTGACTTTGCCGCGTCGCACGCGGCCTTGTTCGCCACACTCCATAATGTCGATCCCCAGCTGATGCGTCGGGCCCCGAGGTCTCGCAGGTTTGAGACAGTGAGCGAGTTTCCGCCGATTCCTGACAGCACATTCACCGGACGACTTACAGACTTAATAAGCGTTGCAAGCTCAGCCGGATCGGTAACGCAAGGCGCGTAGAGCACATCGGCGCCGGCCGCCTCATACGACCTGAGCCGTGCGATCGTATCATTGAGGTCGGCAATTCCGCGAAAGTAATTGTCCGCGCGAGCCGTAATGGTGAATTCAAATGGCAACGATCGGGCTGCCTGCACGGCCGTCGAAATTCTTGCGGTGGCAAGGTCGATCGGGAGTATTACGTTTGCATCGGGAATCGCGTCTTCGATGGAGCAACCAACAAGACCAGTTTTCGCCGCCGCAAGAATCGTTTCTGCAACCACCTTTGGAGTCTCACCAAAACCATGAATTAGGTCGCCACTCACGGGGAGACTTGTTGAGCCGGCAATCTCCCGCGCGTTTCGCAGAAACTCACTTCGACTCGGGACAAAGTCGGGCATTCCAAGGCTGAACGCCATCCCTGCGCTTGTCGTTCCTAGAGCGTGAAACCCGATGCTTTCCAATAATCGTGCAGATCCTGCGTCCCAAGCGTTGGCCATGACGAAACAGCTGCTGCGATGCATTGCAGCAAATTTCGCCCCTTTCACAGCCTGGCTGGTCATGTTGTGATGCTCGGACTTGTTTGGCAATTTGGCTGTGGTTGGTTATTCATCAACCCATCGACACGTAGACCCTCGCTGAGTTGTCGTCGATCGGCTGTCCCACGTTCGTGATATCGTAAATGGCAGCAAAGGAGATGCTGGCGGTTTTCGGACATGACTAACACGGGCAATCAACCCATAGAGTCGTTCGTGTTTTGGGTGGATGCCAGCGGTAAGGCCGGCGGAACGCTTCGAAACCCTAGGCAATTCCTTAGTAAACGCCCCAGCAAGACGATGGAACAATCTTGCGCAATGGCATGAGCGAATAGTCGCGTCCGCATGCCGCGAGTACGACTCTAATATCGGAGTAACATAGACTGCCCATGGCCAGCAGCGCGCAAGGACTGACAACGCGAGCATTGCTTGCCATCTCGGTGAAGTTCCAAGCGGCGTTCGCGCGTGGCGGCGCGTGCAGCACATCGTTTCTAACCAAAGAGTCAACTCATGCAGTCCACGAACCCCGTCGTTGAATTCTATGACAGCGATTACCCGTCTCGCGCGCTAAGTAAGTTTCCGGAAAACTTTGATGCAATAACGCATTCCCAGGGGATCCATGACGATGTGGATCGATATCGCGAAATTGCTGGGGAAGAACCGAAACAAATCCTCGAGTTATGTTGTGGCACTGGCAGAATAGGAGTTCCTCTCGCCCAAGATGGTCATCACGTGCATGGCGTCGACATTTCGCGTGAAATGCTTAGCACATTCCAGGCTCACGTGGAAAGCAACGAACTGCAGGAGCAAGTCACACTTGTCGAATGCGACATCGTCGATCTTGGATTGCCATATAGGGATTTCGACATCTGCCTAATTCCTTTCAATAGCCTCTTGCTCATCGCCAACTTCGAGCGTCAGATCGAAGTCATCCGTCGTGCAATCGATCACCTGAGGCCTGGAGGCGAACTGTTGCTGGATATCATCAATCCACTGCGCATCCCGACAGCGGGCGAAACGACACCAAAGCCATTTTTTACACGTCGACACCCTATTAATGGCAACACTTACACTCGATTCGCAGCGCGAAGTGCATTTGATGCCCTGCAAAGGCAAACGCTGTTTGGCTGGTACGATGAGATTACAAGCAGCGGGCTGCTACGTCGGCAGCATTACGAGATTCTTTGGCGGCCCATTTTCCGATACGAGTTGGAACTAATGTTGCGGGTCTGCGGAATTGACTGTTCAGCAGTTGAGGGTGGCCATCGCGCAGAGTCATTCACTGCCTCGAGCTCACGAATGTTCGTCAGGACCCGAAAAAAGTAGATCTCGGCCATTGACTTATCCTAAGCAGTGGCCACTTAGTCAGGCGATAGCGGAGCTGTCGCAGAAACCGCAATAGTTCACGAGCATCTCAGTCCTATCGCCATCCATCCCAGAGTGGCTCAGCTACTCGTTATTGTCTGCATCAACGAATAGCGCTATGTGAGTCGCACGCTGTTTCCAGGCCCCAGCTTCCTCCCGTAGCACATCACCAAATCGTATCAATCCAGAAGAACCCTTCTTCGTTATCGGATCAATGATAGTACAGTGCGCCGAGTAAAAAGCTAAAGCGAGATCTCCTTCGACCTGAACATGTTGGTCCAACAGCGTGAGGTTCTTAATTCGACGGCCACCATAGAGGACCGCACCAACGGACGCATCCATCTTGCCTTTCGACTGTGGGACCAAACTTGCTGCCCCAATTCCTTTCCAATCTGCAGTTGTGAGCTTGGCGATGGCTTCATCATCCCCATTTTCCGCGGCGGCCAGCATTTGGCGAATGTAGCGATCAACGCCTTCAGTCTTCGGCTGAGGGGTTGCCGCATTTTCCGATAACGCGTGCGGAGCCGAGTTCAGTGGTCGGCGGAGTGCGGGGATTGAGTGTAATCCGCGGGCATCGCGTTGATGGTCTGGCACGATGCTCAAATTGGATGCGCATTGATTCCACCCAGCGGCATCTCTCCGGTAAACATCGATTGACCGAATGAGTCGTGCGAACGTCTGCTTTTTGGGGTTTTGTTGAAAATAGCGGGCCAGATACAAGACAACCGCATAGTCTCCTTCGACATCAATATCCAATTCCACAAACTCAAACCCGACAGCAGGGTTAGGAGGATTCTCTACGAAGCCGCCCATGTATCCATCAATTCCACGAATGACTCGCGCGCTACCAGCTCGGAATCCAAACCAATCATGCGTGTGTGTTTCCCTAGCCGTTGCGCTATCACTCTCGATATAGGCATTAAAGATATCCTCGATGTGGCGTCGAATCGTGCGCGTATCCTCAGCGTTTCGATATTTCGATACCAGGTCATACTTTGGCCCCGTTCCGTCCTGGGCAAAGCACGCTGAAGCCACCAGCATCAGCATCATGATCGAGACCAAGAAATTAGCAGAATTCATTCGACATCTCCTATTGTGCAAGGCGCAAGAAGGCTTAGTGATGTTTGGGTCGTCGCTACCCGGGCACAATCTTATGCAGAGCGGAGTGGCCTGCGCGCACGATCGTGCTCCGCAAAACGTCGGCAGAGCTATGGCTTGCTTTGCATCCGTTTTTGAGAGCCTCGTTGCGCTTGCACCGCCCTGGCTATTACATTCATTTTTCGTGATGCACTTGAGTACGGATTGCCAAAGTGGTCGCCTTCCATCTTCTCGACAACAAAGCCGGAGTTTTCAAGCATCATCGTGATCTCGTTCGGGAAGACGACCCTCCACTGCATTGTGTAAGGGCGGCGCTTTACCATGCCATCGACAGTTATTTCGTCGTACCAGCCATAGAGCTCTTGCACTTGATCGACACCGATCTCGCCAAATGCGGCGAATCGTGTATACGAGTTGCCTGTGTGGACATTCTTTCGCGAAAAAAACGGGCGCGGCGGAGTGGTTGGTCGCAAATCCAAACTAAACGGGTTGACGAGATCGAGCATTAGCAGCGCACCTGAAGCCAAATGCGCAGCCGTTTGCTTGAGCGCCAGCGCCTGCAGGTTTGCATTGGGGAGGCACATCAGACTGTTAAATGGATATATCGCGAGCGCGAAGTCGTGCTCGCCGAGGCTGAGAGCGGCAATGTCTTGTTCGACAATTGAGAGCCGGTTTTGAACCGCTGCTGGTTCCAGCTTGAGCTTGTTCTTGAATTGGACAAGCATGGCGGGCGATATGTCGACGGCTACGACATCAAAACCGGCCCGTGCTAACGGAATCGCGACGCGACCGGTCCCGCAACATAATTCGAGAATTGGCCCTCTGGTCTCCCGGGCAAGACTTACGTAGCGCTGGACATCGTCACGAATTCCCTGGAGGCCTGTTGTTTCATCAAAGTTTTCTGGATACGGCGAGAGTTCCTTTGATGGATAGTCGCTGTCGTAGTACTCTATGGAAGGATGTGTTTCAGGAAGACCATGGTTCATCATGCTTGTCCTTTACTATCGCGGATCGTGAATCTCATCACGGGCCGGGTTTCCGATCGGCGAGCTACTTCGACGAAACCGGCACGCTCAAAAGCCGAAGCGATTCCGCAAAACGCGAATACGTCGGGGACATTTTCCTTTCTGGGAATCTGCGGATAGGCCTCAACTATTAAAGCGCCTTGTTTGCCAGCATATCTGACTGCCGCTCGAATTAGCTGCCCAGAGAGATTCATGCGCCGGCAGTTTTTCTTAATGAAGAGACACACGATCGACCAAACCGGAGCATCATCGACAGGCTTGAAGATTCGGGAGGTGGAAAGCCGCACAAAATGCTCGCGCGGCGCAACGGAGCACCATCCGACAGGGGAGTTTTGAGAATAGGCCAATACGCCCACCGGTTGATGCTTGCGTACGAGCTTGCGCAACGAAGACTTATTCTTAGCCCCCTTTTGTTCCTCGTAGTCGGAACTCGTGAGCCGCATTGTCATGCACCAACAGCCGCCGCAAGCCCCATTCGCGCCGAAAAGTGCTTCTAAGTCTTGCCAGTTTTCGTTGCTCAAGGCCTTGAATGTTGCTTCCATACTGGCGAGTCCAATATGTTGGAATAATCTCAGGAGTATGTTTTTCAACTTACACCTCGTTGCAATGTGATGCGCGCACAATCGTGCTTTTCAGCGTATCCTTTGGCACTTCGTGAACACGGTCGGCAAGCCCTAATGACAATCAAGCACCAAAGTACAACGCTTTTTTGTAGCGAGACGTTTAGCGTCATCGACTTTGTTTGTCGATCACAAGAGCGGAGCTTCGGTCCTCTTGAGGTCTCGGATGCTCACTACATCGTGTTAGTTCGGCGCGGCACGTTCGCCAAGCGCGTTGGTTTTTCAAATTGGCTTTCGACTCCTGCGTCCTTCACCTTCTTTAATCCAGGTGAGGAGTACCGCGTAGCCCACCCGACCGGGAGTGGCGACGAATGCACGGCGATACGACTGGATCCAACTGCGCTTGATGGTCTAGCACACTCGGTGGATGTCCCGTCACTGTCCAATTCAAGACTTCCGCAGTCGTCACCTTCGGTGGTTCCTGCTAAGTTGTTCCAGGAGCATTGGCGGCTATTCAAGCTCGCGCAGGCCGCATCCTACGATCATTGCTCGATGGAAGAACGAACGGTTAACTTTGTACTTGCAGCAGCGTCATCCGCTTTTGTCGACCAAGCCGCAACTGCGACGCATCAACAGCTGACGCGCCACCAGCTATCGGTGGTGGGCAACGCCGCCGAATTTATCGCCAGCAGTTACACTCAATCTCATTCACTTGCCGACGTAGCAACGCATGTTGGCACAACTCCTTTCCATCTCAGTCGCCTTTTTCGGGCTGGCACAGGCTATTCCATATGTGAATTCCGCAATCAGCTTCGACTGCGCGAAGCAATGCGAAGAATCGCACTGGGCGAAAAGAACTTATTGGCATTGGCGCTGGACCTGGGTTTTTGTCACCACGGTCATTTGGGTCGGCACTTCAAGAAAATATTTGGCGCATCGCCATCTGAGTTTCGAGCGGAATTGGACTGAATTTATCTACCCCGACGGAATCATTGAGTAGGCGATCAGCTGGATGAGCTGCCAAATGCGAGCGATGCTGGCTCTATGTCAGAATCCTTGAGTGCGTAGCACCGACATCAACCGTCTCCTGCTTTTGGTTTGGAGTATGCCATTGCGGCGGAGACGCCTTTGCCTTATCGAGCACGCTGCTGCCGCGAGCCAATGTCCGTGCTTTCAAGCACTGCAAAACGGTTGATCCCGATCTCATGCCAGGGCAGCAGGATTCGCACAAACAACCCAGTCGCGCATCGTTCGGCGAATTCGTCGTGATGCCGCCGCTAGTAAGCACTCGACCGTCAGACTAGCCGAGGGTGACAGGGCTCGAGCATCCACGGATTATTCTTTGGCGAATCCGAGGCTGGATGGATTAGCTCGTTGGCAGCCCAGGGTTGCGGCGGGGAGGGCGTTACTCGGAAGACCTCGAGTTTGGCGACACGCTAGACTTCTTGCGTTTTTTTGCCTCGAGAGAGATCGCACATTGTTCTTGCACGAGGAGATGAGCTCCCTGGAACGGCCCAATTGAAGTTTGAACTCATTCCGGTTGGGCAAGAAGAAACGTCTAAGAATTCAGTCCGGCTCACGATGACTGCCCGCTTTCGGCCGAAGGGCCTCACCGGAATTATGTACTGGTATTCCGTTCTAGCATTGCACCATTTTGTATTCCGAAGAATTCTCCACGGCATCAAACGGGAAGCAGAACGTCAAATAGCTGCCGGGCAAATCCAGCAGAAGTAGGAATTGGGTCCTGAACCGATAAATACGCTATTCCCCTTAACATAGGAGCACAAAATGACAATTGCAGCACTTCGACGCTTCAGCCGCACATACGTCGGCGGCAACGTCAATTAAGACAAATCTACGGCGCAACAGCAGCCGGCAATGTCGGCCAACCGTGCTTTGAGAATCCTAACGCACCAACTTCGATCACCGCTCACGCATCAGCTTGGCGTGTATCGACAACTGCTTCAATTCCCTGAGATCTGCGGGCTTGACGAGGTATTCATCGCATCCACTTTCTTGCGCTAGTCGCCGATGCGCGTCATCGCTGTGCCCGGTTAACGCTACGATCAGTGTTGAATTGTCCTGATCTAGTCGGCGGATCGCCCGTATCAAATCTAGTCCGCTCATATCTGGTAGCGTTAAATCAAGAATGACAATGTCTGGCCGAGACTCTTTGTACATCTTGATCGCGGTAGCACCGTCGTATGCGACCATTGGAGCGTGGCCTAGCTTCTCAAAAATAATGGCCGTCATCCTCGCTATTCCTGCCACGTCTTCGACAATAAGAACACTGCGCTCAGGCGGGTCTTCGCCCGACTCTACTAGATCATCGAATTCATCAGGAGCTTGGAGCTGTTTTGGCTCTAGCGTGGGCAAGGAAACGGAAAACGTGCTGCCCCGATCGGCGCCTTCGCTTGCGACGTTTACACACCCACCATGAAGCTCGACGAGCTTCCTTACCAAGCTCAGTCCTAGACCAAGCCCGCCCATTGCGTACTGCTTTGATCGCTGCTCTTGCGAGAAGGGCGCAAAAACGTCTGGCAAAAGTTCAGGTTCAATTCCAATGCCGTTATCGCGGACTTCGACAACGGCCTCGTCTCTGACGCGATTTGTCGAAAGACGGATGGTGCCATGTTTCTTAGTATACTTGGAGGCGTTGGTCAGCAAATTCGCAAAGACTTGTGCTAGTCGAATCTCATCTCCTTCGAGTTTGATCGCTTCGTCCGTTAAATCCAACTCCAACGTTTGCTGCTTCTCGTCAATCAGCGGACGAACAATCTCAACTGCACGATGGACAACGCTTGCCAATTCGAGTGTCTCTTTTTTGAGAGCGATTTTGCCATGCACAATTCTCGCCGCATCGAGTAAGTCGTTGATCAGATGCTTCATATGCTGCAGTTGACGCTTCATCGTCTCTTTCGCTTCGTGAGCGATAGTGGCCTCGAGAGTATCCATTTGAAGCAATGACACTGCTAACTCCATCGGAGCTAACGGGCCGCGCAATTCATGAGCGAGCATCGCTAGGAACTCATTCTTGCGGCGATCTGCCCTCTGCAATGCTTCGGCCCTTTCTTCGTTTGTCTTGCTAAGCGAAGCCAATTTTGCGTTTGTTTTACTAAGCTTCCGCTGAAGCGTGATTAAGTTATTGTTCAGTCGGCTAAGATCGTCATGAGTGTCGCATTGTAATCTGGAAGTGTGTTCGTCGGCGCTGATCGGGACGATCGAGCCATTTGCGTTCTTAAATGCCTTGGTTTCTAGGCCCACGAGTTGATTGACAACTCGAATTGCGAGTTTCGCATCAGTTGCTGACGCATCAACGTCCAGACGGCGCCAGAGAAACGGATCGACGTTGAAGGGATAGCCGCCGACTAGCACTTTTACACGATCGCACGCCTGATGTGCTCGCACCACACTGATCACGTCAGCCAGTTCGAACAAATGTTGTGTCATCGTGATTGACACGGCAAGGGCATGTGCGCCGTTCGAGGCGATTGTCTCCGCGATGCTATCGGGGGTTGTGTTCGCTCCCAAATAAATCGTGTTCCACCCGTTCATTTCAAAGAGATCTGCGACGATGCGAAGCCCAACTTCGTGCAATTCGTCGCCCACGCAAGTCGCGACCAACGTCCTTTCTGATGCAGTCGTGGTCACAAAATACGGATGAAGCTGGGCCATAACAAACTGAGTCGCAGCCGTGCAGTAATGCTCTTGGGCAACACTGATCTTGCCCGCTTGCCATAGCAGGCCGAGTTCCCGTTGGGTAGGTTGAATGACATCCAGATAAATCGACTCAATCGCGATGCCTGCATTGACGGCGTCAAGCACGACTCTCAGCGCGTCATTACGATTTGCAGCAAGCAGCAATCCCAAATACTCGCGTTGCAACTGTTCGTTGCGATTGCTTGTCGTTAGGGGCGCTTCCAGCGACGCGTCTTCCTGAACCAAATTCGAAGTCTCACGAATCCAAGTCTCAACAAAGCGAGAGACATCAGTCGGAAATTTAAACTCGACAACTTCGATCAACGCATTTAAGAAACCGGAGAAGTCGCATCGTAGTGGTGAGACAGTTTTGGGAAGGCTTGAGATCCAACGGACATAGTCACACCATAATGATGGGCTTGCGAAACTCAGGCAAGCGGCCAGCACGTGCACGACGTTTTCTGCTTGCTCGATTCGACCCAAGGGCGTCGCCGAGCGGAAATCCGTCGCGCTATCGGGCTGCGAGTATGCAAGATGCGCACAGACAGCCTCTGCAATTATTCGCCGCGCTTCCTTGAGCATTTGCGCAGCGATTTGGGCGGTGCCATGCATGCGAAGCGACTCGTCAAGAACAGTGGTGTTGACTGATATTCAGCAACATCAAAGATTGTATCCACGTGCGCAGCCAGAAGCACGGCTTCCCCATCCGTATTTGTCGGAAACCAATCCAGTAGTTCCTTACTGAAGCGCAAATCGTTACGGAAAGTCGGGTCGCCGACAGGAACTTAAGAACAATGGGCAGCAAACAAATCCGTAAACTCACTCGCTGGCTATGTGCTCAAATTTGTTGTGGTGACCGTTGGCGTCAGCTATGGCCTTTCATCAACATCGAATGAAATAATGTCGGTGCTTCACGTTGTCCGAACAAGTCTTTGTCGTCGTTACAGCCGCCTATTGAGAGATTGAGGAGTGAAAATTCGTGCAGCGATTGGTTGCAGAGGATCCAACTGGCGCGTGCCATCCCGTTCGAAATTCCCCATCGGTGTTCTCCCAATCAAATGAAGGGGCCTTTAAGACACGGAGGACAATTGATGAAGTTATGCGGTCCCGCTAACGAATGCAACGAATGAATGCAGGCTGTCCATGATCGGCGGCGGCCTGACAACCGCTTGCAAATCTGTGGGCGAATCCGCAATTCAGGCCTACTGTGACGGCCTTACAAGGACACCGTCATTTCGCCGACGTTCCACTGAAAACCGATCCACACCGCTCTATCGCAAGCGCGGAAACCAAGCTTAATAGCACCGCTTATGCATTACGAAGCACGTACATTCGCGCGTATGGTCAACCGTTATTTGCTGCGATTTGTCAAGCGCAAGGACACGCCCTCCTGAGCAGTTGGCGTCGTTCTGGAGCCCGCATTGACGGCTGACGGATCATCAGCTTATCCGCCTCCATTCACGGCTGCAGCCATGCGGTTGTTCAGTCCGCGGCTCAGGCGGTCGGCGCTAATACCTTGTCGAGCGAATCAACCAGATCTTTGAAGTCTGCCCGATCGCGGAGCGCGTCCAGATCGGAATCCGTTTCCAGGAGTTCGCGGTTTTCCGGCGTGCCGAAATAGCCGGATTCGGCCACTATGGCCAGGACTTCAACCGCTCGGGCGGCATACTGCTCCTGCAACTTCGCTCGTTCGGATTCTGTCAGATTCTTGTCGTTGCCTGCTGCTGCGATTGCCAACGCAAAGGCACGGGCAGCAGCGATTGTTGCGGTTGACGTGCGCTCGTTCGCGGATTCATCGGTATCCAGCACGATCATTTCGGCTTCGCGCACACTTGCAACGTGATCGCCAGCCAACGCAAGCACGCGAGCGTGCTTGGTGCGGAGCCAAGTTTGTTGATCGCCAGTTTCGAATTCAATCGCGGCCGCGATGTCCTCAGCCGCAGACTGCCAGTCTGATAACGACTCATGAACCCGTGCACGATAAAAGCGAGCATCGAATTGTCTTTGTCGCACGGTAGTGGAGTTAGGAATCTCGGGAGCCAGACTGTCGAGTATTTCCCAGGCCTGGTTGAACGCGGCCAGTGCCTCGTGGGGTTGACCCGTGTACTCGTAGAACAGCCCTATGTTGATATGACTCTTGGCCACGTCGATGTGATAATCGGTCTTGGTAGGGTTATCGTCCGCTAATGGCTGCCGGATCTCCAATGCGCTGTTGTATGCTGCAAGGGAGTCGTCTAGTTGGCCCATTTTGTAACGTGCTATCCCGATGTTGTTGTAGCCGTTTGCCAACCCCCTTTGATACTCAGTAACAGATGGGTTCTCAGCTGCGAGACGTTCGCAAATTCTCACTCCCCTGTTGAAAGCAGCCAGCGCTTCATCCGGTTGGTCCATATCTAAGAGTACAGTGCCAATGTCGCTGCAAGTGTTTGATGGTGCAATTTGGTATTCGACATCCATCGGAAAGTCAGGCCGAAGACGCTCTTGGATTGCTAGTGCCGATTGGTACGCAGCTAAAGCCTGCTCAGTTTTTCCCATCCGCCCATACGTACTCCCGAGATCGACAATGTACTTTGCGAGCTTGAACTCATAATCTGTCACCGAGGGGTTCTCTCGAACCAGGAGTTCTTGAATTTCCAAGGCTTGAAGTTGGGCATCCAACGCCTGGTCAAATTGTTCTTTTCGGCGGTACGCTGCTCCAATGGCGTTGTAAGTCGAAACCAACTCAATTTGATTCTCGATCACACTGGGGCCTCCAGCAGCAATCAGCTTCTGAATTCTCAATGCTTCCTCATAGGCTGTCAGGGCTTCGTCCGCTCGACCTAACTTGGCCCGGTCGCTCCCGACGTTGTAGTAACATGCGGCCAAGTCTTGCTGATGCTCAATCACCGAGGGATGATCGGCTGCGATCAGTGTTTGAATTCTCAACGCTTCCTCAAAGGCTATTAGCGAATCCTCCACTCGACCTAATGCGGAAAGTTGAGCCCCAACGTTTCTATGACTTGTGGCCAAACCGCTCTGATACTCGATCACCGAAGGATTCTCGGCGGCGATCGCTTCGTGAATTCGCAAAGCTTGCCTAAATGAAGCCAGAGCTTCGTGCACAAGGCCTAACTCGTGCTCGGCGGCTCCCACGTTGTTGTAGGTCGTGGCCAGGCCGATTCGAAACTCGGGTAAAGAAGGTTCTTCGGCTGCGATGGCTTCTTGAATTCTTAGTGCTTGTTTGAAGGCCGTCAGAGCTTCGTCGATTTGGCCGTGTCGGTAGTGGAGTGCTGCGATGTTGTTGTGATTCGTAGCCAGAATATCCTGAGATTCAATGTCCAAGGGGTTATCTCTTACGAGACTTTGCAACAGTTCCGTCGCGCGATCGTAGCTGATGCGTACTTTGTCCGTTTGTCCCGCTCCATAATGCAAGACCGCGATATTGGTATGCAGCGCTGCGAGCTCTCTTTGATTCTCAACATCCAAAGGGATCTCGTAGGACAAACGTTCTCGAATGTCCAGGCCCCGTTCATACGCCGCCAACGCACTCCGCGTTTGGCCAGACATGTCATATAATCTTCCAATGCCATTCAAGCTGCCGGCCAAGTCTATCCGATATTCGGTCTTTTCTGGGTACTCGCTCGCTAAGGCGTCATACATTGCCACGCAACGCCCTAGCGCCCGGATTCCATCGGGCGTGCTCCCAGACACTTCGTGAATGTAACCGATGCGCCAAAGGGTATTCGCGACGTTTGCGCGAACCTCTGCTACTTGGCTGTCCCCATAATCTTCGATATATCGCTCATATTGATCCAACGCCTCGGCCAGCAGTTTCGGAATGACGTCTTTAAACCGCGGGTCTTTCAGCAACTCTTCGTTTTCGACAACATCGACGTAACGATCGATCGATCGGCGCACATCCGTCAGCGCGGCTTCGGCGCGGTCGTACTCTTTCTTCATGTCGAGCTTTGCTTGGAGTTCGCTGTCAGCCCGTTTGGATTCGGCTTCCCAGGCCGTATTCGCGTTGACGAGGCCGATTGATGTGCCGATCACGCCTGCGACCAGAACAAGAATCACTACACCTGCGGCAATCCGCACAACTTTGCGGCGCTTCTGTTGCTCAGCATTCTTGGCTTCGCTAGCGGCACGGTCGGCTTCGGCCTGGCGGAGTCGGCGTTCGACGCCGGCCCGATAGTTTGCGATCAGGTCGGCCACTTCTTCCCCGTTAGCGGGCCGATCGTCCGGCGCGGGTTGCAGACAATGCTTGGCGATCTCGATGAGTTCTTTGTCCGCGCCGCACTCGCTGAGGCGCGCGATGATATCCGTCGTGTCGCCTGCCGCGGCCAGTTCGATCGTCGCTATGGCTGTGTCACCACGGAATGGCGGTTGTCCGGTCAAGATGGCTGGCAGGATTCCGCCTAAGGCAAACACGTCAGCCCGGGCATCGACCCTTTCGCCGCGGGCTTGTTCCGGAGCCATATAAGACGGCGTGCCAAAAATTGTGCCCTGGCGCGTGCGATGAATCTCGCCTGAACCAAAATCGCTTTCGGAGACTTGTATTTCGTTGCTCGCATGTTGCGAATTTGCTTTCTTATCGCACGCTAAGCCCCAGTCCATCACATGCACTTCGCCAAAGTCCCCCACCATCACATTGGCCGGCTTTAAATCTCGGTGGATTATCTCTTGCGCGTGCGCGAAGCCAACCGCTTGAGCGATCTGTTGGAAGATCTGTGTAAAGAGCGGCAACTCAACGCTAAGGTCCGCACGCGAGTTCAAGGCTTTCGCCAGCGTGACGCCGCCGACAAGCTTCATGGCCAGGAAAGGAGCGCCGTCAGCAAGTTCACCCAGGGCATGCACTGGTGGAATGCCTGGGTGCGGCAGCTTGGCCGTGATGCGGGCTTCCGTGATGAACCGGGCAGTATTCGCACCTGGCAACAGCGTTTTGATGGCCACTTCGCGATCAAGCGCGATTTCGCGCCCGGCCAAGACCCGGCCCATCCCGCCGCGGGCGATTTCCGAAGTAATCTCATAGTCCGGATGTTGCGGCAAGTCCCTGCGAGACACCGTTCGCACGACCGGCTTCGCTTGCCCGGCTTCATGCGTGCCTGTTTGATCGAGAGAGACCGTCGGCTTGGATGCATCCGCCGGCAGGCTTGTGGTCTTATCTTGCGGTTCCGGATTCAAAGATCTTTCGTCGGCCATGCTTGCACTTTGTGGATAGCGCGAATGAATAGCCGGAGCCTATTGCGGTTCTCGACAAAGATCAAGCAAATCGGAAGCGTTCCGCAGCGCGATCTGAATCCAGGGCCAATCGCATCATGTAACGCCCACCTGTGCACTACCGATACTGTAGAAGACGCTGGCCTCGGCAGGCAGTGTTTGCTGGCGGAATGACTTGGTGGCAAGAATTCACACTGGTACCGGAAATAGATCGAGGCCCAAGAACAGAGTCTGAGCAGCCACCGTGAGTCAGACTAGCAGGCTGAAAGTCGCGGCATTTAGCGAATTATGTTGCAAGACGGCAAAGTCTTCTGCAGTCTTGCGATGCCTTCATCTGTCACGTCGGTGTCGACGAGGGCCAGATCACGGAGGCTCTTTAGATCCATCAGGTGCTGCAATCCCTCATCCCAAGTTGTTACGGATAGCGATTCCAACATCGCTAGAGTAAGACCACGAAGGATCGAGTCGGTTGTCATTGTGGAAGACCAAGACGACAATCGACAAATGCTGCAAAAACTGCTTGAGCTACAAGATATCAAAGCGTATTCCGCGGCGAATGGACAGGAAGGCATCACGCTGATTGACGAAGAGAAACCTCAGGCAGCGATTATTGACATTGGACTACCTGACATCGATGGCTATGCCATTGCCGAATTGATTCGTCAACGTGGCGATAGTGAGATTCTGTTGGTCGCTCTGACTGGCTATGGACAACCAGCCGACATCGCAAGAGCCAAAGATGCCGGGTTTGATCACCATTTGGTCAAGCCACTTGTCGAAGGAAAACTAGCGCAGTGTTTGGGGTTGGAGTAGCGCTATTCCAGCCAAACGATCGTCTCAATGATGCCTCGCAGTGCCGACAGAATGGCTGGCTCGTGCTTAGACAAATATTACAGTAAACGTGCGTGTCAAAGTGCAAATCAAAAAGACGACCACGCAGCGCGCGGATGTGCTCAATTGCACATAATACGCTTTAGGCCGCCCCCACCTGCGAGGAACGGCAGCAGGCTTGCGCGCTCAGGTCCAACCGACCGAGATTAGCGATCCGTCCGGCGTAATGACACGCCCTCATGTGCACCCTAGCTGATCTTGCTACATGACACGCTGCCAACGTTCTGTGCGATTCGGGCCGACCTTTGGTCTGCGAAATCGGCTGAACTGCAGGCATCGGAAGCCGAACATTCCTTCGGCAATCAAGTTCGACTAGACTCACTTGGTCGGAGAATTCCAGGAGACAGAATCAGCGACAGGCACTTGGATGTTGAACAATGCCAATTCCCAAGATCCGAGTCTTTGTCTCATCGCCCGGCGACGTCGCGGAAGAACGAGTGATCGCGGGTCGTGTCTTGGATCGGCTTGCGGCCGAGTTCGCGCGCGTCGCCAGAATCGAGGCCGTCTTTTGGGAACACGAGCCGTTGCTGGCTACGGAGACCTTTCAGAAGCAAATCATCCGCCCTTCAGAGACAGACATCGTCGTGACCATTCTCTGGTCGCGACTGGGCACACGGTTGCCAAAAGATATTCAACGTCCCGACGGAACGAACTACGACAGTGGAACAGAGTTCGAGTTTGAAGATGCGGTTGAAGGGCGGCGCCGGCGCGGAGCGCCTGATTTGATCGTCTACCGGAAGATGGCTGAACCTACCGTCAGTCTGAGTGACCCCACCAATGTCCGCGACAGGCTAGATCAAAAGCAAGCCTTGGATAATTTCATCCAAAGTTGGTTTCACGGCGAGGATGGGACGATTGTCGCCGCATTCCATCCGTTCGATGAAGTCGATCAATTTGAAGGCTTGTTGGAAACACATCTGCACAAGCTCGTGCGCGCACGACTTCAAGCCAAAGGCATCGCCCAGCATGCCGATGCGGAAACTATCACGCCGCGCCCAACGTGGACCTCCGGCTCGCCCTTTCGAGGTCTCGACGTCTTTGAGATCGAGCACGCCCCAATCTTCTTTGGCCGCACGCGCGCCACCAGCGAGATCCTGCATTCATTGCGAAAACAATTTTCGCGCGGAAAAGGCTTCCTGCTGATTGCCGGCCAAAGCGGGTGCGGCAAGTCTTCCCTGATCCGCGCCGGCGTCTTGCCAATGCTCGCCAGGCCAGGTGTCATTGAAGGTGTTGGATTGTGGCGCCGCGTCATCCTCCGGCCCAGTGATTTCTCCGGTGATCTGTTCGACGGCCTCGCCGCCGCATTGCTTGATGATGACGCGTTGCCCGAATTGGCGGCAGATGGCACCAAGCCAGCGCAGATTGCCGCCGATTTGCGAAAGTCGCCGCATGCCGCTGACATGCTGATTAAAGGCGCGCTCTCCCAGGCCGCCGGGCTCTTGCAAATGGCGGAAGGAGCAAGCCAGCAGCCACAAGCTCGCCTCGTGCTCTTGATCGATCAGTTTGAAGAGCTGTTTACGTTCGATGCCATCACCCCGGGTGTTCGCGAGCGCTTCGTGACCGCCATTTCATCGTTGGCCAAGAGCGGTCGGGCATTGGTCATCGCAACAATCCGCAGCGACTTTTATCACCGCTGTCTCGAATTGCCTGAGTTGGTCGCGCTCAAGGAGGGTACTGGCCAATACGACCTCTTGCCGCCTTCGTCCGCGGAAATTTCTCAATTGATCCGCCGGCCGGCGCAGGCAGCGGGATTGCGGTTTGAAGTTCATCCGGATACTGAGGAATCGCTCGACGATGTCCTTCGTGACGCTGCGTCAGCCGATCCCGAGTGCCTGCCTTTGTTGGAATTCACGCTTGAGGAACTTTACAAGCGCCGCCGCGACAACATCTATCTCACGCATCAGGCTTACGAGGAGTTGGGGGGCGTCGAAGGTGCCGTGGCAACTCGGGCGGATAAGGTGTTCTCCGAACTTGACGAACCGGTTCGCGCCGCGTTTCCCCAAGTGTTCCGGAAGTTGGTAGCAGTCGGCTCCGGACAAAGCGAGAAGCCGATCCGTCGGCTGGCCCACGAAGACGAAATCCGCGGCACGCCACAGGCGGCCGAATTCGTCGATCGATTCATTGAAGCCCGTCTGCTGGTTGGTGACAAAGCGAGCGACGGCGGTGCAGTTGTGCGGGTCACTCATGAGGCGCTGCTGACCGCGTGGCAGCCATTGGTTGATTGGTTTCATGCGGACTGTGAATTGCTCCGCATTCGCTCGCGCGTCGCGGCGGCAGCGGCACGATGGGATGCCGAAGGACGTTCCGGCGACCTATTGTTGCCCCGTGGCAAACCCTTGGAGGAAGGCATCGCTTTGGTTGCCGCCGGTTTCGATCTCGGTGAATTGGAGGAAGCGTTCGTTGCCGCGTCCTCGGCGCGATCGCGCGGCGTGGCACGACTCAAGATGGCAGCGATTGTTGCCTTGGTCATGCTGACTGTTGCTGCCGTGAGCGGCGGTCTCGTGGCGACATCGCAGTATTTCAAGGCCAGAGATTCTGAGACGGCCGCCCTCGATGCGCAAGCGGATGCCGAATCGGCGCGCGATGACGCAGATCGATCTCGAATTGCCGCCGTGGAACAACGCAACCTTGCTCAGTATGAGTTGGGGCGAAACTATTGGAGTACAGCCGTCACCCAGCGCGACACGTTCAACAACCCGCTTTCCGCCGCGCATCACTTTACTAAGGCCGCCGTCGAGTTCGCGCATTTTCCGGCCGAATCGCAAAATGCCCGCCTTGCTGCTGAGTGGTCCGCGCGTTCCTGTCGTCTTGTCGCGGCCTTTGAACACGAGCATGAGACAATCACTAACAGGTACGCGAAGCCGATCGTGACCTGCAACGCCAATGCCAGCCGAGTGTTCGTTGCGACGCAGCACGGCCCACCTCGGCTGTGGAATGGGATCTCCGGCCAGCAGCTAGCTCAACTGGGCGACGAGCAGCTCATTGACGGCGCGGTTTTCTCGAACGACGAGAGCGGCGTTATCACATGGAGGTATGACGCAGTCGAATGGTGGGATTCCGCAACTGGTCAATTGATGCGACGTTACGAATCTGACGTCAAGATCTCTAATCTCGAAGTGAGTGCGAATCGAAGCCGGCTCTTAACAACCGCGCGTGGAGGCGCCGAACTCCTGGACGCGAATAGCGGCGACGTCTTGGCACGGTTCGAAACGAACGATCAACTTGTTGAGGGAACTGCCCTGAGCAGCGATGCCCAGCACTTTGCTATTTGGAGCAAAGGGGGGCGGTTGACTCTATGGGATGTCGATCAGTCGCAAGCTGTGCACGAAGTTGAAATCGAACACGGCATTGATGGCGCCCGGTACATTTCTGACGGATCGCAACTGCTCATTTGGACACATGGTCCGAAAGTTTGCCTGCTGAATGCCCGGACAGGCGAGGAGATCGTCGCGTTCGATCACATCGAGGGGTCGATCCTTGCCGCCGATTTCAATGCTGACGAATCGCAAATTGTCACATCTTGTCAGCACAAAGGAGGCCGCGAAAGCACTGTCCGCGTGTGGAATGTGATGACCGGCGAGATGGCCCTGCAATTTACACACAGCAACACAACAGTGTATGCAAAGTTCTGCTTCGCTGATAATCGCATCGTGTCTTGGGGGTCGGGCACGCTGGCTGCGGGAGCAGAGGCCGCCACGCAATTGCGTGATGCAACAAGCGGAGAAGTCATTGCGTCCCATCCGGGCTCGCTCCAGGGAGTTCAAGTTGTTGACAACGCATCTCGGTTGCTGACTTGGGGTAGCGGTAAAGTGCAGATCTGGGACGCAACCAGGTTTGACGCCCCACTTGCTTTTGTGCAGTCTGACGCGGAGATGTCTGGAGCACAGTTCAGTCCGGACCTGACGAGGATTCTGAGTTGGACAAAGGAGGGCAGGGTGCGGATTTGGGACGCGACTGCCACCCCTCTTTTGCACGCGATGGTGCACGATCACGAAGTGTTTGCCGCGTATTTGAGTACAGACGCCAAGTCGATCTACACGAGAACCGGCACGATTGACCCCGAATATGATGGCGGTGTTCGGATTTGGGACGCTGAATCGGGCCGATTGATCACCGATCTCGATCATGATGAATTTGTCGGCGGGTTTGCGCTGAGTTCTGATGAATCTCGCATGCTCACTTGGTCCAGTCCCGATGCGAGCAATTCGCGGCCGCAAGCCAATATTCGCTTGTGGGATATCGCAACACGGCGCGTCATTCACCGCTTTTTGGTTGATGACTATGTGAAAGGCGCCCGATTCGATGAAGCCGAAAAGCGTATCCTGGTTTGGGATGGAGAGAGGTACGCACGGATTTGGGATGTTGAAACCGGGGCACAGTTGGCCGAGTTCGACCATGGTTCCAGCCGCCCCGTTTATGATGCGGATTTTGATGCGGACGAACGTCGCGTTTTGACATGGGGTAACAGCGAGATCGTGCGGCTCTGGGATATCGACACCGGAGAAGTCGTCGTGCAAAACGAGCACAACGCATTTCTCCGCGGTGCGAATTTTGACGCTCAGAAACAACGCGTGCTGTCCTGGGATGATGCCGGCGTCGCGAGACTTTGGGATGCCAAGACCGGCGACACCGTTATCCAGTTTGACCATCCGGCAGACGAGCGCTTCATTCAAGATGCTCAGCTAAACCAAAGCGAAACAAGACTGTTGACCCAGGCCGAGGGCGGGGCTGCGAGATTGTGGAATGTCGCGAACGGAGAATTGATGGCGACCTTGACCCATGATGGCCGCATGACCGCTGCACACTTCAATCGCGATGAGAGTTCCCTGCTAACGGCCAGCACTGACGGAACAATCAAACTTTGGGACGCGGTTACAGGTGATTTGGTTTGGCGCATCAAAGTTGATATCGAGTTAGCGGACATCTGCTTTTCGAAGGACGAAACGCGCATCCTGGCGCGGGACGCATTCGCAGACGATAGTGCCTGGCTGATTGACGTCACGATCGGCGATGTTATTGCCAGGATCAGAACATCCGGCAAGTCGGTGCGCGCCACGTTCAACGAGGATGAGAGCCGTTTGTTCACATGGGGAGATGATCGAACGCTGCGCGTTTGGGATGTGTCGGCCGCCGATGAGGTTTCGCTTGACTCATTGGAAACGCGGCTTGAGGCGCTAACGGGCACGCGGCTAAACGAATTGGGTCAGGTTGAAGCGCTGAGCCCCAAGGAATGGTTCGAGGCGAAGCAGTCGCTTCCGCAGGCCGCACGATAGCCGGATGAATGAAGGGGGAGTCGGAGAAGGAATGCCACCTGCCTCCGGCACGCGTAGTCCCGCATTCTCCTGCGGTCAATTTGCGGATGGCTTCGACTTAGACCGCGGGAGCCAACCCCAAGACGATGGGTCTTTCGGCTCACGGTCAGATGACTGACAGCACCACGAGATATGTCGCCAGCAGATTGGTTCATGAAATGGCAACGTGCCCAAACAGATCCGGTGTCGACTCCCAAGTTGAAGAAGAACATCAGCGCAGCTCGCCAGTGGCGCCCAATTGAGGAAGTCTTATTCCAACCGCGAGGCCGCTTCATGCGATGTGTCGCGAAATACAGCGCATTTAGCTCAGACTTAGTCAGGTAGTGCTTCCGATTAAGCCAGCGACGTAGCCATGCACTCGCCCGCATGTCGCAGGGTCGTAACCCGGCGCTAATGCAAAGACGGATTCGGGTTGCGAGTCTCAGCCGAGGTAATGTCATTGACGATCAACTGCGCTCCAATCAAATAGCAGTTCTCGCCGACGTATGTGCATTGGACAACTTCGACAATCATTACTTTCTGAGGGAGTTGGGACTTCGGCAACCACAATTCGCAAATCTCCTCCGGAAACAGCTGCTGGGAGTGGAGAAAAGCGATCCCGGCGCGCGCAATGTTGTACGTATAGATAACATAAAGCCGCGGGGCACGGCTAATACCGGGCAAGACACTTCTCAGCCGCATGAGCCCTTTAGTTCGCAGGTTCGCCCGAAGGAACCTGCGACGCTCGTCGAACGAGGCACGCTGGAGGCCTTTCTCTTCGAAATAGACTCGTTCCCATTTTGTCGGCAATTGAATTTGACAATCCAGTTCTTGCAACAACTCGGGGCGTACTACGCCATCACTGACATCCAGCATCGAAGTATCTCTCCATCAAACAGTTTGTTTTCGCCGCGCGACATTGTCTCAAACAACTGACTTCGCTGCAGCGGTCGACGATAGGGACGATTCGCCGACAGCGCTTCAAAGACATCAACGACTGTGCAGATCCGCGCCCAATAGTGAATGTCGCCCTTGGGGCAGCCGACTGGATATCCACCGCCGGCAACCCGTTCGTGGTGCTGATACACCATCATGAGTTGGCCGCGACTAATGTCGTTTCTATGACAGAGCTTTCTGTATCCCCAAACTGCATGCCGTTTGACAATATCAAACTCTTGTTCGGTCAACTTGGAAGGTTTGGTGAGAATGTAGTCCGGGACTTCTTGCTTGCCCAAATCATGCAAGAGGCCACCTACAGTGATTTGGCGCAACTCTTCTTCGTCTGATATCCCCAACGCTCGACTGAGCAACACGCTAAGCAGACCGACATTTGCAGAGTGGGTGAACGTGCAGAAGTCGTGCTGGAGAACGTTGACCAGTTCCTTCGCTGTGTAGTCCTCTCGCTGTAGTAGGCGCACACAGTCCTTAGCCAAGTCTGTACATGATGCAACAGCTTGGCTGATGTCATTTTGTTTGAAAGATGTCGCCAGCGTATCGCGCACGACCTCGGCCAAACACGAATAGCGTTCAGAAAGCGGCAACTCTTCATTTCCGAGAAGTGCAGGCAGAATTCGGCGCAGTTGATCTTGGTACTCTTGGTGGTCCGATTTGCGGATGTAGAGTGTACGTACGCCTTTGGCAATGAGACGGCGAACATCGTCCATGTCAAACTCGATATCGTGACTTCGGTACAGACGGGGACGCTCTTTTGTGGATCTCTGAATGAACAAGTCCATGTCACTGCAGCGACTTGGCAGCAGCGTATTGATGGAAACGGAGTGAAAGTCGTCCAACCGGTCTGATGCCGCTACCGCCCGCATGGCGAACCTCGCTGATAGCTGTTTCTTCAAACACTACACGCAAACATAGGACGTTGGACCAGATCTCTAGGGGGGTGCAACGACTTTGCGGAGGGGCTTCTACGACGCTGCGAAACGAATTCGCGGACGCAATTGTTCCAATCGCAATAATCGGGCGCAACTCCTTCAATATTTGCGATGAACTGCCCGGAAATGGCGTCATATCGCCACCTCTCATCACCAATGGCAGAGACTGGTACCGCAAGAGTCCAACCACCACTGCCGCGGCCTGCGCACCAAGGTTTTCTCCGGAGACTCGTCGTGGCGGCGGGGGTAGCAGGACTACCGAGGACCATCAACGCTGGTGAAGGCAGCATCAACATTCTTGCCGAGGACAGCACCAAGATCACGCTGGCATCAGACGAAGTGCCACTCGTCGTGAAGTCCACGAACGCAGCCGGCGTGGCGGTTCCGACACAGACCTGGAGTGAGTTCATCAGCGGTCGGATACATTTTGAACTCGGTTCACCCAATGCACAAACGCGAACCAAGACTTCTCTGTCGCCTCGCTACG
Organism: uncultured Planctomycetales bacterium; assembly: GCA_937982665.1. Taxonomy (GTDB): domain Bacteria; phylum Planctomycetota; class Planctomycetia; order Pirellulales; family S012-138; genus CALJLD01. Next base: position 33,462 of record CALJLD010000210.1, read on the forward strand.
AAAAGGACGCATCGGGACTCAGCCTTCGCGCCACACGCTGCGCAAGCGGTTTGGGAAGGCGTGCAAGGTTGCGAGCGGCGCGTTTGGAAACGCTGACAATCTTCGATGGAAGAGCACTTCTTGAGCAACGCGCTGGCCAGTTGGCGCGTATTGGCGGAAGTTCGCCCTGCTGCCGGTCATGCGAACATCTCCGTTACCAGCGGCTATCTGCATGCCGACGAAGCACCCTTGGGGAATCTGCTCCGGTACTCGTGACGCGGTGACCTAGAGCCTCGACCAGATCAACAAGAATCAGTGGGCAATGCTCCTCTCTTTTTGAATTCAGCCGTTGGCTTAGAGCGATGGCGCAACCATCATATTGGCTTTGGCAGGCTACGCACGAAGTCTGTAGCGCTCGAGCGCCCTGCGGGCAGCCACAACATCAAGTCCCCGTGCATGCGCGACCAACTCTAGTTCAACCGAAGCCAGGTCTGACCCATCTTCATATCGGTCGGGCCCAAGATAGTGCGCCGTGTTACCGTCGCAAAGAATGTCCTCGCCGACAAGCAACCAAAGGTGGTCGGTTGTGCGACAGATACCTTCACCGTCTGGTGCGCTAACAACAAGCATGGTTCCACAGCTATATCTGACCATGCCCCGCAGAATACTTCCTACCTTAGCAGGTGACTGTGGATCACCAGAGGACAGGAGATCACTAGCAGAAGCTTTCGGTTCGTGAGCCAAGGCAACTTTGGAAATTGAACAAAAATAGCTGAATGCGTCGCCAATCGGACGGCAGTGGGGTGCGATTTCGAAGTATCGGGCCAAGTCTTGCGCGATTGAGCAATGCAGCTATTAATGGCTCGGTGTTCCATCAAGCAGCCACGATGCGTCTTGCTCGAACCACACCGGCAAAGCCGGCAATCTCGAACTCATCAGTCGAGATGCGCTTAGCCGCGTCGCCATTCGAAGCGCGGTACTGCCGCATTCCAGGCGTGTCGCCCTGAAAGAACGTGTGTTCTTTGATAACTACTTCGTTGCCGTCATCCGTGACGACTTTGATTGAGTCGGTCACACGGAACATTTCTTGTGGTTCCTGATTGTCTAATATTACTGAATAATAGCCTTGAAAGTTGCAAGAAACGGCATGGCGGGGAGCACCATGCCGGGGAAACTGTGGCCAATTCCTTTGCGCGAAAACAGGCCAGAAAGTAGACGACATTAATGACATATCGTCGCGCCGAACACCAAATCGCAAGCCTGAATCACTGCTATCGCATTACAAACCCCTTGCGCGGCGGAAACAACATCCGGGCAAGGGGTTCCGAACAGACCAGCGTCTCCTTGGGGGAGACCAAACCTGGGATTTAGATCGGCTGTGGTCTTGGGCGTGGTTGAGGTGGATCACTGCTATCAGCGCAATTAAAAACCCGGCAAGGCGGGGCAAGGACCTTACCGGGCGATATCCAACGACGTTGGACTCGATCAATCTATACGGAAGACTCGGATTGGAAACGGATTGCGCACAGACGCGGCGGCGTTTGTCGCGTTAGGGGAACTTCACCCGCCTCTGCGTCCAACAGAATTGACGGACATTTCGGCACAAGCAATAGGAGCGAGCCATGTTACGCGGATTGATCTGCACGATAGTGGTACTCGGTCTCTTCGCGGAACATGTTTCCGCCCAGGAATCCCATTCGTGGCCCGGTTTCCTGGAGACGGAAATTCAGTTGGAAACGCGCCCCGCTCCGTTAGCTACTGGACTTTGGCAGATGGAATTTGACGAAACTCTGGATGGAAAGCTCGACCCTTCCGACAGTCAATTATTGTGGCTGGACGTAGCGAATGGACGCTTGGTAGCTAGGCTCGAGGATTTCGACAACAAGCGACATCAATCGCAGAGCATCATTACCGGTGAAGTGATCTGCGGTGAACCTGCAATCGTCACGTTCCGTCAAGATGGGGCTGATGAGGTTCTTGGTGCTGGCAGCCTGGTCCGATCCGGAGGCATGACTGTGACCTACTTGGGTAAGGTCGTTGCCG
>CALJLD010000211.1 GCA_937982665.1 uncultured Planctomycetales bacterium
GCAGAAGTCGAAAGCGGCCACAATTCATAGGGATGCAATCAGAACTCGCGTGGAAACGCCGTGCATGCGGCAAAATGCCACGCATGAATTGAATGGGTGGCGTGGATGAATCGGCGGTGACGCCACCTTTCATTCTAGTTGCGGCGGCACGCAGGGACAACGGTACGCGAGGGTTACGACGCCGCAGACATTGCCGCGTGCGAACCAGAAACAGCCCCCCTGCCCTACCCCAGCTCAGCTGGTTTCAACCGGCAACTCATCAATTTTTGCGGCCAGGATGAAGTCATTTTCGGACAAGCCGCCGATGGCGTGCGTCCAGATTTCGATCCAGCAGTTGCGATAGCCTTCGATGTGAAGGTCCGGGTGATGGCCTTCGGCCTCGGCCAGATCTTTGACTTTGTTGAAGAAGTCCATCCCGGCGACGAAATTCTTGACCGTCCAATCCTTGCGAATTCTCTGGTCATCGTTGGTCAATTGCCAGCCGGCCAGCGTCTCGAGTTGAGCCTTGGCTTCACGCGGCGAATAGGCAGGCACGCCCCCTTCGCATGGGACGCATGTCTTTTGTGTGAGTTGTTCTGGCGTTTGAGTTTCCATGGGGATCTCTTGCACTAGAGTGTGTGACCAATTGATTGACATACCCAGAGCGAACCTGGGCAATCTCAGCTTGCTTCCGGCAATTATCGCGGAATGCTCGGCACTCTCAAGCGGCCCCCCTGCCCTGCCCCTTCAAAGAAATACGAATTGGCAGAATGCCCAGACGAATTGCAGGCCGAGTAGGACGATCGCCCCAACCCATGGCCACATCAACAGCGGCAATTTACGTCGGCTGAAGATGATGGCCACGCACCAATTCATGATGAAACAAGCCAGCGTTGCGGATACCAACAGGCAGGCAGTGGACCAGCCGAGATAGGGATTGGGTGCGGAATCCGGCCCCAGATCCTGCTGGCGGCGGAGCACGACGTGCAAGCCGTGGATGGTGAGTTGAATCAGCGTCAGCAGGTAGAGCGAAGGGATCTTTCGTACCTCTGGCTGCGCCAATGCCTTGGGCGCTGCGTACGGATTGGACGAGATCAAACTCATGCCGCGCGACGAAGCAGAATGACGATGATTTCAGAAGCCGATATCAAGGCATTGCGCGACCATCCCGTGGCGGAGCGCTTCTTCTGCTCAATCAACCGCAGCGTTCAGGTCCAACGTAACAACAGATTTCCCGCGAAACTGATTGTTCGCCCTGCCCTGCAATTCAAAGACTCCCGACTGTTCGCTGAAGATCATCTTGCCTGCACCAAGCCCATGACAATGTGAGTCCAAAAGCCGCTCCCACTCGCCGCTGAAGTCTCGGAAGACCCAGCACTCGACGGAGAGATGGGAGTTGCCAAAGGTCGGGTATTCGGACAAACCGCAGAGAAACTTGTGGTCGGCGTATTCGAACTCCATCCACTCCGCGGCGTATTTCGCAGCGGCTTTGATGGCTTGTTTGTCCTTGGCAACGTTTGGGTTACCCCATTCAATTAAAGCGCTGTTGGCATCGTTGTCTTGGTTATCTTGATTTGTACTATGCACGGCGAGTGTTGGTTGCTCGCCGCAACCGAGACAAGACAGGGCAGCCCCAATCAACAGCGTCAACAAGCGCATAGCATTTCCTCGATGAACTTACTTGTCACGCAACTCAATCGCGTTGTTGCGTCGTTAATGCCCAGCGATGCAGAATTCCTGGCCGGTCGCTACCAGCGGTATCGATCAGCAAAGTCCACACGCCTTGGGCGTTGGCCGGCTCATCACGATCGTACAGATCGTCGAGAGAATCCAACTCGTCAAACCTGCGGCTGGGAGCAAAACGGCCGGCAAAAGGTGGCCGCGCTTGGCGATTGTTGTCAATTTCAATGCGCGCTTCCGCATCAATGATTGTGCCTTCAAAGTGGTCATCCGCTCCGCCAACGCCGCATGCCAGTTCCACACGAACCCCGTCTGGTGAAATCAGAAAGATGTCCAAGTCTTCATCACGCGAATGTGTGATCGACAAATGGACATCGAGATCGGCGAGGTAGAAACGGTCATCGATGATGAGTTCCGATTTCATGATCCCATCGGCCGGGATGACCATCGCCGAGTTGTTCTGATAATCGCCCTTCCGCGACGCCAAAATGATCTCTTCTCGCGTGATGCGACCATCGGAGTTCGTGTCGTATGAGTCAAATTCCGCGGCTTTCTCGTTGGTCCAGCGTGTTTCGAATTCCGCCATCACAACCTGGTTGTCACCGTTTCGATCCTTAAGCAGGAACCACTCCGGCAAGTCATATTCTTGCGGCTGGTCCCGTTCGGATTCTGGATAACTTTCTTGAATCCAGTCATCCAGTTCTTCCGCGGAGACTTGCTCGTCTCCGTCTGTATCGGTCAGGTTGATGTCATGCCCGGCCAACTTGCACTCCAGCGGCGAGAGAAAACCATCGCCATCAATGTCGTGGCGGTCCATCACGCCAGCCCGCAAACGCGAGATCTCGCGCAATCTGTCACGCTCCCGATCGCGCTCGTCGTCGTCATCATCTCGGTCACGGCGGCGACGCCGGTCATCATCGTCTCGATCACGATCGCGGTCGTCATCATCGTCGCTGTCGGGATCAAACTCGCGTCCGAGTGCCCGTTGCATTGCCAGCGCCGTCGCCAGTTCGATTTCGTCAATGCCGTCATTGCCGTTCTTGTCAAACTGCATTTCATCGCCGCGCAAGCGCAAGCGGCGCATTTCGCGCTCATCTAGTTGTCCGTCATCGTCCCGGTCAAAGCGCTCAAGCGTCTCTTGGGCCAGTTGAATATCTTCACGAGTGACAATCTCCGGTCCGGTGCCAAAACCAGGAACGAATGTACTCGCGTTGCCGTTACCAAAGCCCGGCACAAGTGGCGGAAGCAGCCCGCTGTCCCCTTGCTGCGTGCCTGAGTTGCCCTGGTTTCCTTGTCGAGCAAGGTTGGCGACCGCGGCTTCAAGTTGTTCAATCGGCAGCGGCCTGCTGGCGTCTAGATTTGCGATGGCGGCAAGTCGCGTGATGATCGCCCGCTCTTGCGGAGGAACCTCTCGGGGGTCAAGTTGCCCGTCACCGTTTCGATCTAGGACGCGCAGCGCCTGGATTTGCTGGCCGCGCGATTGTCGGTTTCGTCGGTTGCGCTCATTGCCATCGCGACGCTGCGCGAGAACGGGATCGGCAATCGCAAGTGTGCAAAGCCAGATACCTGCGAGCGCAAGAACGAACAAACGGCGACGAGGAAACGACGGAGGCGAAGATTGTGGCACGTTGGGGTGCGCAATCATGAAACGCTCTGAGGTTGGCGGTGGCGAATGGGGAACGCAAACACACGCCCGGCGGTGGGGACGCGCCTGAGAGTTGGATCGGCCGATGAAGTCTCAGGCAGTGCAACAAAACGCTTGTGATGCATTTCTTTGCACCAACTATCTTAACGTTGCAGCGTAACGCATTCAAATACCACTATGTTTGCGGCAAATATGATTGCGGTAAACTCCGATTTGCAGCAGACCGAACGAGTGTGATGCGACGTCGCTAGTGTTGTTGTCGCGTGCTCGCAATTTGACAGCACGCCAAAACGATGGGCTATCGCAAAAAGAAGCCACAAGAACATGTGCTATTCGCCACCTTCTGGTCCCCAAAAGACAACCCAGGTGACAAAGTCATCGCTGAAGTCCTCAAAGCGATGTTCAACACCAGCTGGCACAAATAAGACATCGCCAGGTTGAAATGGCGTGCGCGCGCCGTTGTTATAGAAGGTCCCCTGCCCTGCCATCACAATATATAGCTCATCGCGCGTGTGCGGCTGCTGAGGGTCCGTGCCGCGGGGCGCGTAGACTTCAACCTGCAATGTGCCATGGCGAAAGATTTCCGCAAAGCGCTCACCCCCCTGCCCTGGCAATCGCTGCAACGCCGCGTTGAGCGGGAACTTCCACTGCGATGCGGCATTTTCTTGTTCGGACATAGCGTCCTTTCTCACTCCGCGCTTTCAGTTCTTGCGTTGCCTTCCTGAAGGGATTTCTTCTCTCTGGCGTGCATTTCTCCGGAGTTGTGCAACACGACATCACCTGCGGACAATCCTTGAAGGACATGAATCTCAAAGACGTTTTGTTCTCCGCAAATGATCTTGCGGCGTTCAAACTGGTCACCCTTCTTCACGTAACAGAATTGCTCACCACCTTCGGCAAACACAGAAACAAGCGGAAGCGTTAATGCCTTCTCCACGGTTTGAGTTTCAATCGTTACTTCGGCAGTCAGCCCTGGCTTGAGATTCTCCGGGCGCCCCAGGATTTTTACGATTGTCTCATACTTTTTCACGGAGCTGCCATACCTCATGGCCATTTGATCCGGCTGATTGCCGACGGAAACGACCTCGCCTTCATACTCTTGGCCTTGCACCTTGACCGTGGCTTTCATTTTCTCATGAATGTTGCGAATGTGAGCCTCATGCACATTCACCGCCACTTGCATTTGCGTCAGGTCCGGGATCCAAACGACGGTTTGAGATTGCCACACTTGTGCGCCGGGACCAATACCGCCTTCTGACATGGAACGGTAATAGTCCGAAGCATAAACGGCCATGCCGGACTGAGGCGCACGGATTGTGCATCTGTCCAATGACTCTTGCAGCTGGCTGAGGCGGCTTTCTTCAACAGCCAGAATCTCCTCAGCCTGACTTAGCGTGGCTTTCGCCTTTTCGATCGCCCCTTCTTTTTCTTTGACTTGTTTGTGGTACGTAAAGTTGGCCAGTGCGTCTCGCGTGACGGTGGCTTTGGAGAGTTCCAGTTGCGCCTTCTCCACGGCGAATTCATCCGCGTGGAGCTGTGCGTTGGTGATATAGCCCAGTGAGTTCAGTTTCTTGCTGTACTGCAGATACTCGTCCGCACGCTGGAGTTCTTCCTCGGCAAGACTGATGGCCACTTCGGCTTCTTTGAGTTCTTTGGCAAACGTGCCGTTGACGTACTCTTCCAAGGTGATTTCGGCAACTTCGAGTTCGGTCGTTTTCTCCGCGACGGTGGACCGCGCTTGCCTGACTTTCACTTCTTGCTCGGAAACGCGCGTTTCAAATTCGCTACGATCAAATTCGATGACTACGTCGCCCTCGCTGACTTCCGTACCATCAGGAACAATGGAGGTGATGGTTGCCATGCCGGAGATGTCACTGCGCAAGTGCACATTGGCCGAACTCTCCAACTGCCCTTGCTCAACAACTTCGACAATGAACGTTGTTGGTGCAACGGTATGCGTTTCTTGTGGGCCAGCTTGTGCATCTGCGGAGTTGAAAAAGCCTGCCCCCCAGGCAATGCCCACGATGACCGCTGCAATGAAGAGAATGGCAAAGGCAGTTCGCCCCCAGCGAAAGCCTCGCGACCAACCACCACCTCGCGTGTCCTGGAAGATCTCGTCAAAGCTCGCGGCGAGATCAGGTTGCAAATCCGGCGATTGCTCCTTGGTGTCCGCATGGGATTCACCGTTTGAGCCAACCCGCGGTTCGCTGGTGACTTGCTGAACTTGTGTCGTGTCCGCCATGTGCCTCTCCCCTTGGTTCTCGCAGACGGCCGTGGGCCTTTTTGCTCACGGACTTGTGCACTTAGTCGTGCGTAGGGCACTCCGTTAATAAGATGATTGAGCGATTTGGTTCTTATGCGGTTGGCGGTATCCGCCTTGCAAACCAATCCATTCTAACGAATGGCTGCAGAATCCCGAAATATCTTTCGCGGCCCTGGCGGCAATTCAAGGGCCGATTTCGCTGATTTGATCCTGGGGAGATCCTGCTTGCTGGGCCGCTTTATCTTGCCCGGTGGCACTATCTTGTTTGAAAGCGCTGTCTTCGTCGCTAACGTTGCCTGCCGAATCGCCCGGTTTTTCCTCGTCGGGTTCTTCGTCGCCATCCAGTCCTTTGGCGACACGGATTTCGCTCACCTGGTCCATGATTTCTTCAATCACGGCATGGTTGGCCCGAACGGCCCGAAGTTGCAGACGAAAAGCATAGAGAAAAAAAGCGACACCCAGAATTGCGGTCAACAGATGAACCGTGGCCCAAGAGATGGTGCCAAACAGCGGCGGCAGGTTCAAACCCGTTCCGGGATCGGCCATGGCTCCAAAAGACACCACACCCACAAAGACGAGCATCCCGGCTAGCGTGATTGGAAAGGCGGTGCGTTTGCAACGGTCCGCTTTGCGCCACATTTCGTCAGGTAGCGCATAAGTCTGGCAAACTTCTTTGCACCAGCGACTGGTTCCAACGAAGTACGTCGCGATGATGCCGTTGACCAACATCACAGCCAGCGACGTCACGATGCCCATCAAGAAGTGGACCGTCTTCAAGGTCCGGGGCCGTTCCATCTCCAGCGGGTTCCCCATCACATAGCCGATGATGCCTGTGGTTAGCACCAACGCCAAGGCGACCATCACCAGGAATTTGAGGATACGGTCCACGGAAAGTTGAGGTCAGTTGTAGGAATGAGGTAGTGACGCGGCTGATCATTTTGGCCCCCCTACCCTATCAATCCGTCTCACGAATCGCGAGGGGGCGATGTGCCATTCCGCAAGAGTTGTCAGGGGCGTGCGCTCATCCCAGCACGCGCAAGAATTCTTTTGCCGCGGCAGGAGGATCATTCGCCGCAGTGATTGCCGCACCCACGGCAACACCATGCACGCCTGTGGCCAGCACGTGTTCTAGATTTTGCAGAGTAATGCCGCCAATTGCATAGGCCGGCAGAGAAACCTCCGACGCCACCGCGTGCGCATATTCCAAGCCTGGGAACTGGACGAAACTCTTGGTCGTTGAGGGAAACGTTGGCCCCACGCCCAGATAGTCCGCGCCATCGAGCACGGCTTGCCTGGCTTGCGGCAAAGCGTGGGTACTGATTCCAATCAACGCATCCGGGTGAAGCACACTTCGCGCCACCGCCGTTGTGAGTTCCTCCTGCCCCAGATGAACGCCAGCCGCATTGAGCGCCGCTGCGATGTCCGGCCGATCATTGATGATCACTCGTGTGGCTGTTCCTGACGCAAACTGCATGACCGCCCTGCCCCGCTCCAGCAACTCACGGTCATTGAGTTGCTTGTCACGAAGTTGCAAGAGCGGAACGCCAGCATCAATCAGCGATTTCGCCAGGTGTTCAAAAGCCTGCGGCGAAGCACCGCCGTCCAACAGTACGTACAATCTTGCCGTTGCAAGTGCGCCCTCCGCAGAGCGCGAAAGGCATGCCGAACGATGCAGCGTGTAGCTCGCGTAGCGAAGTTGCTTGAACGCCGCGGCGACTTCAACGTTGACCAACTTGCAGAACTCCTCCAGGCTTCGCAAAGATTCCTGCACGCGTCGAAAGTTCGCCGTAAGCAAATCTGCCGTGGAGGCGCGGTTCTGCTCGGACGAAGTCGTCAACGCTGTACCGACATCGTTGGGAACATCACGCGCGGCCAGCAATCGGACGTTGGGCAATCGGGCGATGTTGCCTGCCACGGCGTGCCGCAGGTTCTTAATTTCGCACGTGAGGAACGCATCGTTCAAACCAAAGCGGCACACATCTTCAAGGACGCGCATGCCTTCGGCGGCGCGGTTCCCTGCTGCATCAATTGCGCGAAAGACGGCCGTTTCCGGCAGCGTGCCCCCCTGCCCTGCCTGGTTGTTTGAGTTATTGAGATTATTGGGAACGACCGACGTGTTTTCTTCGGACGGCTTTTGGGAAAGGAACGCCGCGATATCGTCATCAAACTCCTCAGGCGGCAACGCAGGATTTGTTTCTTCCGCTTCCTGTGCGGATGTTGTTGGTTGTGGCTCGGCGACGTTTCTCTCTTGGGAGCTTTCAACCGGCACTTGTTCGTCGACTGGGTCAATGGCCAACGGCGTTGTCTCGATGCCAAACTGCTGACGCAATTTGGTCAGCAAGTCTTCGTCCTTTAGTCCCTGTTCCCGCAACCAATCGGCGACCTCACCTTCCCCGCCAACCAATCCAAGCAGCACATGTTCGGTTGCCAGCGCCAATGGTTGGGGAAAATCGGACAACAACTCCCCTGCCCTGCTGATGACAAGCAGCCATTCAGGGTGCGAGGATAGGTCAGCGTTCGGGTCTTGTGTGGCCGATGAAATCGACGCGCGATTGCCGTTGCTGTTATCCGAGTGCTTTAGTGGCGCAATCGCTTCGGCCAACTCGGGCCATCGGGCCACGACATCATCCGCACCCACACAGTGTTGAGCTAACACGAGCGCCGCGCGACATTCGGACTCGTTAAGCAATCCAAGCAGCAATTGCGCAGCCAGCGGCGAGGATGCGGAAGTTTGCTCACACAATCCTGCGAGAATCCGCGCTACGGCCGGCGTGAGTTCTTGTGACGTTCTCGGATTGGCAAATTCGTTCATGGCCAGCCTCAGCACGAAGGTCAAACGTGCTTTAGGTTTCCGCTTGGACGGTTTCGTGTTCTTGCAATGCGACCTCGACCTCGTCCAACCAACGCAATTGCGTGCGAACGGACATGTAGGCGCCGCGAGCAACCAGATAGTCAAAGACGTTGTCCGCGGTCTTTTTCTTGCGAACGTCCTGACGAATGAGCTTGAGATGTTGGTTCAGGAGATCGCGCGTTGTTTGCACAAATTCCATCCGCTCCTCACGCGAAAGCGCCGCCAGGACGTTGAGCCTGGCCCGCAGCGGATCAAAGTTCATCAACTGGCTGCCATCCCGGCGCGTGTCCAGCAACCAATCCCGCAACGACTGGGTGCCCTTTGACGTGATCTCATACTTCACGCCAAAGGACTCTTCCGAGCCCTTGGCTGGGCGGATGAGTTTTCGCTCCTCAAGTCTTGCGAAAATTGGATAAATGGCACCGGTGCTGCAATTCCAATGGGCGGAAAGCGACCCACGAAACCTTTCACGCACGCGATACGCCGTGCAAGGCCCGTGCGAAAGAATCACGCCCAATACGGCAGCTTCAAGATCAGTCGAGTTTTGCATTTAGCAAGCTGTTAGTGCGGCGATTATGGCGGAACCATTTTCCATGGCGAGTTCCGCAATTTCGTCTCCTCCTACATACGATGATAAGTCGACGATCGCTGTCAGGAAAGTTCCTGATCTCTTGCCGCTCTGTTGAATTTGTCATAGCCCTGCTGCGTTCAATCTTCCGCTGCGCCCCCCTGCCCTTTGGGCTTGGGATACGCTCCGGCGGTCAGCCGAAAAGTGCGGCCGTTCTCCGCGCTAGCGTCGTGATACTTGCTGACAAGTTGTGCCACAGCGTCGGTCAATTCGTTGGCAAACGCGTTGCGTTCTTCCGGGGACCGGAAGCAAACTTCCGTTTCCAATGCCAACGTCGGCAGTTTCTTTCCCGCGGCTGCGGCAGCCGTTTGCATTTGCCCGAGTTCTCGAACCGACCGTGACGCTAACGCAATTTGAAACGCGGATGAAAAGCGATCTTGCACGGCTTCTGGAGTACTTCCAATCCGCCCCAAGGCCTCAGTCGAGATTGCGTACGCGTGCCCCGTGCGGCGATAGATCCGCTCGACAACATTTCCCGTCCGCTTCTCTTCCACCAGTTCCAAGAGCCGGTGCTTTTCGAGCTCGCGGAGGTGATAGTTGATTCGCTGTCGCGGTAAGCCCATCCGCCGCGCGAGCCCGGCAGCAGAGTCGGGCTCGCGCAGGTGTTCCAACAATTCCAAACGTGTGGGATGCAGCATGGTGTTGGCGCGGTCCGTGTCTTCAATCACGTCGACCTCAACCATGCTTGAAGGTTTTGATCCGCTCATGATGCGACACTTTCCTTCGCGGAAGTTTGCGGGAACAGGCGCGCGAGCATTGCTTCCCAACGGCTTGCCAGGTCCGCATTCTGTTGCGGGTCATTTCCATATGTGGCGAGCCACAGCCAGATGGTCCTCATGCCTGGCATGTCATGCACACTGACGCGAAAGAAGCCATCATCATGACTGGCAACCATGCCGGTGAATTCCTGTTCGTGGCATTGCAATGCCGTGCCGGCGAAGTGATCCGCGTCGGCCGTTGTGAATTCAAACGGAGCACCGATTTCGGACTGGTCGACATTGACTCCGCAATTCAACCCGTCCGGACCTGTGAGCTTCTCCCACGCATCGCGCGGCGAGCCATCGTAGGTTCTCGCGCACCAGGCCAGCTGGCGATCCTGACCAAAGTGCTTTTCCGCATACAACTTCAGCGAGCGAAGCTCCACTGGCCAGCCACGGCTGATGCCGTCGTATTCGTTGTCAAAATCAGCCTGTGGGCCGAAGCCGGAATGGACGAGACGCAGCGTTGTTTTTCCACCGCGCCCGTCCAATTGAAAATCCATGAAGAGCGGCAGCTTACCCCCCTGCCCGTCCGCGGCCAGTGAGTCGTAGCGTGTCTTCAGGCGTTGTCCCGGCTCCCAGATCTCGATTGTCTGCGGCCAATCATGGTGCTCCTCCCAAGTCCAACTCACGCTGCCACCCTCCCCAGGCGTGACGGAGGCTTTGGGGGCAAACCAGCGACGAAGCTCGACGTCGTTGGCGATGGCGTGCCAGACAATTTCCGGCGAGGCGTCGATGTCGATGGACATTTCAAATTGACGGGCGTGACTTGAGTTCATAATTGAATCTCCGGCGAAAGGTGACTTGCGGTGCCCGCCAACGATTAGCGAGCGACTGCCGACGAAATTAACTGTCGGCATGAAGCGACGCAAGGCATTACCGGAAGATTTTTTTGTCGGATGGGTCAAGAGTAACCCTAAGTCTTTTTATTAGTGTGGCTTGCGCCTTCCAAAAAAACCAGAGAAAGCCTAAGCTCGCTCGCTGTTTGCCCACCAAGCCTTAAGCGGCCTCGTTGTGGGCAGAGGGCTCTATCGCCTCGGCAACAAGCTGCTGCGTGGCTGCTTGCTCGATCTTCAGCACTCGAGGAAGATCCATGGGGCGAGCTGTCCAATACTCACCAAAGAGCGTGAGAATTCGCGTCAGCCGCTGCATGTTCCAGCCTTGCGACGCGTGCGAATGTCTTCCAATCGCGCGAAGGCGACAGGGCACGTGATCGCTATCACCAAATGTGAAATCCAATGACCAGGCAAATCCGTCCACCGGTAGCTTGGCCAGATTCGTCCAGGTGTGGCGGCCGATACAATCTTCGCCATCCCAGAGCGTGAGGTCCAATTGGCCAACGTTGCAGATGGCCGCCTCTTCACAGAGTGCTTGCCACGCACCGGCGAAGCTCATGCTGGCCGTTTTCTTGGGACGCAACTTGGAACGGCCATGCCCCGATTGAACCAACGAGTTGACAGTCCATGCCAACAGCGAGGCCACTCGCAGCTTAACCAGCGAGAGTTCGTAATGACCGAAAGCCCGCATGCGAACCATCAGCACCAACACTGTCAGGACCGCAATCCAGGCCAGCGCGTCATTGCGGAAAATTGTGGCCGCGGTTGCCGCCGCGCCAGTCGTTAGCACCAACGCGCCGATAATGCACAACGCTTGCCATGTGGACAGGCCGCGTTCGAGCAAACGGTGATGAATATGCCCGCGGTCGGGCGCATCAATCGGCAAACCCAACAACCTGCGTCTGACAATCGCCAGCGCGGTGTCGATCATCGGAATGGAGAGCACAACCGCCGGCACGGTCAAAGAGAGCGTTGCGGTGGTCTTAAGCGATCCTTGAATGCCGAGGATGCCGACCAGCAACCCAATCACCATGCTGCCGGAATCGCCCAGGAAAATGCTTGCTGGCGGCAAGTTATAGATCAGGAAGCCGGCCAAAGCTCCCGCCAACGCCATTGCAATGATCGCCACATGGTAATGGCCCATCGTTGTGGCGATGACAGCCATCATGGCCGCGGTGGATAGCCCTACAGTCGCGGCCAAACCGTCCATGCCATCAAGCAGGTTCAGGGCGTTAATGCAGCCAACCAGCCAGAGAACCGTCAGCGGAACGCCAAGCCAACCTAATTCAATGGGCGTGCCGAAGATGACAACGCGGTCGATTGCATAGCCGGCCGCAGCAATCGGCAAGACCGAGACGATTTGCAGCAGCAGCTTGAATCGCGGGTTGAGATCCCAACTATCGTCCACACAACCCAACAGGCAAACAAAACCTGCGGCGCTGATCAGCACGGTGGATAGCTCCGCCAGACCGGTCTCCGCGCCGTAGCCCAAGGCTTGAATAACGGTCAAACCAATCAACAGCGCTACGTAAACTGCCACGCCACCCCACAGCGGTACGCTGCGCGCGTGCAATTTCCTCAGGCCATCTGGGGCGTCAACGGCGCCTAGCCGTGCGGCTGCAAACCGCGCAAGCGGGGTCAGGGCCAGCGAAGCGACCAGGGTTATCAGAAATACGATCCACAAGGGATCCATGCGCGTCGTCTTTACGCGAGCGGAATCGACAAGAAGTGAAGATACGGCGGATAGCTAGTATCAGTTCCGCGATCTAAGGTCAATGCGGGTTCCGTGCCAGCAGCATTTGATACGATGTTTTGGCGCGACGTCAGCCGCGAAATTCTCACACGCCAAGCTCAACATCCAAAGCAATTAAGCAAGCGCGCCGGCACTGCTATCAATCGAACGAAGCAAACGCCTACAATATCACCTGTGGAGCAAAGTCAGCATTCGCCCTGGCCGCCTCACAGATTTGCCACAGCGCATCCAAACTGCGCACGGCAGTCTTGTTTTCCGCCGGGTGTGGTTGTTGGCAGCGATCCAAGAAATCGCGTAGCAAAAGCGGCAATGGATCAACCAGCGGAATGCTTACGCGTGCGTTGTCTTCTGGCATGGCCATCGCAGCGTCAAGCAAACTCTCGCCCTTACCAAGTTCCAGTCGTTCAAGGAACATCCTGTAGCCCGGCTGCCGAATCACGCGATTCACGGCACGCCCATCAATTGCGTACGCAGCCGGACGCGGAGGGCTTGCCGCGAACTGCAACTCTGTCACAACATTTGTCTTCCGTTCATTCGTCTTCCGTTCTGCATCTCCTCCGCTGACAAAGACAAAGGAGATCTTCGCCGCCGAAGCTTCACCTTGCTCGTTGCGGTATTTCACGCAGGTTTCAATGTCGCGAATCGTAGCGGTATCGGCAGCCGCTTCCCCGTGCAAAGCAAACAACATACTCAGCACATGCGGCATGGAGTTGGGGATCATCTCCAAGCCGGTTGCGCCAGGGCAAAGCAACATCCGGAAATCTTCCGGCGGAGACGAACGCTCGCTGGGAACGAGTTCATCGTAGCCCGCCAGCGTATTTGGCCATTGCTCGTTCACCGCCAACACCAGCCCTCGGGCCGCAAACTGTTTGGCCAGTTCGTCCGCCGTCACGGCCGGGTTTGAGCGTCCATCAAAGATCAACGGCTTCTCGCACAAGACGTGCAGCCCCGCAGCGAGCGCCAGCCGCAACTGCTCACCGTGTACGGAGTCTGGCGAACAGATCGCCACGGCATCCAGGTCTTCCGTGTTGAACATCTCCGCAACATCGGCGTACCCGCGCGGCGAGATGCCAGCCAAACGCCGCAAGTCATCCTGTGCCGCCGCGACAGACTCAGCGCTCGTGCCGGCGATCGCTTTGACGTTCGCGCCCAACCTGGCCAAATGCGCGGCAACAAATGGTCCGATGCCGTGCCGCACTCGGCGTGCACCAATAACACCAATCGAGAGTTGAGCAGCGTCCATGCGAAATGTCGGCGGCGCGTCACGCGGAATGTTGTCTTTGAACGACGATCAGGCTGGCAAAAGCCCGGCTCAACGTCAAGTTCGCGGTGAAGTTGCCTTCCGCACGCGGTTCTTGAGGAAGCGCGAACCTATGCGCTTCCCCAGGCACATTTTAGAATGGCAGCCTTTTGCCGAGATTACTGACGAAAACGCCGGAAAGGCACAGGATAAGACATTGTTACGCACACATACTTGCGGCGAACTGCGCAAAGAACACCTGGGACAGACCGTGACGCTCGCAGGCTGGGTGCACACTCACCGTGACCAGGGAGGGCTGATCTTCTTCAACCTCCGCGACCGCTACGGAATCACGCAGGTCGCCATCGGGCCGGAACAGGGCGAAGACGTTGCGGCAATCGCTCGTGACTTGCATCAGGAATACGTCGTCTCCGTGACAGGCGAAGTCGCACCTCGGCCAGAAGGCATGCTCAACAAGAAAATGGAAACCGGCGAAGTCGAACTCCGCCCAACATCCATCACTTTGTTGAACAAGAGCGCCCCGCCGCCGTTGATTCCCGCCACTCCGGAACTTCCCAGCGAGGAAACGCGGCTCAAGTACCGCTACCTGGACTTGCGGCGACCCGAGATGCAACAAACGTTGCTGTTGCGGCATCGCATGGCCAAAGGCATGCGCGATTACTTCGACGAGCAGCGATTCATCGAAGTGGAAACTCCAATCCTGGGCCGCAGCACGCCTGAAGGCGCGCGGGATTACCTGGTGCCCAGCCGAGTGTTTCCCGGTAACTTTTACGCCCTGCCGCAATCGCCGCAACTCTACAAGCAGATCCTGATGATCGCCGGCTACGACCGGTACATTCAAATCGCGCGTTGTTTTCGTGACGAGGATCTGCGCGCTGACCGCCAACCAGAGTTCACGCAGTTGGACTTGGAGATGGCATTTGTCGAGATGGAGGATGTGCTGGGCGTTGTCGATGGCCTGGTCGCTCACATCGCCAAGATCCTGCTGGATCAAGATGTCTCGTTGCCGTTGCCGCGAATGACTTACGACGAAGCAATGGAGCGTTTTGGGCATGACGCTCCTGACCTGCGGTACGGGATGGAACTGATCGACGTGACCGACCTGGCCGGCGAAAGCGGCTTTCGCGTGTTCGAAGGCGCAAGCCAATCCGGTGGCCGCGTGCGGGGGATCAATGCCAGCGGCGCGGCGGAAGGTTACTCGCGCAAGAAGATCGATGAGCTGACCGAGTTTGTGCAAGGCAACTCGCAAGCCAAAGGGCTGGTTTGGTTCAAGGTCGAAACCGACGGCAAGCTGGCTTCGCCTACGGCCAAGAACTTTAAGCCGGAAGTCCTGGAGCAAATCGGCCAGCGGCTGGAAGCCAAGCCCGGCGACTTGCTGCTCTTCGTTGCGGACAGCTTTGACGTCACGTGCAAAGCCTTACACCTGCTGCGCAAGCGATTCGGCGAAGAACTCAAACTGTACGATCCGCGCAGTATGCATTATTCATGGGTCGTCGAGTTCCCGATGTTCGAGTGGGACGAAGAAGAAAACCGCTGGGCGGCCAAGCATCATCCATTCACCGCGCCGCGGCCGGAAGATATTGAGAAGCTCGAGTCCGATCCGGCTGGCTGCAGGGCCGTGGCTTATGACCTGGTCATCAACGGTTCGGAAGCCGCCGGCGGCACAATCCGAATTCACAACGCGGACGTGCAGCAGCGCGTGTTCAACCTGTTGGGCATCGAAGAGGAACAAGCCCAAGAGCGGTTCGGTTTCCTGCTGGACGCGCTCAAATTCGGCGCTCCGCCGCACGGTGGCATCGCGTTGGGACTGGACCGCTGGGTGATGACCTTCGCAGGCCGGGACAACATCCGCGATTGCATCGCCTTCCCCAAAACGCAAAAAGCCACGGATATGATGACCGAAGCACCAGGCTCCGTCGACGAGCGGCAAATGCGCGAGCTGGGGATTGAGGTGCGGAAGCCGGAAAAGGCGGATAAATGAAATAGCGCGTCAACCTGGTATGCAGATTGCCGGATTGCGTCGTCAGCTGGCCCCCAAGATAAACTGGCGCGTATCAGACTTTTGCCACCTTCGCGCGGATTTCGCTATCCTGAATGCCGTGGGCTCGCCACGCAAAACAGGGCAATTCTGCAAGGGGGTGTTGCCATGATCGTTCCGCAATTGGCCGCGGTGAAGCCGCGCGTTGTGTCTCCAGACAACGGCGATGAACTCCTGCTTGAGGATGTCATCGAGTCGCTGATTGAACAGGGACACAAAGGCCGTATCTGCGTGACCGGATTGCCCGGCGCTGGCAAGTCTGTCGCCCTGGCGCACCTGGCCGCACAGGACTATGCCGATCAGTTGACGCTGCTCGACGATGCCAACTTGATTGACGTTCGGAAGCTGCCCAAGGATCGCCTGGTGGTTTGCGCCGCGCGGCGACCCATTGATGCGACACTTCCGATGCCGCTGGTTGGTTGGAAGCGCGATGATTTGATCGACTACTTGTTGGCTGTGCATCCCAGTCAGTGCGCGTCGGTGGTTGCGAGATTTGCCGAGGACAGTCATGTGTTGGCCGGCAACGCGTCGCTCTTTTGCCGTGTGGCCGATGAGTTCGCCGCGGATGAAAATCTTGCCGACATGCGCGCAGCGCTGAGGGCCGCCGTTGCCAGACTGTGTGAAAGCCCAAAACGATTGCGCGTCGCGCGACGCTATGCGGCCGCAATTTCGCAGCGAGGTCGTGACGGCGTCCGCAGAATTCGCTACCGCAACCTGTTGCGAACGATTAACGATGAACTCCGCACTCTGCTCGGTCTAAGGATTGTCCAGATTCTTCTGACGGCGGACTATTTCCATTCGCGGATCTTGCAAGACGGCAAAGGCATTTTCCCCAACGAAATGTTGCCGCGCGATGTCATCCGAGAACTCGCCCAGTTGTTGCGCGATGACTCCGAGAGCTTTGAACAACTGCAGGCGATGTTTGACGACCGCCGCGAATTCCGTCCGCTGGTTGCCAGCGTGTTGTTTTCAGCCAGACCGCATTGGCGGCCCAGCGGTGAAAACTGCAACCTCAAGGGAGGTTTCTTTGCGGAAGCCAATTGGCAGGAAATCAAACTGGCACGGGCCGAACTTGCGAATGTCATTTTGAGCAACGCCAACTTGCGGTGTGCGGAGTTATCGAGTGCGAAGTTGTTTGACGCAGATCTAAGCGGCGCGGATGGATTTCGCGCGGACTTCTCTGGCGTCATCGCCACGGGCGCAAACTTGTGCAACGCCAGGTTCCGCCGGGCAAACTTATCTCACGGCATATTCAACAAAGCTAGGATGGCCAATCTGGACTTAAGCGATGGGTTTGCGCTGTTCGCCAATTTCCATCAGGCGAACCTTACCTCGGCGAACTTCAGCCGAGCCAACCTGCACAGTTCCAACCTGGTTGGCGCCACTTTGCAGAACGCAGACTTCCAGTCGGCGCAACTGCAGTACGCCATCTTGCGGGACACCTCTTTGCAAAACGTGAACATGCACGGAGCCAACCTTTCGGGTGCTGACTGTTGTCGCTGCGACTTGGAATTCGTCGAATGGCCGGGTTTGCAGCTTGCAGGTGCAAACTTGACCGGCGCATACCTGACAGGCGGCAATCTTTCCGGTGCGGACCTGAGCGGATGCAAGTTGAAGTTCTGCGGCCTGGCCGATGTCGACCTGTCATTTGCTGATCTTCGTGAATCCGACCTGCGCCAATGCACGTTTCATATGGGATCTTCCCGTAGCGGCCTCGTGGGAAGCGCGCCGGCCGGGCATGGCAGCAAGACCGGGTTCTATACAAACGACTTTGACGAACAACACTACAAGCCGCCGCATGTGATCCGCAAAGCCAACCTGTGCGGGGCGGACCTCCGCGGCGCTAGAATCGAGGACGTCGACTTTTACCTGGTCGATCTGCGCGGCGCGAAATTCGACGCTAAGCAGGAAGCCCACTTCCGCAGGTGTGACGCCATCCTTGAGGATCGATAGCCACAACCAATTCCTGCTTCAACGAGTTGGCTTCTTCGTCGGCATCAGAATTTTTGCTTACGCCTGCGCTCAATTTCGCTGGCCAGATCGTACATCCGTCGCCGGAGCGCATCGAGCCGGTTGTTAATTGTGTATTCCTCGTCCGCTTCTACGCGATGGCCATTCACAGGCGTAAGCACCAGGTCATTGAAGCTGCTCATCCCGCCATAACAGCCCAGCAAGTCTCCCACCGCGCTCAGCTTGCCCTGCTCGATGCGTGCCAGCAACTTCTCAAACCAATCCGGCCAGGCAGCATCCTCCGCGGCGTGCAGTATCGCCACGACTTCGCGCAGGCGTTCACACAATTCTGAAACGGCCGCTTCCAACGTCTTGCACTCGCGCTTGGTTCGTGTCACGTTTGGAATAGTTGCCAAGAGCCGAAACAATGCGATCGGCTCACTCGGAGATGCCTGCCAACCGCAGCAGGAACGCGTGCCGGAACGCAATCTCTTCCAACCGTGAGAACCGCCCGGACGCACCGCCATGGCCTGCGGACATGTTGGTCTTGAGCAACAACAGGTGGTCATCCGTCTTGAGTTCGCGAAGTCTCGCGACCCACTTCGCAGGCTCCCAGTATTGCACTTGCGAATCATGCAGGCCGGTTGTGACCAGCATGTGCGGATAATCTTTCGCTTGCACGTTGTCGTACGGCGAATACGAAAGCATGTACTCGTAGTAGTCCTTCTCGTTGGGGTTGCCCCACTCGTCATATTCGTTGGTTGTCAGCGGGATCGAGTCGTCCAACATCGTGGTCACCACATCAACGAAGGGAACATCCGCAACCACGCCGGTGAATAAGTCCGGCCGCATGTTGATCACCGCTCCAATCAACAATCCGCCTGCACTCCCGCCTCGGGCGAAGATCCTTTGCGGATCGGCGTACTTTTCCTTGATGAGGTATTCACCAGCATCAATGAAGTCCGTGAAGGTGTTCTTCTTGTTGAAGAGTTTGCCGTCTTCGTACCAATGCCGACCCATTTCCTGACCGCCGCGAATATGCGCAATGGCATAAACAAATCCCCGATCAACAAGATTCAGCCGGTCTGACGAGAACGAAGCGTCCATGCTGGAGCCGTACGAACCGTACCCATACAGCAAACACGGCGTGGAGCCGTCAATCTGTGTGCCTTTGCGGTAGACCAGCGAGATCGGAACTTTGACGCCATCACGAGCCGTCACCCAATGCCGCTCCGTGACGTAGTTGGTCTTATCAAAACCGCCTAGCACCGGCGATTCTTTTAACAGCGTCCGCTCACGGGTGCCCATGTCAAATTCGTAGACTGATGACGGCGTTGTCATCGAGGTGTAACTGTAGCGAAGCTTCGTCGTGTTCATCTCCGGGTTTTGGCTCACTCCGGCGGAATACGTTGGCTCGCCAAAATCCAGATCGAATGACTCGTCCGCATCCCACGGCCGGACGCGAATGTGCGTTAACCCCGCCTCGCGCTCTTCAGTCACCAAGAAGTTATCGAACAGCGTTGCGCCTTCCAGGTACACATCACTGCGATGGGGAATGACCTCCTCCCAGTTCTCCACTCCTGGCGTTGCAACCGGCGCTTTGACCAGGCGGAAGTTCTCCGCATTCAGGTTGGTGCGAATGTAAAAGTGATCGCCCAGGTGAGCGACGGAATACTCCAGATTGCGCTGCCGCGGCTGCACGAGCTTGAACTCGCCCTGCGGATTGTTCGCATCCAGGTAGCGGTATTCGTCAGACAAAGTCTGCGAAGAACCAATCACAATGAATCGCTTGGAGCGCGTCTTGGACACACCGCAGCGAAAGGTCTCGTCTTCTTCTTCGTAAACCAAAACGTCCTCCGCCGGATCTGTTCCCAGCGTATGCCGATAGACACGGTACGAACGCAGCGTCTCAGGGTCTTGTCGCGTGTAGAAGAGCGTCTTGTTGTCGTTCGCCCAAGCCATGTTGCCGGTGACATCAACAAGCTCATCCGGCAGGAGTTCGCCGGTGGTCAAGTCCTTCACGCGGACGGTGTACTTGCGCCGCCCGACAAAATCCACGCCAAACGCCAGCAGATTGCGATCGGTGCTGACCCGGTTGCCGCGAACAGAACAAAACTCGTGGCCTTCGGCGAGCTTGTTCACATTCAGAATGACTTGCTCGTCAGCCTGATTGCGATTCGTGCTCCGGCAATACAGCGGATACTGCTGGCCTTCTTCAAATCGGGTGTAGTACCAATACCCGTCGTTGTGGACCGGCACACTGGCGTCATCTTGCTTGATGCGAGCTTTGGTTTCCTCGAAGAGTTTCTTTTCCAGGTCTTTGTACTCCGCCATTTCCGCTTCCATGTAGGCATTCTCCGCCTCCAGGTAGGCAATCACCTCCGAGTCTTCCCGCTCTCGCAGCCAGTAGTACGGATCAACACGCGTATGCCCATGCGTTGTCAACTCGTGGGGAACCTTCTTTGCGTGCGGCGGTTGGCCAAATACGGATGTGGTCATGCAGGCGATAAATGAAAGAGCCAGGAACAAGGACGTGTGGCGAATCATTGCAATTCCCCAAAGCGCGCAAGGGTGTTGTGTTGGTATTCCAGAAAGTGGGGTACGCTGGCGAACAGTGTAATCCGTTCGGCCAGACAACCAAAGCGCAGGCGTTAGCCCATTCACAAAGTGCTCTCGCCCAAATGACCGCAATTCAGAAGATGCGGCGATCCTTCCCAACCGGCGGCGGATTGGGGATCGGCGGAGCATCATCGCCGCCCTGGCCTGCGGCGGCTCCTGCAGCGCCCGGCGCGGCATTACCAGGCACTCCAGCACCCGGGGCAGCATTACCCGGCGCAACATTGCCAGCGTCTGCAGGAAGGTCCACGCCTTGCGCGCCAAGCTCTTTCGCGCGACGCAGGAAGTTCACCGCGCGTTCCGGCTGCTGGTCGTAAAAAAGTTCCATGCCAATCAACAACAGCAAGTCGGCGTTGTTCGGGTCTTTCTCCGCGGCGGCCGCCAGTTGATCCAAGTGCGCGGTCTTCAATTCTTGACCTTCCGGGCCGTACTGTTCAGTAAGTGAGAAGTTGGCCGTCACCCACAAAGGCGGCAACGCCAGAGCGCGGTTGTACGCTTCCAACGCCGCGTCATACCTTTCCAGCGCGATCATCGCCTGGGCTTGCTTGAGATAAGCTTCCACAATGCGAGGAGCCGCGCGGGCCGCTCCACGATAGCGCTCAATCGCCGCGCGGTAGTCCTTGTCGATAAAAGCTCGGTCGCCCATCTCAATAAACCGCCATGCCCGCTCACGCATCGCCAGCGTAACCTCGCGAGCCCATTTGGGTTCGCCACGTTCATTCACATTAGCGTTCGCGTTGGCGGGAACCGCATTGCCACCGCCGTTCACATTGATAATCACCGGCGGGTTGTTCACAACCGGAGCTGGATTGCCTCCGTTGAAAAATCGCGCGGCTGCCGCCGGCCCAAACAACGTCTCTGCCGGCAACACAACCGGCGGCAACATGTACGATCCGCCTCGAAATCGGCGGGTCCGATAATACGGCAAGTACGGCGAATAAGAACCGTAGTAGTACGGGTTATCAATCAGCGGTGGATAGCCGGCAAAGCCAGGATACCCATAAGCCGGATAACCGTAGGACGGATAGCCAAATCCAAAACCAAACGTCCCGCCAATGGTCACACGGCTGTTGCTTCTGTTGCTGTAGACAGAAGAGCCACCTTGAGCGAATGGGTTGTGGCGATCCGCCTGCTGCATGCCCGGCGAGCCATGACGGTTGCGGTCATATTGCGCACTCGCGTTCGTTGCGCTTGCCATCAAGACGCCGACAACAACGCCCAGCAACAACGTCACTCGAATGACAACGAGGCGGCGCGCGGAATCAGATTCTCGCGAGGTGTTCATTTCCTGTCCTTCCTGGAGCGCATACTTCAAGACCGGCTGCATCAGCAACCTGCCGCCTCCCGCTTGAATTATCGCGAAAGACCAGGCTTGCGGCAAGAAACGCACCGCAATCGGCCAAGATTGCGTGCCAGATCACACAGAACCGCATTACTCCATCTTCGCCATTCCCAACAGTTTGCGCAGCGCCGTCATGGCAATCTCGGCAAACTGTGCCGGCGGGTTTTCCCACACCTGCGGATTGAGCAATTCAATTGAGACAGTCCCCGCGTAGTTGATCTGCTTCAAGTGCTCCAGCAACGGAGCGAGGTGGAAGTCGCCTTCGCCCGGCAGAATGCGGTCCGCATCCGCAGCCAACTCTCTGGCAGCACCGGCCACATCGCACAACTGCACATGAAACAGGTTCTCCGCCGACAGGTAGCCCAAGTCTTCCGTCTTGCTCGGCCCAATCGCAAGGTGAAACGCGTCCAGGCAAATGCCCAAGTGAGGGCTGCCTGTGTCGGCAATCATCGCAGCGCACGTCTGCAAGTTGTTGCACAAGGCACTTCGCGCTTGAAACTCCAACGCGAGCCGCATTCCCGCCGCGCCGGCTTGCGCGGCCGCCTGACTGAGAGAAGTTGTTACGCGTTCAATGTCCTGCTGCGAAAGTGGACCCACAATATCGGCCGCCACAATCAGCGTTTCCACACCAAGCTGTTGGCACAACTCCAAACGCCGGGCGAAGTGATCCCAATGCTCGGCACGCTTCTCGCCCTGGCTTTCCAACAGCCCTCCCTGAAACGCGGCCACCGGAATGCTGACGCCATGCTCCCCAAGCAAAGCCTTGGCCTCGTCCAGGGAATGCCGCTCCAGATAACCTTCCAGCTTGCCCAGCCACACTTCCAAGCTGTTGCATGCCGCGGACGAGTATTCTTCCACATCTTCTTCAAACGAAGCATGCAGCGTGCAGACCTGCGAAAGACAAAGTTGCATGAGACTCAAACGATTGTGTGGGCGTTGGAGATTCTGTGGGACGAAGTCACGGCGTCAACATCATACACAAACCACCCCACTGCCTTGGCATAAAGGTGAGCGCGAACAGTGCAAATAGAATTGAAACCCTCGCAAGAGATTTCAGTCACCCCAGTGCTGCGACACAGCTCGATTTCTTTTGGGTGCGACTGCTGGCTCGTCCAACAGTGCCCCGGTATTGAGTCAGTGCAAATCCGAATCTTTAGCTGCGATACAGCACTAGTCGAGAAAGATAATCTCGAATCTGCGGCGGCGATGACCGGCGAACACTTTGCGTGGTACTCCCGTTGCGATGAATTCTGTCAGGTATTCGTAGCACGACTGCAGGTATACCAATTCGTCGTTGTCACCGTATTGCTTCCACTGAGGAAAGTCATCCAGATCGATCAAGTTGATTCCAAGGTACATGCCACTTCGGGTCTTCCAGTTTGCCGGGTAGCCGGGACACCGTGCAACCCGCATGTTTTCAAACACAATCCAGCGGAACCAGCTATCTCGCATACAGCAGCCGATCCGAACGCCCAAACGTTCGGTGGTCATCAAAACCCCCATGCCGAGACCGTCCAAGTCCTTGTGATCAACTCGTAACCCATGTCCCTTCTTGAGCGAATGAACCATTGTTTGGAAAGCAGGACGGAGTGGATCATCTTTGCTGACCATGGATTACTCGATTCGATGCGGACACGGCAAGTTTGTTGTGCGTGGCCTCGAATGCGGTCATTCGTCAATTTCGCTCAACGAAGCCTCAAGCTCTTTTCGGCGAACGCGCTTTCGTCTGGATTCATCGAAGACCACATCGCTGACTGAGATCTGCCCCTTATGCCGCGCCGCTTTGGAGGCCAGTTCACTCCAATCAAGCGGCAAAGCGATATTGTCATGCAGTTGGTAGACCTCAAACGTATTGGGGTATTCGTCAGCAACTTCGTCAAATTGGCAATCGAACAGGAGCAACGTTCCATCAAGATCAACGACAAAGATTCGTGGAACGTCATGGAAATCTCTGTACTCGACAATGTCGATCCATGCGTTCATCAATGGACATTCGCTCCTTGCAGCCGCGCGATGATGGCGTCCACATCATACACGCAACCGCCCCAGGTTCCGCCGCCGGCTTGA
>CALJLD010000212.1 GCA_937982665.1 uncultured Planctomycetales bacterium
GTGGGTGCCACGGGAAGCTCGCTTCCCGTGCGTGTCGGGCCACCGTCGATTCCGCAGAACATCAAATGCATTCAAGAGAAGAACTTTGTGATGCGCAACATCAACCTTCAAGATCCCCAAAGCGCCAACACTTACTGTGCGGAAGCAATTTTCGCTCCCAACTCACCCCCAAAACGCAGCTACGAACGCGCAACTGAGCGCCAAATCGACCTAACAAGCCCTAGAAAATGCTTCACTGCACAAACCATTCGGTCACCGAACGATTTGTTTTGCCAAACGATTGAGGAAGCAAGCAGTTGCAAATGCAATCCACAACAACACTTACCGAAAGACCATCGATCTCGCCCGGACGCAGATTGCCACGTTGCACCTTCAAGTGCCCCGAATAGCTTGCGAGCGAAATGAATTAACACCGCAACATGTTTCCCCAGTCCCGAAGATTTTTGAAAACTCTTCTTGCCGACTGCGCAGCTTCCGTGGGAATTTGCCGTTTCGATCTTTGACAATTTGGATTTTCAGAACGAAGCGATCTCGCATGCTTCGCGCAACATCCAGCGCGGCTTCAAACGCCGCATGAGGAAACTTTGAGACACACAAGCCAAATGGCTTGCCGGCTAAAGCAAGTCACCCAGCTCTTCGCGCAAGCGTTGCAGCACGCGAGACTTTGCAACGCGAACCGCGCCCGGCGTCATGCCCAGTTCGTCCGCCACGTCCGTACTGGACTGCCCATCAACTGTTGTGCGGATGAACGCTTGCCATGTGTGCGTCGCAAAGTTGGTGCGAATGAGTTCCAGCGCTTGCTGAAAGACCACACGTTGCGAAGCCGCGTCGTCTTCGGCCCAGACATCACCCTGAGCAGACTGGGAAGAGTCGCTCTCGCTGCTCTGGTCCGATGCCACGTCGGCAGTCGGCAATTGCTCCATCCATTGATGAGCTTCCGTGCCGCCAATCGCCTGGGGGTCACGTCCGGCTTTGCGAAATTGATCGCGGATTTTGTTCTGCGTAATCGTCCGCAACCAGCCTCGGAAGGTGTCGCTTTCTCGCTCCTTGCGAAACGTGTGCAGCTTGCGGGCGACCGCTTGAAACACCTCCTGAAAAACATCCCGAGCGTCCGCTTCCTGCAGACCAGAGCGTCGGCACCAAATGGCGACCAATGGACCATAGAGTTGGACCAGCTTCTCCCAGGCGGCGGGATCATCCTGCCGCGCAAGGTACAGCAGGCTTCGCGACGTCCCGGTAGAAAGTCGCGAGCCGGTATTTTGCGAGGATGCGGTGCTGCCGGACATAGCATGGTCCAGAATCTGCTTGCGGCAACAACTCGTGCCGCTTCGGTTCACTCCAGGCTACTGAACGCGCACATTTACGGCAAAGCGAATTCCCGCGATGTATGTCATCTCACTTTCGCGCGAAGGGAGACCGCTCCAGGCGGGAAATGTAACGTGTGGCCGTTAGAATGGATGTGCGTCCGCAACTGACTTTGTGCAATGCCTTGCGGCGATGTGGCGCCGCTTTCCGCGTCATGGCGAAATCTCTCTGTCCAACACGTGATGAACTCGCGGCTTTCTCCGTGGGAAAGCTCGCGCGTGACGCGTTCGACCACATCGCGGAGCATGTCGCGGAGTGCACCGCTTGCGAACAAGCATTGGCTGCATTCGAGTCGGCCGCACCGGATGCCGACATCTTCCGACAGGATGAGTTGCTCTCGTTCGTGCGCTCCAGTGCCAACTCCCAGGCAATTGACGAAGTTCAGTCAGAGAATTTGACGCAATCGTGGATGGCGGCGGCCATCGCGGCGATCGAACATACGCAGCCCGACTTTGCGGCAGAAGACGATTCCGATCAAACACTCCCGCGAAGGCTGGGCAAGTTCGAGCTGTTGGAACGCGTCGGCAGCGGTTCGTTTGGGCATGTCTTTCGCGCGCAGGATGTTGAGTTGGAACGCACGGTGGCCGTCAAAGTCTTGCGGCCCTCTGGCTTTGCCGGACCAGAGGACGTTGACCGCTTCCTTCGCGAAGCACGCAGTGCGGCCCGACTCAAGCACCCCGGCATCATGATGCTCTTCGGTACCGGCAAGACGACCGATGGCACCTACTTTCTGGTGCAAGAGTTTATCGAAGGACGAACGCTTGAAGCGGTCCTGGGAAGTAGCGACGAAGCCGAAGAATCATCAGATACAGATAAAGCTTCCGAGCAGCCACTCCTTCCGCGCAAAGCCGCGCGTTGGGCCAAACAAATTGCTGATGCTCTGGCCTATGCGCATGCGGCAGGCGTCGTGCATCGCGACGTCAAACCTTCCAACATTATTATCGATGCGCAAGACAACCCGCACTTGATGGACTTCGGCTTGGCGAAGTTCGAAGCCGACGACTCGCAAATGACGCCGGACGGCCAGGTGATGGGAACGCCTGCTTACATGTCTCCGGAACAAGCCCGAGGCGATGTTGCGGCCGTTGATCCCCGCAGCGATGTCTACAGCCTGGGCATTGTGCTTTATGAGATGCTGGCCGGGCGGCGACCCTTTCGCGGTAACCGTCGCATGGTGCTGTTGCAGGTGTTGCAGGATGATCCGGAATCACCGCGACATTGGAATGATCGTATTCCCCGCGACCTGGAGACCATTTGCCTTAAGGCGATCGAAAAAGATCCGCAGCGCCGTTACGCCAGCGCGGCGGAGTTTGCCGCGGACCTGCGGCGCTATGGAAACGGCGAACCAATCAAAGCCCGACCGATCGGCATGGCGGAAAGGTTATGGCGGTGGTGCCGTCGCAATCCGGTGGCTGCCAGTTTGATGATGGCGCTTACGCTTGGTTCGGCTCTCGGTTTGATTTCGATGGGCCAACTCTCGGACGAAGTGATTCGGGAATCGGCGTTGGAAAACGCGGCGACCTATTCGCGTCTGTTGGAAGACGTCAACACGCACTACAGTTCGCAAGTGGTTGATCGCGTGACCAACACGCCTGTTGACGTGACGCATGACTATCGCAATCAACCTCATGCGATCCCCGTGCCTGCGACGTTCCTTACCGAGTTGGGCGAGCGCGTCAGCAGTAATGAATCCGGCATGAAGGTGAGACACTTCAGCGACTTTCCCTTCCGCAACCGTATGCGCGGCCGCGTGCTTGACGAGTTTGAGCAGGACGCATTGGTCGCGCTGAGAGCAAATCCACAGGAACCTTTCTTTCGCTTTGAGAACTATGGCGATCAACCTGCTTTGCGCTATGCCACCGCGCGGCTCATGCAGGAAAGTTGCGTGGCTTGCCACAACTCGCACGAAGACAGCATGAAAACAGATTGGGCGGTTGGTGATGTCCGCGGTGTACTGGAGATCATCCGCCCCTTGGAAACCGACGCCGAACGCGCACGCGACGGGCTCCACGGCGCTTTCAGCCTGATGGGCATTGTCATTCTGGTGATGTGGGGGGCTTCCGCGCTGCTGCTGGTTACGTTGAATACCCGCCGCAAACGTGCGGGAATCGCCATGAGAGACCCAGCCGGGCCGGAAAAAAATCAAGCCAAAAACAAGCCGGAGTAACGTCCGCGCGTTATACAGTATGCGGCGTCCAGACTGGCCCAAATGTCTCACCAGCCTTGGCGTCGCCAACAACAACTTGCTGTCGTCTTCACTGCTGACCTTTGGATTCTCCGCCCGCCCTTTTCAAAGGAGTTTGTCATGTGGACCCCCAACCGACGACGTTTTCTGGCACAAGTTGGCCGAGGCATGCTGGTGGCCGGAGTTGGCTCGGCATGTGTTCACGAGATGGGGCTCGTGTCGCGGGGAGACATGATCGATGGCGCTGATCCGCTCGACTTCGGCGCGCTGGAGCCGCTGGTCGCTTTGATGCAGGAAACGCCCATCGACAAGTTGCAGCCGGTCTTGCTGGAAAAACATCGCAACGGCACATCGCTCAAGACATTGACCGCCGCCGGCGCATTGGCGAATGCACGCACCTTCGGCGGACATGACTACGTTGGCTATCACGCGTTGATGGCCTTGGTGCCGGCGCTGCAGATGTCGCGAGAGATGCCAGGCGAGCAGGCGCCGTTGCCGGTGCTCAAGGTTCTTTATCGCAACTCGCACAAGATCCAGGTCAACGGTGGTCGCGCCGCGGAGATGCTGCACGAACTGCACGCCGCTGAGGAACTCGCCGAACACCATCCCGAGTTGCGGCAACTTGTCCATGAGTTGAAGTACGAAGAGGCCGAGAAGGCGCTCGCCCGCAAGACCATGGAAGATCCTCGCGAGGCTTACAATGACCTGCAGCACATCATTCAGGATGACTTGAACGTGCACCGCGTCGTGCTCGCCTGGAGAGCGTGGGATATCCTCCGCATCACAGGCGAAGAACACGCGCTGACGATGTTGCGACAGTCCGTGCGCTTTTGCATTGATGAAGAACTCGATGTCGCCAAAGGGACCCGCGCGGAGCCTGCCATTCGCAAAGTCTTGCCCAAGCTGATGGACCGCTACAACCTCGCCGCTGGGAAATCCGGCACGCGCGAAGGCGATGACACTTGGTTGGAAGAACTTGCACAGGTTGTCTACGGCGGTTCGCGCGAACAAGCGGCCGACGCGGTGGCTTCCGCCCTAGCTGATGGTTACAACCCCAGCCAGGTTGGCGAAGCGATCGCGCTTGCGGCCAACTTGCTGGTCTTGCGTGACCCTGGTCGACAACAAGGCGACGCCGAGCGTCCCGTCGGCAGCGTACACGGCGCGTCCGTGGGCGTTCATGCTTCGGACGCTGCCAACGCCTGGCGACACATCGCCGGGGTGAGCAATCCGCGCAACGCCATGGCCAGTCTTATCGTCGGCGCGTATCACACGGCCGGTCAAAGCCGCGGCCAGTTGGACGATGCCTATCCGCTGGCTGAGCATGCCGCCAAAGTCAAAGCCAACGACAAAGAAGGCTTGCTTGCCGAACTGGACGACTGCGTGCAACAAAACGATCAGTCAACCGCGGCGGCGATAGTGGCTGCCTATGGCGAAGCCGGCCATGACGCCAGGCCGGTCTTTGACATGTTCTTGCGATACGCCGTGAGCGAAGACGGCGCGCTGCACGCCGAGAAGTTCTACCGCACCGTCGCGGAAGAATTCGCGGCCACGCGGCCTTCCTTCCGTTGGCGGCATCTCGTCGCGCTCGCCAGAGTCACCGCCAGCGAGCATGGCTTCGCCGCGCCGGGTTATGATCAGGCGAAGCAGTTGGTGACAGGTTAGCACTGCTGGTTAGTCTGCTCATTGAGCAACATCAGCTTGTCCGCAATCCAGCACCCACAAACCTGGCTTCGTTGGGTGGAGCTTGATCTGCACCTTGGAGCCGACTGGGCAGGTCGTGTATTGCTTCGGCGACACATGGCCCCAAAGGTCATACGTCTGCCCGTTGACTTCGTAACATGCCCGAAGTCGAAACGGAACCTGTCCCGGCCAGCTACGCCCTAAGAACTCGCCCACTTGCCGTTTGGTGATGGTTGCCGGCACGGGATGTCCATGCTCCCAAATGTAGGTTCGCTGCTTCCGAAAGACGAAGGCAATGATTTCATAGGGCAGTGAGAAAATGAACCCAATACACGCCATGGCCACCAAACTAATGACCATCACTTTTGCATCGCGCGTCCAAAGGTAGGAGCCGATCGGCGCGACCACCCCATGAGCGCCACCATGATCCGGTGGTAGACTGCGTACTTTTTGTGATGGGGATGAAACAACTCTTTGGGCAGATCGCTCATCGTGCGTTCAACCTTGCGTCGCGAACTCGGAACACGCATCACGCAAGCCGAAGTGGATCGCATTCGCGTTCACTCGCCCAGACTTCAACGTCGGCAAACTCATCGCCCAGGATTCTTGCCAACTCCACCACGGCAAACCGTTCACTGGCAAAATGCCCTGTGAGGATCATCGCCGTCTCGCTCGCCTCCGCCGCCAGGCAGGTGTGAAAGCTGGTCTCGCCGGTGATGAAGCAATCCGCGCCAACGTCTTGAGCCGTCGTGAGGAACTCACCGGCGCTACCGCAGGCGATGGCGACATGCCGCACTTCGCGGGAAGCATCACCAACAAACTTGGCATGGTCCAGTTGAAGAAACGCCTTCAGCCTGGCAATCACTTCCGCCAACGTTGTGGGAGATTCCAACTTGCCGTGGCGTCCGGTTCCCAGCCGCGGCGCTTGCTCGATAGCACCTTCAACTTCAGCACCGTCAACTTCCGCAGCAGGCTTTTCAATCAACGGTCGCACATCGGTCAGCCGCAGACCCAACGCAAACTGCTGATTGATCCCGGCCGAAGCCGAGTCAAACGCCGTGTGGGGGCTGTAAACTCCCACGCCAGCGGCAATCAAGTCCAGCAACATCGCCCCCTCCGGCGTGTCGCGGGTGAATCGCTTAATCGCCCGAAACGGAAACGGGTGGTGCGTGACAATCAAGTCCGCCCCGCGCTCAATCGCCTCGGCCGCGGAAGCCGGCGTGACGGTCAGGCACGTCATCATTCGCTCGGCTTTTGCCGCTTGATCGCCAATCAACAGGCCTACGTTGTCCCATTCCTCAGCCAGGTGGCAGGGAGCAAATTCCTCCAGGAACGCACAGATTTGCGAGATTGCTGGCATTGGGGGGCAGGCCTCAATCGGCCAAAATGAACGAGGAACAAAGTGTCCAAATGTTGGAAATAAGCGGTCGAGCTGGGCGGCAATTCCGCCTGTAAGCCGCGTGTTTTCAACAATTTACAGCTTTTCGGAAAAACCGCGAACCTTTTCCCGCTCGCGTACGTCTATCATGCTCAGAAGGGGCCAGGGTCCGCGCTTAAGGTTCATCGCCTTGACTGGACGCCTGGCATCAAGTCAGCCGATTTCGATGAAATCCTGGTAAATCCGCGCAGGCGGAAGACATTTCTGGGATTAAGCTTTGAATGCTCGCCTGATTTGACCGAAAGCCCTTTGTAAGGGAATAGCGACGTCGGGTGAGAGCCCCGTCGCAAGATGGAGTTGATTTTTTCTCTCTCTAACCGCGAGGAGCGGTCCCATGCGTAACGCAATTGACATCCGCCGTTTCCAAGACGATTCCGCCATGCTGCGCAAGCATGACGCCGTCCTGGTCGTCGATGCCAACGTGCGCGAGGAGTCCGCCTCCGTCTATTCGCGGTCAGTACCGTGCCAGGCAGTGCGCCCAAACGCGCATTGCGCCAACTTTCGTTTGGCCGGCTTAGCCACTTTTGCAAGAGCAGAAGGGCAAGCGCCCAGGGCAAACCCCGGAAATACCGGGACGCGTCCATGGCAACAGGCCAACGAAATAACGACGCAACAACAACGCGTCACCGTTGGCAAACGCCAGGGCACGAGTTTCGGCGGTACGGGACGGATGGGCCAGGGCGAAATGCCCACAGGCGCATCGGTCCGACTCGGCGAACGCCGGCCGACATGTTTCGGCTAGGACTGGCTTCTCCCAAAAACTGAGAAGCTCGATCCAAGGCAACCGCCGGCGTTGATGCCGATTGCGAGTGCGACTCCCCACGCGCGATTCCCCGCGCTTTGGTCGTCCACTCACGGCGGATCGCTTGGCAACAGCCACAAGATCGTCCGAACCGAGCCTGACGGCAGTCGTCCTCCCGCTTTTTGGCAACCGGCACAAAGACACAACGTCTTCAAGCCACCGCCATTGGGAATGGGTTTCCCGCGCGGAGCAAACGATCACCCGCACGAATTCATTCGGCGCAAATCAGAAGCGCTGATTCACTGAGAGAAATCATCATGGCTACGATTCAACTGCAAGACACGGAACTGCGGGCTTTGGTTCTCCGGGCTCAAGATGGCGATCGGGTTGCATTCGGCGAACTGGCCGAACGGTTCGAGCGGGCGGTCTACGCAACGGCTTTCCGCCGGCTGGGTAACGACGCCGAAGCGCAAGAACTGACGCAAGAAGTCTTCGTTCAAGCTCTGCGGAAGCTGCATCAACTGCGGGAACCCGCTTGCTTCGCAAGCTGGCTGCGGTCGATGACCAACCGCATGGCAATTAATCGGGCTGTCCGGCGCGGCCCCGTGCTGAGCACGGACGCTTCCACGCTGGAAGCCACGGTTGGCGAAGACATCTCGCCAGACGCCGAAGTCCTGAAGCGCGAACAAGCGCAACAGGTCCGGCACGGTCTGCGCCGGCTGGGTAAGCTCGACCGGGAAACCCTGGAAGCGTTCTACCTGAACGGCCAATCGCTGGCGGAGATGAGCGAATCGTTCGCTTCGCCTGTTGGTACCATCAAGCGTCGGCTGCACGTCGCCCGGAAGCGGCTGGCCAAGGAACTCCATGAACTCGCTCCAACGTGAGCCGAGTAAATGGTGGGCTCGCTTGATGTAACTTTCTGTTGTCAAAAATCGCAACGCCGCCGGCGCGCAAGCCCGGCGGCGTTTTTTTGTTGTTCTTGCTTGCGAAGAAACAGCAACTACGACACTTGTGATTTTCAACTTGGAATCACCTGCTACAAACCAACGACACTGGAGGCTTCGCGTTGCTTGTCTTAGGTGCCAACATTTCGCGCGGCGCAAGTTGATGTTGGTGACGAAACGTTGGACAGGCCTACATTGCGTCTGGGCATCAATGCGCGCCCTGGCGAACGCCTTTGCATTTGCAGACGATTTTGGATAGCTTGCAATCGACTGGTTTCTCTCCAAGGCTGCCGGAGCCGAAAATGAGATTAATTGTTCTGGCCGCCATCGTGATCATCGCTTCCGTTGTCATTTTCTACATTACGAGTGATGGATTCGATGACGCAAGTATGGAAAATGGTGTGAGCACACAAGTCTCGCATTCAGACAAGGTAATCCCAGGGCTCAAGCCAGTTGACGTATATGGAGAACTGCATTATCGGCGAGACTTGTCCGTTGCTGGTCCAGTTCGCGATGAAGGGCGGCTCATTTGGGATTGCAGGAAGAATGTTAACGGTACGGTCTTCTCCGTCTTGATCACTTCCCAAAACGATGAATCAATCGAAGTCATCGAGGCCTCAACCGACGGAGCTGACCCCGATTCCGCGAAAGATTTTCTGGGTTTTGTTGCATCGATCAAATACGAGGGCGCAGACCCCGAAGCTGCCAGGGCATGGGTGCTTGACAATTTGGGCCAGAGCGACGCCGAAACCGTCATTGCCGGCGTCAAGTTTCGTTTAATGCGCGGCGCTCATTCTGCGTCTGTTCTGCGCATCGCTGGGAGTTGATTCCCTGCTATTCAGCTCCGCTTCCTTCCGTGCCTTGACTGCAACAGCTCGACTATCGCCGGGCGGCCCATCCGTTGGCAGAATTGAACAACTCAAGCAAGAACTGCATGGCCAGCGGCTTTCTTGAAGCAGCAAGTAAACGTAGGGTGGGTGGAGCAAAGCGCAACCCACCTTTCATTGGTATTGGTTGCAATTGAATTTGCGTTCGCACTTTGCAGCGTAAACGAGAAACCGCCGCCCGTTCAGCAATTCCGTAACGCAGAGAAGGTGGGTTGCGCTGCGCTTCACCCACCTTACATCTACTTGCTCTTGGTGGCAGTTGTTCGCAGCGTCGCAGAAATACAGAATGAAACGGCTGAGTGTTCGCGCGCATTTACCCACGCAGTTCAAATGATTCATTCCACGTTCCGCTCAAGATACAGGCTACATCGCGTCGTACCCGGGTAGGCAAGCTCCCAACCATACTTGTCTGCAAACTGCTGAGCAGCGTTTCTTGAGACCTGAGTCTTTTCCATGCTCAAATTGTTCAGCAGCTTGAGTCTCGCAATCGCATCGAGTGAAGCTGACGTGAGCGATTTTTCGGCAAGCGACATGACTTTCAATTTCGGACACTGCTGCAGATCTTCTGAACCATTGCGTCCGTTATGCCACAGTGCCAGAGAGTTATTGCGTACAGATTCCGAAATCCGGCCAGCACATCGCCCACTCGCTTGTCCACTTCACATGATTCGAGTTCGACGACTTTGATCTTATCTCCGAACGAAGCGAGTTCCGCCGCGCATTCGAACAGGCCAGAGAAATTGTCCAGGCTGAGCATTTCCAGTTTGCTCCAACCTGTTAACAGAAGCTTCATCACGGCGATCTGCTCGGCTTCAGGCCGAGGCTTGTATTTCTTTGACCGACCGTTGTCTTCATCGAGTTTGTTACCAGTCTCCAAGAATGTGACATCTTTGAAGGCCAGCAATGATCGCATCTCTTCCAGTTCATAAATCCCACAACAAATGATCCGCTTTCCTTTTGTCGCATACGTGACGCCCCCGTGTTTCTTGAGCACAGCTCGTGCATCGGCCTTGGTTGGCTGCCGC
This sequence comes from uncultured Planctomycetales bacterium, assembly GCA_937982665.1. Classification (GTDB taxonomy): domain Bacteria; phylum Planctomycetota; class Planctomycetia; order Pirellulales; family S012-138; genus CALJLD01. The sequence continues at coordinate 10,267 of CALJLD010000212.1, forward strand.
GACGTTGTGCTGGCTTGTGCCTTCTTTTTTCGTACGCTTTCTGCTTAACAGGCTTTTCCAAGCGTGCAATTAGACTTTGAATTGTGCGGACCCAAGCTTTCGCCAGCCCAGCATCTTCCCAGGCTTCGAGGAGCGCGGACTTGACGATGATTGTTTGCATGCGTTCGACAGCTTTAGCAGTCAAGCGTTCGTCGACTTGAAGCTCGGGATGCTCTTCCAGCCATTCGGCAAACTCGCCTCTCGCTTCGCCGCGTGCTGGCCAACCTCGGGCTGCGGCGACGAACTCACAAGCGGCGACCAGCTGCTGATTCTCATCGTCCTCGCGCGATACCCGACGCCGAATTGTCTTGGCGACTAGTGGCCAGCCTGCTTCGAAGAACTCGACGGCAAAGTCCGCCGCCGCATCATTCTCGAATGGTTTCACACCCCAAGAGCCCATTTGGCACTCCATTCACGCTTATGTCATGGATCTAAAATGACCATCCAGGTCACCAGGTCGTCCATCTAAAACAGCGATTGTAAGTGATAGAGTCCCCAATGGCATTCGAGAGCAAGCGCCAAACAGGCGTCGTTTGTTGTTAGCAGCTTCTTTGCCCCCACGCGCTCAGCTACGCCGAGCCGCCAGCCATAGTCGCGCGCTGGCCGACATGGGACGTTCAGCAACGTCGTAGTCCGGAATTGCTTCAAGAATCCGCTCGCTGTCAGGCAGCATGCTCATCGCCCAGGCAAGTTCCGCGGCCATTCGATCCGTCAACGTACCGCTTGCCGTGCGGCTTTCGAACAACTCCAGCAAGACCGGCAATGCCTGCGACCGCCGATATTGAAGCATCCAGACGGCTTTGAGTTGCACGCGCTCAGAGCGATCGTTCAGCGCTCGTTGTAGGAGCGGCATAACAAGATCGTCATGATCTAAAAAACTGCCGATCTTCTCCACGGCCAGGCAGCGCACCCACGCATCAGGTTCTTCCAGGAATCCCGCGAGCGTGTCAATTAACTTGCGATCGACGCCGTGACTGGCCTGGCGACGGATTGTCAGGATCAGGCTCATCTTCAAACCAACGGAATCAAAACGGGTGCGAATGGAAGCCAGCACATCAACATCTCCAGCTTGTTTGTCACTGAAGAACGCGACCGCTGCCGCGAGATACTCGACAAGCCGTTCGTCATTGCTGTTGCGCAAGACGTTAAAGACCTCGTCACGATATGCGCTTAAATCGGTTCTGTGATGACACAGGGCTTCCGCGATCTTTTCCTGGGCCGCTTTATTGAGTGTCGGTAATTCCGTAAAGAACCAGGCGGCCGTCTCTGATTCTGGCTTCGCCAAGATCCGTTGCGCAGAGTCAACCACGTTGTGATTTGCATCGCGGAGCGCGTCCAGCAGGATCTCCTTGATGCCGCCCGGGTTGCGCTTGTGCAGCATGTCAATCGCGCGGCTGCGGAACTGTCCCTCGGGATGGCTGACCCAACGCTGCAAGCGCTCCGTGCTGATGTTATCCCCAAGAATGCGCATGCAATCAAAGAACTGGTTGGGGGATTGCTCAGCCAAATCACACAGGGTCTCGTAGGCTGCTTGATCCAGAGGAATGCGTTCAAGGGCCCAGGCCAACATGTTGCTGTTGGGGTCTTGTTTCAGGCGTTGCAGCAAGTCAGGAACGGCTGATGTTGCGGCATCAGCCATGACTCCCAACACCCACGCGGCCGCGTCGCGTTCCACTTCGCGCTCAGCGTCCAGTTTCTCCACCAAGTAGGGAACGCAAGGCGCCGCATAAGGACGATAGGGCTCGAAGCGTTCACAATCTGCGCTGAATCCTCCGCCCGAGTCGAGATAGCTATCAAAGAGCACTTCGACAGCATGCTGGATTTCGGAGGGCGAGTACGGCGGTTGTGCATCATTCATTGATCCGCCTTTTTCAGGAAGCTGCGAACATGTGGTTTCAGGGAGCCTTCCACATCCCAGGGAAACTCCGGCACTGGCTCAAAAAATTCTTCGTAGTATCCATCAGACTCAGACTCGTCCGGGATTTCGCGCTCGTGATAGAAATCGCACTCCGGTTCTTCAACGCCGCGGCCACTTTGGTGGGCGTGCGCCAAGCCTATGAGTTGCTGCTGTGTTTCATTGTCAGCGGACCAATTCGGATCACGTAGCAAACAGAGCATGGCACATGTGCTCAAGAAAGGCATCGGCCCAGCCGAACCAGGCTCTGCCAGCCAACTGGCGCAAGTCTCGACAAATCTGTTGAGGACGTTCCCGCCGTTGAGGTAACTCAAACTCAGCAGGGCTGAGCCGCGAACCAGGTCATGGCGGGTTCCGTCTAGCGCGATTGCCAGCAAGTGTTCGCCCAACGCGAATGCATGAAGAGGAAGGAAGGCGATCAAGCGGCTGCTCGCGATGGCGATTCGCGGATCGGCATGACGGAGCAATTCGCCGTAGATTGGCGTCCCAGCGGCTACTGCGGTGTAGCATTCGTGCGCGATGAATGCATCCTCGCGAAGAGTTTCCGGATCATGCCGCAGCCACTCATATTTTGGTTCCTTGATAGCCCGAAACGGACTCGCCTCTTTCACAATGTTTCGCAAGCTGACATTGTCACGCTGCTCGTCAGGGAAAGGAACGGCCACGTAGGTCAGCAGGTCAAGGATTCCTTCGCGTTCTGGCACGCCTTCGTAGCGAAGCAATTCGATAAAGAAGGGAATCGCGGCGACCGTTGCTGTGTAACGCGACCCTTGATGAAAGATGTTGCATGTAAACGAAAACAACACCTCGCGGCGAATCTTCTCATCTGGATGCAACAAAGCGCGAATCTGGTCCGGCACATCTTCCGCCGTACCATAGGCATGGTGAAGTGCCGACCACGGAACGGCTGCCAGACCTTCTAGACTTGGTTGACCCTCAACAAGCATCTATTTGCAAGTTGGTGAGAAGTTTTTCGGGGACACGAAACAGTTGATCCTCAAGCTGCGGGCTTCGCAAGTCTGCACTCGCCGAACTGGGGTGGGGTAGCGCTGTTCACAAAAGCTGCTTAGCCGTCAAGCCGTATTTGGGGTTGCTGCAGGCCGTGAACGGCGATGGCGGGTGTAACCCCGGCAAAATTGCCCGTTACCGCTCGGCCAAATCTGGAGCAACTGCAGAAAACGGCCAGAAACACATGCACAAACTCATTCGCAGCTAGAAAATACAAACCGCGGACGGCACCCTGATCCTTGACGCCTGCGGTCGTCATACCTACTGTGGAAAGTTTGAGTTTTTTGTGGCGACGGATGCCCTCCTTCCTTCCAGGTTTGCCCCTTCTGACTGGAGATATGCCCGTGGCCAATCCCAAGTGCAAGCATTGCGGAACTGAGTGCGTCCCGCGCGAGACCGTGTTTGGGCACGTGTGCAACTGTGTTGTCTGCGGTCAGCGGTTCATTGAAGCCCAGCGTTCCAACACCAAACCCGGCGGACAGATCATTTGCTCGCATTGCGGCGGGATTAATCCGGCGGAAATGTGCGTTGCCGGTTCCATCCTGGCCTGTCCAGCTTGCGGAGGGCAATTCGCCGGTCCGGTTGCGTTGCCGGCCCCGCCACAAACCCGCCAGTACTGAGTTTCCCCAACAATTATTCACGGAAGAAACGCATGACCAAACACATCTTCGTCACCGGCGGCGTTGTCAGTTCACTCGGCAAGGGGCTGACCAGTGCCTCCATCGGCATGCTGCTGGAACGGCGAGGGTTGCGAGTGCGGATGCAAAAGCTGGATCCGTACATCAATGTGGACCCGGGGACAATGAGCCCTTACCAACACGGGGAAGTCTATGTGCTGGATGACGGCAGCGAGACCGACCTCGACTTGGGCCACTACGAGCGGTTCACCAACAGCCCTTTGACGCGCGATTCCAACTGGACCACAGGGCAGATCTATCTCTCGGTGATTGAGAAGGAACGCCGCGGCGAGTTTCTTGGTAAGACCGTGCAGGTCATTCCGCACGTCACTGATGAGATCAAAGCCGCGATCAGCAAGTTGGCAACCGACGACGTTGATGTTGTCATCACCGAGATTGGCGGAACGGTGGGCGACATTGAAAGCCAGCCATTCCTCGAGGCCATTCGGCAGTTCTCCCTGGATGTGGGTCGCGAGAACTGCATGTACATCCATTTGACCTTGGTGCCCTACCTCAAAGCCGCCGGCGAATTGAAGACCAAGCCCACGCAGCACTCCGTGGGTCAGTTGCGCGAGATTGGTATTCAGCCGGACATTCTCATCTGTCGGACGGAGCGAAGCCTGTCTATGGATGACAGGCAGAAGATCGGTCTGTTCTGCAACATGCCGGTCAAGTGTGTGATTGAAGAGAAAGACAAGGACTTCTCGATCTATGAGGTTCCGCTGAGTCTTGTTGACCACAAGCTTGACGAGCTGATTGTTGATCGCCTTTCGCTGCGTGCGGACAAGCTGGATTTGAACGATTGGAGAAACCTGCTGCACGGATTGCGCAATCCGCAGCATGAGATTTCCATTGCGGTGGTAGGCAAATACGCTCAGCACCGGGACGCGTACAAATCCATCTATGAATCTTTGGATCACGCTGGCATGGCCCACAATGCCCAGGTCCGGATTCAGCGGATTCAAAGCGAGAGCATCGAATCTGAAGGTCCCGAACGTTTGCTGGCCGGACATGATGGGTTGCTGGTGCCAGGCGGCTTTGGCGAGCGGGGAATCGAAGGCAAGGTGGACGCCATCCGTTTCGCCCGCGAGCGGGGAATTCCGTTCTTTGGGATTTGCCTGGGTTTGCAATGTGCCGTGATTGAGTTCGCCCGGCACGTGGCCGGTTTGGAGGAAGCCAACAGCAGCGAATTCGACCGCGAGACCCAACATCCGGTGATTTGCCTGTTGGATGAACAGCGCAACATCACGAAGAAAGGCGGCACGATGCGACTGGGCGCGCAACCGTGCGTGCTTTCAGACGATTCTCGTTCACGTTCGCTCTATGGAAGCACGGAGATCAGCGAACGGCATCGGCATCGCTATGAGTTCAACAACACGTATCGCCAACAGTTTGCGGCGCACGGCTTGACCGTGGCTGGCACCAGCCCTGATGGCAAGCTGGTGGAGATTGTGGAGATGCCGGATCATCCGTGGTACGTGGCCGTGCAGTTTCACCCGGAATTCCAAAGCAAGCCCACGGTGGCGCATGCGTTGTTCTCTGGCTTTGTGGATGCGGCGATTGCCCGACGGCGAGAACGCAAGGCCAGCGGCGAGTCTTCGCAGCCAGTGTCACGTCCTCACAAAGCTGATGAAGTGACGCAGTAGTCGTTGCGCGAGCCACTATTCGGGTAGCAGTTCTACGTCACGGTGAACTCATCGTTCTTGCGCCGCAGCAAGTCGTGCAGTTCGGCC
>CALJLD010000213.1 GCA_937982665.1 uncultured Planctomycetales bacterium
CATTGTCTGATTTTATGAAATCTGCGCGAGGCGATTTCCCATTGTAGAGCGGCGCGCGATCCTGAGTAACCGCCATTCGTCCTGGCAGACGTCGTGATGCCGAATTTTGATCAATCGGGCGTCACGTCAACCATCGTTCGCGAGACTTCCTCGCCGGCGGCATTTTGCACGATGATCTCATAAGAATGTCCCGACCGGAGCAGCAAGTCAGGGCGAGGCCCATCGGCCGAAAGCAGCAATTGGTCGGCCGGAACCTTGCGGCCTGTCGCGCCAGTGGCGGGAGCATCTTCATCGGCGTAGAACGCTTGAATGAGCAAGCGACCTGTCTTGGCTTGGATTGCCTCCGGCAGGGAAACGGCAACACGGTCGGGCTGTTCGCGGAGCCAGACGGGGCGGCCACCTTCAATCTTCTCGGGCGGGTGATACACCTGGATATCGACTTTGTCCGCAAAGTGGCCGACCGTGTGATAGCCGGACTCCTTCGCGAGGACGATGTGCTCTGTTGGGGGCGGCGCAACTTCCTCATCAATCGCCCAGTGCGTTGTCTGATCTATTGTCAGCGGATCAATGCCGGTTTCCTGCTTGAGCCGAGCTGCCATCCACGTGATTGTCTGGTCGCCCAGCGTGCGAGGCTGTTCCATGACGTGGTCATGGCCGACATGGATCAAGATCTTCGCCTGAGGGTTCACCGCGAGAATGCGCTCGCGAATGTTCTTTGCCTGAGTTCGCTCGCGCGTGGCAATGTCCTTGGCCGAATCGCCCGAGGGAACCATTCCGGTGGCTTCGTACTCGACTGCGATGTATCCCAGACGGAGCGTCTCGCGAATCAACTCGCCAAAAGCCGGCTCTTGTGTGTAGAAGCCAGTGGAGTTGGTGGGAAAGCCGCGCGTCCCTAGAACCGTGCCAGGCTCGTGCAAGCCTTCAAACGCGTAATATTCAAAGCCTAACTCGCGCAACTCAACAGCCAGGCTTTGGATGAACGCACGATCACGAGGCGCGTCGTGAGCTTCGTTGATGATCACAATCTGCTTGTCCTGAGCTTGCCGCAGAATCTCCCGCAAAGCCGGACGTGATTCAGCGCCTTCGGGCAAATTGGTCAACTTGCGTTGCGGGCCTGCCAGTGCGGAGCCATCAGTTCCTTTCCCAACAAAGGAATACATTGTGGGCAACATCTGCTTCGCGATTTGTGTGTTGGGATCATCATCGTCGGTAGCATTCGTTTCCAAGTGTTCGATCGCCGCCAGCGGCTTGCCGGCGGACAGGAGTTTCATTGCCTCGGTGAGTGGACCGTCAGGCCCAGGTTGGGCGAAGGCAGGGGAGGCCATCAGCGCGATGGCCAGAATGCGCAACGTTGGAGCCGCTGCACGAATGTATTGGATGCCTGGCATGTTGTTGTCAGTACGCGGTCGAATTCGCCCGGCTTCAATGTTGAGTCTTAATGATGCTGAGTATTAGTACTCGCGCGGCCGCACCTTGCCTTGCACGCGAAGCGGCAGTCCGTGGATACGCAGGAAGCCTTCGGCATCGGTCTGGTTGTAGGCTCCGCCACCTTCCATGCTGGCGATTCCCTCATCATAAAGGCTGTTGGGGCTCTGACGGCTGGCGACCAGGATGTTGCCTTTGTAGAGGTTGAGCGTCACGTCGCCGGTGACCGGCTCTTGGGCCGTGCGAATGAATGACAGCAACGCGTCAAACTTGGCCGCGTACCAGAAGCCGTAGTAGACCAGCTCGGCCACTTCGGGCGAAAGCCGATCCCGCAGATGCGCGAGATCACGATCAAGCGTGAGTTGCTCCAGCAGGCGATGGGCTTCGTAGAGCACCGTCATGCCGGGGGCTTCGTAAACGCCGCGGCTCTTCATGCCGACAAAGCGATTCTCGACAACGTCGATGCGACCGACGCCGTTGCGTCCGCCGATCTCGTTGAGTGTGTTGACCATTTCGAGCGGTGACAGGCTTTTGCCATTCAGTTTGGTCGGCACGCCGGACTCAAAGCTGACGGTGACCTGTTCCGCTTTGTCAGGAGCTTCCTGCGGCGAGACGCCCATCCCGAACTCGACAAGGTCCAACCCGTTGGTGGTGAGTTCTTCCAGCTTGCCGGCTTCGTAACTGATGTGCAGGCAGTTCTCATCCGAACTGTACGGCTTGCCGGCGGTGGCTTTGATCGGAATGTTCTTGGCTTCGCAATACTCGATCATCTCCGTTCGACCGGGAAAGGCCGCGCGGAATTTTTCGTTTCGCCAGGGAGCGATCATCTCGATGTCCGGACGCAGGGCTTCGGCCGCTAACTGGAAGCGACATTGATCGTTCCCCTTGCCGGTAGCGCCGTGAGCGTAGGCATCAGCGCCGACTTCCCGTGCCACTTGCAAGCACACTTTGGAGATGAGCGGGCGAGCGATGGATGTGCCCAAGAGGTACAGCCCTTCATAGCGGGCTTGCCACTGCATGACCGGGAAAGCGAAGTCGCGGCAAAGTTCTTCCTGGGCATCAACGATACGCGAGGACGCAGCCCCCAGGTTTTTGGCTTTGTCGAGAATCGCCTGACGGTCTTCGCACGGCTGGCCCAGATCGACGTAGACGGCATGGACTTCGTATCCTTGCTCCTGCAGCCAGCAAAGGATGACGGACGTATCGAGACCACCGGAATAAGCAAGAACGCAACTGGGCATGGCGAGATGTTGGCGAGAGGGTTAGCAAGAAAAAGCTGGAAACAAACCGACATGATGTCACATCGATCAAATCAGCCAGACATTCTCGCTTGATCGCCAATGGCTCGCAACGGGCGGAAGCACGGGATTCTGCGACATGCGCGTATTCTATTTCTCGCCCGCTTGACGATCGATGAATTCGAAGATGGCTTCGTGGCCTGCCGGCAGCTTGCCGTTAAAGAAGTACGCGGCGATGCCCAGCGAATGGTCCAGGCCTTCAAAGTAGTGGAATTCCAAGTTGGATTGATCGGCTTCCTTCGCGCGTTCTTCCAAAGCCTTGACGCCGGCGATCGGCGTGTTGATATCCTTGTCGCCATGGAAAAGTCCAATGGGGATGTCCAGTTGATCCAGAAACTTGCCGATTGGGGGATGGGCAAAATGGTCCTTAAACCAGTCGTCGGGCGTGCTGACGCCGGCAGCATTCTTGGCCCAGGCGTTGAGGATGGTAAAGTTCTCCTGCTCAATGGCATCCAAGAGCGGCTTGGCGAGAACTTTTTGATCTTCAACGGTCAGCAGGCCATCACCATCTCGGTCAACAGCATTGAAGGGAGCATTTCCCATGGCTCGAGCACGATAGCCGCGCGCGTCGGCTTCGAACTCCGCTTGCGTGATTTTGCCGTCCTTGTCCGTGTCAAAGAAGCCCGTATACGCCAAAAAGGCACCGTCGGTAAGAATGTAGGTGAAGATCTCGCTCATGTTGGCGGACATCACTCCGTACAGCACGAGTGCGTCAACTTCGCCAGGCATGCGAGTGGCGGCTTCCGCTGCCAGCAATGATCCTTCGCTGGTGCCAATCAAGATGACGGGGCTGTTTGCCAGTTCTGCATGCGCCTTGGTCGCGCGGACGGCCGCGATCACGTCCTGGACTTTGTTATCGAGCGTGCTGGTGTTGTAGACCTCCTGATCAATTGCTTCGTACCGCGGTGGATCATCGCCCATGCTGATTCCGCGCCCTTCATAACTGAAGAAGGCAACGCCGAGTGGGGGAAGTTTTTCGCGATAGAGATCAAAGTAGTTGAACGTTTCGCCGCCTCCCTTGGGGCGCTTCATGTCGATGGTCATGCCTTCGGCGGTTTGGACATAGACCACAACGGCGCGGGCGGGCATATCTTTGGATAGCGTGAGTTTTCCAGTCATGGGGAGTTCATCATGCGTGCTGAACTCCAACTGCCTCGTGATTGTGGGCGTTTGTTGTTCTTCGCCTTGGCCAAAGCATGACGTTGCGCCAAATGCGACTATTGACAGCAAGGCGATACAAAGACAAGCGAAGTGGGGAACGTTGCGAATCATGATTGTGACCTCATTAGGTGGAAGCGGAACTTTTCTTCCGTGAGGATCTTTTTCGAGTTGAACTTTTGAGCTCAACATTCTGCGTAGATGCAGGCTCGTGGGCATCCGGCGGCGCAACCATTTGATGGAGTTCAAGCTGGCCCGGAACCGGCGCGGAATAGAACGTCGGATGACCGGCCAACATTTCACGAATCCGCGCGACTGATGGCTTTCTAGTTGCCAGCTCGTTTTGTAGCTGATGGTAGAGGTGCTCCCGCATCATCCCGGCATGTTGCACACAAGAGAGGAACATGCTGTTGGACCAATACGCCTGATGCACGGAAGTCAACGTGTGATCAAAGAGAGCGAACAAAGTTTGCTTGCCGTCGATGACGACGATCAGGAACTCGCAGTTCCATTGCGCGAGGATTTGCTCAGCATGGCTAGAGATAACCATCGAATCCGCCGGAATGTCCGTCGGTTCGTACGCTTGCAGATACAGGCTGACGCTGCGGCGGCGGGCCGTTTTGCGGAGTGCCGGCTCTAGTCGGGCGAGTGTCTGCGGAAACGTATCGACAACGGCGACTTGGCGTGTCGCGGCCAGCATTGTTCCGGCTCGTTCAAAAGCGACGTCCACGTTCTCAATGGCGTACAACTGGTCCACGTCCTGAGCTGGGCGGAGGGCTTCAAGTTGTTTCGTCGCGCTGTCGGCTAACTCCAGCTGGCGGCGGGCGAGGGTGCCGAGGAACTCGGCCGGTGGGATGGCCTTCAGCAGGCGCTTGCTACCTTCCTGAACGGCCACAGCCCCTTTGTCCGCCAATGACCGGCTCGCTTTGTAGACGTTGGCCGTGGGCTTGCCGATCTTCTGAGCCACTTCATATGCGGTGGCGGTGCCCAAAGGGACCAGCGAGCAATAGACTTCAGCCTCCAGCCCGGTGAGGCCGAGTTCGGTGAGTTGCCGTGTAGCGTTGTGCGGCGGGGACCGAAGTGTGTAATTCATAGTAGTTAATACTACTATGTAGTAACGCACTGATCAATCTTCAGTTGCCGGCAAGCGCAGCGACATTGTGGCATGCTTGGCGGAGGGTGATAATTCGTGAACTCAACGCCTACAGTCACTCGACTAAAGAACATTCATGTCCATGTCCACCCACATCGAACTCTTCTGCGCTTTGCACTTTGTGCTGATTGGCCTCTCACACCTGTTTCGGCACAAAGAGTGGGCGGAGGTCATCAACAAGCTGGAGCGGCTTGAGAGCGGCGGCGCGTTCTTGTCCGGGATGGTCAGCCTGACGATGGGCTCCGTGATTGTCGTTTTTCACAACGTGTGGACGGAAGCCTCGGTGGTATTGACGGTGATTGGCTGGGCGATGGTCCTCAAAGCGGCCATGTGGCTGCTGTTTCCCGCGCTGGGGAAGAAATCCCTGGCGCAGGGCCAGGCGATGAGCAGCAACAAGCTCCGCGTTGCTGGCGGTGCGCTGATTGCGCTGGCAGTGTACTGCATGATCTGCGCGTTGTTCTTTAGCAGCGAAGCATCGATTAGTGCGTGAGCGGTTCTTCTGCTCAAACAATCCAGCCGCCGCCGAGAACTTGATCATCGCAATAGCAAACGGCCGCCTGGCCTGGGGCGACTGCTCCTCGCGGCTCGTCCAGTTCCACTTCGAAGCTGTCGTTTTCTTTTGGCGTGATCAACGCGCCGACCGGCCGGCTGAGATAGCGGATCTTCACTTGGCAACGAAACGCCGTTGTTGGTTCGTCAATTAGCCAGTTCGTTTGATTCGCGGAGAAGCGCGTTCGCTCGAGTTCGTGCTCTTCACCGATGATGACACGGCGAGATTCGCGCTCGAGCCGAATCACGTACCGCGGCTCTCCGAATGCGACGCCCAATCCTTTGCGTTGGCCAACGGTAAAGTTCTCGATGCCGCCGTGTGTGCCAACGACATCGCCTGCGGTGGTGACAATTTCGCCAGAGAGGTCCGCGTCGCCTCGGCGAGCCCGCACGAAGTCTCCGTAGTGCCCTTGCGTAACGAAACAGATTTCCTGGCTGTCTTTCTTGTCGGCCACGCGGAGGCCAACTTCAGCAGCCCGGGCGCGGATTTCACTCTTGCGGAACTGGCCAACGGGGAACATCAGCCGCGGCAGGATCTTTCTCTCAATTCCGAACAGGACGTACGACTGATCCTTGTCATGATCCATCCCCTTCAAAAGGCGCGGTGGAGCGGGCTCCTCAGTTGCAAGTTGGTGTTCTCCGGTCTGATTTCCGGCCGTCGCCAATCTGGCGTAATGCCCGGTGGCGATGTATTCCGCATCAACGCTATCCGCATAAGCAACCAGCCGGCCAAACTTGAGCCAGTTGTTGCAGACAACGCAGGGGTTGGGCGTGCGGCCGGAAGAATACTCATCAACGAAATAGTCGATGATTCGCGTGAACTCCTCCTCAAAGTTCAGCGAGTAGAAGGGAATTTCCAACCGGTCCGCAACGCGGCGTGCATCGTGAGCATCGGCGGCCGTGCAACACCCTTGCTTGTGTGACAACTCGCTAATCACCGGGAGCGAGAATTGGGACGATGCGGCGTTTAAAGTCGAAGGGGCTTCGCAAGCCGAACTGGACTTCTGTCCATGCCGCATAAACAGTCCGATCACGTCATGGCCGGCTTCCTTGAGTAGCGCGGCCGCCACGCTGCTATCCACTCCGCCCGACATTGCCAATACGACGCGCGACATGACTCTTGGGAATGACCTCCTGAAAGAACCGGCCGAAGCCGAGGGGTAGCGTATCGAAGCTATGAGTAGGACAAGAGTGAAGAGCTACAGTTCGCCGGGCTAACGTTTGGCGGGATTTGCCGAGATTGTCTCAGACGACGCATCTACTTTCTTGATGTGCCCAGCGTCTTCAATTTCCGTATCTGCCGGCGAGTCCGCGGTTTGTTCCGCGGGAATCATGTGCGGCGACCGCAAGTGTCCGCCGCGAAAGACATAGAATGCGAAGCCCGTCAAGACGCTGCTCCCGATTGCGATTGCCCCGACGAACCACAGCAGTGAGCTTTGCGATTCACTTTCGCTGTTTTCTTCCGGCGAGATATTTGCCGCTTGAAGCGCTTTGGCCGAAGTGTCTTCCATGACCTTTTGGCGGCCTTGGAATTGTCGGTCCAGCCGTTCGCGGCGGTCGGCGTACTTGGGCGAAATGATCAAGACGCCGGACAGCCCCACAATGGCGAACAGTCCCACCCACAACCAGGGGGAATCCGGGCGAAGAAATCGCGCTGGTGAGTTTTCTGACATTGGCGGGCCTGCGTTTGACACCTGACGACACCCAACCTATCAGGCCGGTCAGGGAACGCAAATATGCGAAATCCGATCGCAAAATGGATGTGCATCCCAATGCGCGGATGCAGCGACTTCGCCAGCGGAGACCCGTTGCAGGGCGGATCAGTTGGTACCAGGGGCAGCGTTCTCAAGACGCCGCTGCAATTCCGAGATGGGAGCTGTCGTGAAGAATCGGTCCAGCACCCGCTCTGTATCGTCAAACATCTTGTTGATGTGGATTGCCGCGTATTGATCGCCAGTGAAGAAGCCGCTGCGGCGGCCAGACAGGCGGCTGCGAAAACTGCGGGCCGTGGGAAGTTGTTGGAGTTTTTCCATCAGCTCCTGAGCTTCCTCAACTTCTTTGTCGTCCAGTTTGGTGTTGATCAGCCGAATGAGCACTTCACGCTGAGTGAATACGCCGACCATTTCCTCCTGGATCCCTGTGATATAGCCTTCCATTTCGAGCCGCTCGCGATCGTTCACGAGCTCAATCTGGGCGACCTGCTCCGATCCCGGCACGATGGGCAGGCGGGCCAACATGCGACTTCCGCTACGGACCAGGAGCAAATGGAGCGGCGACGCGTTCTTGCGAATGGTCAACTCGCCGAGAGCATTGGTCGTTCCCAAGCGAGTTGTGATTGGCGAATCGGGCGTGTAGGAGATGACCTCATATCCGGAGAGTGCGTGAGTGGCGTCATTGCGGTCCATCGCGCGGAATGTCGTTTCCGAATAGGGGACGTGCACGGCGAGCGCATATTTTTCTTCACGACCGCGGCGGCGTTTGCTGAACGCTGACTGCAACGCGGTGAAAACCTCGGTTGTCAGAATGGGCGAGTCCTCAAGGGTCTCTTCAGTTGGCGGCTGCGCAGCGACTACGGGTTGACCGTCTTCCCCTTCGGCAGGCTCTTCGGGCTCGGGCACTTTGACTTGCAAATACGTCCAAGGCACAGCGCGAATTCCACGCGGCGTGCCGTCACGGTTGTTTTGCCGAATGACCGGGACGAATAAGTCACCTGGAGTTGTGAAGCGGAGATTGGCATCACGAACGGGCAATCCGCCTGCGCGAAGCCCGATCCGCACATCATCGGTGTCATCGCTATCTTCAATGCGAGCAAGTGGAGCAAATGCCTGCAAGATGGTGTGGAAAGCCTCGTGACTGAGGACTTCCGACTGAGCAACATCCTTAACGTAGACATGGCCAAGAATGCGAGTGGCTACATCCAACTCTTGAATAACAAGCCGCCAGCCTTCGACTGGGCGCGAAACGCGAATCAAGAACACCTTATCAATGGGGTCCACAATGCCTGCGGCACTGCGCTCGCTTTGGAGTTCCAGCACAAGGCGGATGAGTTCATCGCGATCTGCTTCGTGATCGGCAGATGCCGCGGCCAACTGCCAGCGGCTATCCGCGGTTGCGACTTCCAGATCCCAAATGGCGCCCAAAACGTTGTCACACTGCTCAGACAGATCACGCATCAAGCGGGAGCGTACGCTTTCTGTCATCGCCGGACCCGGTTCAAAGATGACCGGGGCATAGACCCGATATGCCGTCAAGTGCCAGGCGTCTTGAGCCTGGGCATTGTTTGAAGCGCCGAGAATCAGAGACAGACCGCAAAGCACTGCCAGGCGCAAACCGCAGGCAAGAGCACGTTGCGGCGCGAAGCTGTGGGGATTTGCCGAGTTGTCTTGGTTTTTGATGACCATGGAACGCAAATGAAACGCCGTGTCTCACGGCGACTGGTGTTGATTTTGTCTGTTACAAATTGTCCGGCAACAGCGCTGGCGGACTCTGCCAAGACTCGATGTATTGATAGAGCGTGACAGGTGGGAGGTCCGCGTTTGGATTAGTGACTTCACGCAGGCTGCCGTGATAGGCGAAGTATTCCGTGATTTGCCAGAGCGGAAGCAGGGTGACGTCCTGGTGGACGAGCAGGTGGATTTCCTGCAATCGTTCGCCCACTTCCCGCCAGTCTTGCGCGCGTTGAAGTTGCTCCAGGGCGAGCCCCACGTAGGCGTTGCGAGCTTCAGCGGCACCACCACGACCAAGCAAACGTTGAGCATCGACCAGCGGCTCAAATATCTGCAACTCCAGCAGGCGGAAATCGTAGTCATCGCTGGGATCGCTGGCAGCCTGTTCCTTCAATTCCACGGATAGCCCTAACCGTTCCCATTGCTGCTTGATGCCTCGGCAAATTACGCGGGCCGTATCGTGAGGCGGCAATGCCAGGACAATGGGGGGATTCTCCGGCAGTGGTTCCGCGCCTTGTTCTTCCAGATGATTGGAGACTAGCTTCTTTGCCGCGGTGGCCAAGATCATGCCCATCTGCGGATCGTACGGATGCGACTCGACGTCTTCATCATAGGCATAGCCCAAGACGTCTGTGACATCGCGCGCGGCCGGAAACGGCCCGCTGATGACGCGACTGCCCGGCGACGCGGGACCTTGGAACAAAGTCTCCATCAACACTTCACGGTTTAGCCCCATCAGAAGACCGCGGCGGAAAGTCCGGCTGCCAGGCAACAAGCGATCACGATTCGGCACAAGGCAGTGAATGGTGGGAACCGCGTATTGTTCAACTCGCAAATAGGGGATTTGCCGCAGGCGATCCACGTCCCAAGGGGCGATGCGATCAACAACGGCGACCTCGCGATCAACTAGCGCACCTGCGGCATCCTGCCAGTTTGTGAAACGGCGCTCGACGACTTCGCGCGGCTGACGTTCACCCGTGGCAAAATAGCCCTCCGCGGAGCGGAAGCGGCTATCCCTGCCTCGCGTATCGAAGTGGAAGAATGGGCCGTTGGTGGCGGTCGCTTTGCCGCTTTGTTGGTCCCAAGGAGACAGCGGAGCAGCCAGATAGGCATGTGGCGCAA
Organism: uncultured Planctomycetales bacterium; assembly: GCA_937982665.1. Classification (GTDB taxonomy): domain Bacteria; phylum Planctomycetota; class Planctomycetia; order Pirellulales; family S012-138; genus CALJLD01. The sequence continues at coordinate 10,152 of CALJLD010000213.1, forward strand.
CATGCGCACTGGTAAGTAGGAATTCGACATCGTAGACGCGGCGCAACCGGGCACTTTCTAACAGACTTCGCCAGCCAGGAGCGAAATTGGAACTGGTGGGTTGAGACATGCTGTTGAGCAGCTCGGCAAGATCGTAGCCGGTAACCTCGCGTCCGGATGGATACCAGGTCATTCCCGGGCGTACGTTGTAGGTGAGGCGGTTTTCCAGCGCTTCAACTTGCAACTCGCCAAGCGGGTATTGGTACTCGCCTCCTTGAGGACCAGGGGCGATGAATTCGGCGGGTGAACGGTGCAACAATCGACCAGCCCGCCGCGAGGCCCAATCATCCAATGCCACGGGGCTGGGATTATCCGGCGCAGCTGCTTCAACCGCGACGACAATCCTCGGACTCAAGTTTTGCACTTGGGTCAAGAACTCGTTGACTTCATCGATCGGCCAGATTTGAACGGCATCGATGGCTTTGGAGCGAGCGTCATGGACCTCGCCTGCTTCCAATAGCGCTTGCGCTTCGGCGTATCGCGCTCGCGATTGTTCTTCGAATTGCGTTTGCCATTTCGTGACGGTGGCATTCTCAGGGAACTTGTCGGATAGGCTTCGCAGCAGGCGCTGAGCGGCGGCATATTCCTGTTCATCAAACTTGGATTGAACGCGCGCATCGATAATGGCAGCCAATCCATCGGCAAGCCCCGCGTAGCTGGCGTCTCGCCCATACAGTTCGAACAGCAGTGAGAGCGCGGCGTCGGCATCGCCGTCAGCAACAAGCTGTTGTGATTCTTTGAACAAGTAGCCGTTGATGCT
>CALJLD010000214.1 GCA_937982665.1 uncultured Planctomycetales bacterium
TTTCTACGGTTGTAACTATCAAGGTGGCGCACAAACGCCCCCCGGCTGGGAACTGTATGACCTGGTGAAAGACCCAGACGAATTGGTCAATGTCTACGATGACCCGGCCTATGCCGAGATCAGAGATCAACTCAAGCAACAGTTTGCGGCGCTGCGCCAGGACATTGGCGATGACGGTTCGCACTATCCCAAGTGCGAGGCCATTGTCCAGGAGTTCTGGGACTATGACGAAGCGGACCGCGCGAAAGCCGTCGAGATTTCATACGCGTTCAAAGCTCGTCGCGAGCGCGCGTTGGCTCGGCAGAACAATTAGCGTGCTGTGCTTCGCGCCAATTGCGGCCGCAACGGCCTAGTCGCAACACAACCTAGACACACAATGCAGCCGGGCTGGCGTTAATCAAGTCCGGCCCGTTCAGCACCAGCGCGAGTTGCCCGCCGCCAAGTTGGGCCACACCGTGCAACTTCTCGGTGCAGTTGAGCATGTCGCTGAGCCCGTTCACAACGACCTTGCGTTGACCAAGAACTGACTCAACCAGCAAGCAAATTGTCCCGGAGTTGGTCTTCACCAAAACGCCAGTGCTGCAGGTCGTGTCTCTATTCTCAGGACAATTCAAAGACAGAAGGTCCTTGAGATAAGCCGCCGCGTACGGCTCACCACGCAAGGTGACCACCGGCTGAGACCGCACCGATGACAAGTCCCCATCGCATACCGAGAAGATCTCGCGGATGTGCTCAAACGGCAGAACAAACGTGCTGCCAAACTGGCGAATAAGCAGGCCATCAACAACCACAACAGCCTTGCGAACGGGAATCTCCAGCGTAAACGTTGTCCCCTGACCAAAGATGCTGTTGACCTTAACGTCGCCCTTGTATTCCCGCAGCCGCGTGCGAACCACATCCAGACCAACGCCGCGTCCGGAGATTTCCGAAATCTGGTCTGCGGTAGAAAGCCCGGGGTGGAAGATCAGCTCCACAGCTTCTTGATCGGATAGTGCTGCCGCTTGCTCTTCGCGCATCAGTTTCTTCTCAACAGCCTTGTTGCGGAGGCGGTTGGGATCAATGCCGCGTCCGTCATCCCGAACGGTGATCACAACATGTGACTTCGTCAGTTCGCAATTCAGCCAAAGATTGCCATCAGGCGAAACGCCGCGGGCTTCGCGCTCTTCAGGTGACTCAATTCCGTGGTCGCAAACATTCCGAATCATGTGCATCAACGGACCGTCCAAGTCTTCCACCAAAGACTTGTCGATCTCGGTATCGCCACCGGCGATATGCACGTTGAGCTTCTTGCCTAAGTTGGACGCAAGCGTCCGGGCAACGCGCGGAAACTTCGAGAACAAACCCATCACGGAAACTTTCCGCACCTCGACAACACTGCGTTGTAGCGAGGTGGATTGTTCCGAAAGCGACGTATTGATCTGGCGGAGTTCTTCAATCAGATCATTGGACTGCCAGAAACTCGCCATGCGAGATTGCAAGTCTTTGAGCCGTTCGCAGGTAATGAACAAGCTTGAAACATCGTCCAAGAACTGATCGACGCGATCTTCCTTGATCCGCAAGATTCGGCTTTTGGATCCTGCGTCGCCTTGCTTGCGATCTTCGGCCTCGGCCTTGGGTTCGTTCTTATCGCCCGCAGCGTCGGCAACTGGTTCCGCGGCGGCGTCTCGAACCTTCAGGCTCAACACGGCCGGAGCAAGCTGTTCCCAAACGACAGAAACCAGGAAAGCATCAACTTCAATCGGACTGGCGAAGACCGTGTTAAAGTCCGTTCGGGCTGAGCGCAACGTTTCCGCCAGCTGAGTTTGCTGTTTGCCTTCGGCCCAGGCCGCGAATTCCTCGGACGTATCCAGGAATTGTTGTCCCATTGTCGATTCGTATTCGCCGGCGTTCAGCGAAGTAAAGAGTTTCAACAGGTCGCGGACGCGCGGAGTGACATCCTCGCCGGCACACTGGTAAGTTTCTTGAATGCAATCTTCCGGCGTGAGAGCCGCCGCGGCATCCTCAGCCAGTTCACCCTCGCCTTCTTGGCCGCCCTCTTCCGGCGAGAACGACGAGGCGAGCGCCTTGAGTCGCTGCGACCACTTTTGAGCTTCGGGAGCTGTCGCGGCCGCCGTCTCCTCAGCCAGCTCAAGCAACTCGCTGAGGATTTTCGCTTCGGGCGTGCCGGATGAGCCATCGGCTGCCAGCGATTCCAGTCGTGTCAGCAACTCGGCTTGTTGATCAGAAAGCTCTGTCGCGTAAACCCCTTCGGCAACTTCCGAGATCATCGCGCCCAGCATGTCCAGGCATTCAACCAGGACACGATACAATTCGTCGCGCATCTCAAGACGTTCTTGACGGATTTCGTCAAACACGTCTTCAAGCTTGTGAGAGAATTGCTTCAGCGCTACCAGCCCGAAGAAGCCGGCATTGCCTTTGATCGTGTGAACGCCGCGGAAGACGACATTGATCGCTTCGGAATTGCTGGCATCACGTTGATAATCGTCAACGCGCTCAGGCAAATCTTGCAGCAAGTCAGCTGCTTCCTCAACAAACCCAGCTACAAGTTCGTCGTTGGGGGTCGTGTTGTCAGTCATCGATGTTGCGAGTCTTTGCGGTTGGGGCAGATAGTGCTTATTCAGCCTGCATGACTGCAGCCGAAGTGTCAGCTTTTGTCTGCCCCAACTCTTGCCGCTTCAAGCTGCGCAACTCGATCAAGGTATCCCACCATCGATCGAGTTTAACGAAGCAGGCATTTACGCATCGCAATAGTGCCGAGAGGTCCGTGATTGGCTTGAACACGCATGCTTCCGCGCCATACCGCATGGACCGCAGCACTGTGCTCATGGAAACCAACCCAGTGACCATAATGACTTGCACACCACCGTCTTGAGCCTTCAATTGCTTCAGCAAGGTCAGGCCATCAATCTGTGGCATGTCCACGTCCATCAACACAACGCTAGCGTCGGACTCCAGCAGTTTTTGACCTGCCAATGTCGGATCGCTCAATGAGATCACGTCGTACCCATGTTGGCTTAGCCCAGCACTGACGAAACGCAGGATCGCCGGATCATCATCAATGTGCAGGATGGTGCGCTGGTCTCGTTTCATCAAAGTGCCCAAATGCATGGATGGTTTGCGTTATTCATGGCAATCACAGAAAGGTAGGTCATTTCATGAAGTTTTGCGGAAAGTCCCACGCAAATTCCCTTGACCCCGGAGATTTTGCAGGAATCCGCATTTTCACACGGCGTCGGCTGAGGATCTAAGAGCGACAAGCCTCCACTTGCGCATGCTTTTTTGCGCCTGGCTTGCCGAAAATCATAGAACTGGATACGATGCGAAATTCGCAATTTGCCCGGCAATCGGGCCAACTGACCAACGTTCCGGCCGCAAAGGCCGGCGAAAAAGTGACGAACCTGCCATATTCGCGGGTGTCTGACATCTGGAGCGGAATGATGAAAGCGGATATCCACCCCAAATACATGGAAACTGACGTCCGTTGCGGTTGCGGCAATACGTTCACAACCCGCAGCACCGTCAAAGAACTGCGTATCGATATTTGCAACATGTGCCACCCGTTCTACACAGGCAAATTGAAGTACGTTGACACGACGGGCCGTATCGAGAAATTCCAGAAGAAGTTCTCCGGCGGTTACGCCAGCCTGCAGAAAAAGAAGAAGGCTCCGGAGCAACCCGTCGAAGCCGAATCTTAGCCGATACATTCAAAGATCGATCGTCATTGCGCACTGCCGCGGGCGATCGATTTTTCATGCGCGGTTGGAAGAACTAGATAGCTGGACAACACCGAACTTTCGTTTCGTCAATCCCGCGCAGGCGGGAATCCAGAAGCCATTGTTCCCGCAACGGCGGGAGCCTAGAGAATATCGCTGAGACTTGCCATGCAAGAAATGTTAGAGCAAAAGCTGGCGCGATTTGAAGAACTGGATCGGCAACTTCTTGACCCGGAAGTGCAATCCAATCCCCAACTCATCGCCTCGGTCGCCCGGGAGCGAGGGTCGCTCGCCAAGCTGGCCACCAAGTACAAGAAGTTCAAAGCTCTCAATACGCAAATTGCCGAAGCTTCCGAGATGATCGAAGGCGACGATCATGAACTCCGCGAATTGGCCGAAGCCGAGTTGCCCAAGCTGCGAAAGAACCGCGAAGAGATCTACGACGATTTGCTGGAACTCACCATCGGCGGTGAGGACGCCAACCGCGCGCGATGCGTCATGGAAATCCGTGCCGGAACCGGCGGTAGCGAAGCCGCGCTCTTCGCGCGGGATCTCTTCGAGATGTACAAGCGGTTTGTCGAAGCCCAGCAAGGCTGGAAGTTTGAAATCCTGGACGCCAGCCCGACGGAACTTGGCGGCTTCAAAGAACTGGTGCTGGGAATCGAAGGCGAGGATTGTTACCGCAAGCTGCAGTACGAAAGCGGTGGCCACCGCGTCCAGCGAGTTCCCGAAACCGAGACGCAGGGCCGCATCCACACTTCGGCCGCAACGGTCGCTGTCATGGCCGAGCCGGAAGATGTCGAAGTCGAACTCAAGTCGGACGATTATCGCCTGGACAAGTTCAGCGCCAGTGGACCCGGCGGGCAACACGTCAACAAAACGGAATCCGCCGTCCGCCTCACGCACTATGAGACCGGCATTGTGGTTCAGTGCCAGGACGAGAAGAGCCAGCACAAGAACCTCGCCAAAGCGCTTCGCGTGCTCAAGACCCGGCTCTATGAGCACAAGCAACAGGAAGAAGCAAAGAAGCGGGCCGAACAACGCAAGACGCTGGTCGGCTCAGGCGATCGCAGCCAGCGAATCCGCACATACAACTTTCCGCAAAACCGCATCACGGATCACCGCATCAATCTGACCATCCACAAGCTCGACCAGGTGATCGTCGGCGACTTGGAACCAGTCATCCAAGCCTTAATTGATTACGACCGCGACGAGCAGCGCAAATCCATGGGCGACGACCTTTAAGGGCGCTTGGCAACATGCGGTGTTTCACCAGCTGTAGCCAAGAAAGTGGTTCGCCAAAAAAAGTGGGTGGCAGCGTGCCATAGGTGGCATGGTCACATCGCGCAGCACGGGTGACCATGAATGCGTTATCCACTTGCGCGCGCGAACTAATACCTGCTGCGGCGTCGTACTTCGCGCGCACAATATGCGCTCCACAAATCGTCATTCCCGCGAAGGCGGGAATCCAGTCAAGTTTGAATTGACTTGTCGCTCTTAAATTCGAGCGTGGGATGTGTTGCTTTGTCATTCGTTGTTGTTTCACCAAGCGTCACGGCGTGCCATTGACTGGATTCCCGTCTTCACGGGAATGACGGAAGCGCGCTCTGCCACAAAAGCTGCACATCGGCAAAGAGCCATTTCGCGGCTTGATAGGAGAATGCTCTTCCTCGCAAAATTTTCGAGCTGGCGCGAGGGCGTTACCTTTCGCGCGAGCGCTCCTGGTCTCGAACCTCTCAAGTCGCCCTCAATCCCGGGCGTAACCCCGGCAAAAACGCCCGTGACCCAGGGTGTAACGCCGGGCGTAACCCCGG
>CALJLD010000215.1 GCA_937982665.1 uncultured Planctomycetales bacterium
GTCTTCACCGCAACCGCACAACAGCAACGCCAACAGAGACAATAGACCGACGGTCCGCCAGTCTTTGTTTGGACGTGCTTTCCCGTTCTTCAACATGACCGCTTGCGGGCGCATTTGCATTTGAAATTCAAGGCGTGATTCTGGCGGGTGGAATAGGCAGCCTACCACGCTTTCTCAAGCTCCGCTGCGGCTTCCGTTGTGAAGCGGCATTCGCCCAGCATGCCCAGTTTTCTCATTGCCTGACATTTTACCGCATGGTGAACCACGCGCCGAACATTCGAGCGTAGCCAGTTGCGCGATTTCAGCCTGAGCTGCGCGAAACTCTCCGTTGACTCAGAATGCAAGTGAGGATGATCCGAGGCATCACTTCACTTCGCTTGCACGCATTCTTCCACTGCCGAAGAGGCAAAAAGAAATCGCGCGGACCGAGCAAAGTCGGTCACGCGCGATGTTGGTAGCCACGATGATTGAAGCCGGACCAGAAGTCTAATTCCGCAAGTCCGCTTTTAATCAGCTTCCACGGTTTCCGAATATGCCTGTGGCGTACCAGATGCCGTTGCGGCCGCGTTTGATGTCAAACCCGAAGAGTGGTTGCCGACGGCGGACGGCTCCCCAATGTCCCGACGATTGCCGCCAGCTGTCGACACAATCGATGCACGCATCGACGAGTGTCTTGCCTGGCCAACTTTCGGCAACAACCTCCTGCGAGCGAAGCCCACCGGGCAATCGGGCGTTGATGCGATGGAAACGTGATTCCCAGGAATGATGTCCTTGCACGCCAATTTGGGCCTGATAGCGCGATTGGGCTTCGGCTTCGGCAAGCAGCACATTGTTGGGTTCGCCAAAAGTGCTCTGAGGACCTTCCGGATGAATCCGCACGGCAAAGACCATGGTGCGTTGTGTCAGACTGCCAGGCGGCAGCGACAGGATGACTTCGGTCTTTGTGCGGCCATAGTAAGTACCGCGTTTGAACGGGAACTGGCTGACGACATAGCCATAGTGTTTGGCTTGCGTGTTTTCCAGATCGACGACCGCGATGCCTTCACGATTTTGCATTTCCGCGAATGCGGCGTGTGCCAACAAGCGCTGGGGTTGGCCTTCGACATCAATCGTGGCGTCCGTTCCGACTTTGAGCCACACGTAGCGATCGATCAGTTCCTGCGATAACTCCGGAGCAAGGGATTTCTCTTCATAGACCTCGGCAACTTGAGGGTTCTCGGAGTCGGAGAACAGGATGAAGAGCATCTTCTGTTGTTCGCGCGCCGCCCGCATGGCGTCGCGGTAGTTGGTCATCCAATGCACGCTTCCTTCGTGAACTTGGGATGCTTCCGTGCTGCTGGTTGTCAGAGCGCCAAGAACGGCGACAGTGAGACATAGCCAGCCGGCAACCCTAGCCATCATTAACAACATCCTCCAATTCGAATTCTCGCCCCGGTGACTGGCCCCAAAATCTGTCCCCAAGAAATGCCCCAAAGAAAATGGCGGCACTAAGGGCGTCTTCATTGCCCCTAAGCGCATCGCCCTGACTTGATGCCCGGTGCCAAGTCCGAGCAGATTGCCGCTGGGGCATGATCGCTGAAAGAGGGGTATGCCGCTTGGCATTCCGGCCTCATGGCGATTTCTGGCCAGCAGGCAAAGGGACTAATCTAGCCTGAGCAGACATTAGGAAAAACGGTCCGCATGGATAAAATGTTCTATTTGACAAAATCAGCTAAGATATTTGAGATTTGCCGTTTGGGGAGCTTGCGACGCTTGCCATATTTTGGCATTTCGTGGTAAGAACCTGTATGTATCCGGTGGACCTTCGCGCTATCCCCATATTTCGCAGGAGTTTAACGATGAAGGATCGCATGCGTCGAGTTGCGATCGCGACTGCTTTGGCCGCTATCGCGTTGATGCCAGCTACCGCTGCCGCACAAGGAGTTGGCAGCGCTTTAGAAGTTCGGCAAAGTCTGGGCGAATTGCGCAGTTGGCTTGCAGGCTCCGGATTTGGGGAAGGTTGGGATACCTACCTGCAGAACAATGACCTGGCCGCACAGCTAGACCTGGCTTCTGATCCGGCTGCCCAAGTGGACATGAACGTCCTGCAGATGGTGCTAGCCAAGTACAGCGGCACATCGAACGGCCTTCAAATGCGGCGATTTGTTGCCGTACGTGAAGCTTTGGCCGGATGGATCAGTAACTTAAGCCAACCGGGCTTGGACGCGCTGGCGGATCAAGCACGCCAGGCAGCCGGCAACTTCGCTGGGCCGGATGAGGCTTCCCTTGCCGCCGCGGCCGCGCGTGTCAATGAGTCCGGGGGCCGTTTGCAAAGGTTCATGGCCGGCGGCGGAACGGCAGATGGTTGGCGAAGCTACTTGAATTGGGATGCTCTTCAACTAACGCTTGCCGCCCCACTTCCGGATGTGGAAGTGTTGCAAACCGCGGCGGATCAGTTTGAAAGCGGATACGACGGCCTGCAGTTGCCGATGTTTGCCGACTACGGCGCGGCGCTCCGTCACTACACACAGCTGCAGTTGATCGCTCAAGACCCCAATGCCCAGGGCGAATATGCTCGACGCATGGGCGAACTGGCCAACGCAATCGTCAGCTATCAGCAAAGTGCGGATGCCGGCGCGATGCAAAGCGTGGCGGAACAGATCAACTGGCTGGAAAGCCGCGGTCTGGCGAGCGATTTAACCATGCAAATTCGTGACCGGCTCTGGCTGCCGAACCTGATCTTTCATGTCTCGCCCTCCCTGGCCACCGCCGGGTTTACCGAAAGCGTTAACGAGGTCTCGGACGTGACGGACGTCATTCTCGGCACCAGCATTCAGGGCAAAGCTCGAACTGTTGGCGACGTTCACGCACGCCTTGTCCCGGCCGAAGGTCGCGCCGTGTTTGAGAACATCTTCGTTGGAACGACGTACTCCAACACCATGGGCTACAACCGCGGCATTGTTATCAATAGTGACGGCACCACAAAGTTCACCGCCACCAAGCAATTCAGTTTTGATGAATACGGGTTCACCGGCTTCGGCAGCAACGCCCAAGCCCAAACTTACAGCAACACCAATTGGATTGACGTTGGCAAAAAGCATCCGTGGATCCGCGGTCTCGTCACGCGAGTCGCGGAGCGCAAGGTTCATCAGTCTCGCCCTGAAGCGGACTTTATTGCCTCGCGTCACGCGGAAGATCGCATTGAAGAGCAAATGGACTTGAACGCTGACGAACGTTTGGCTCAAGCCAATCGCGACTACTACGAGAAGTTTCGCAAGCCTTTGCTGGACAAAGGACTCTTCCCGCAAACTTTTGATGCACGCAGCTCCGCAGCAGGTTTGCTGTTTGTGATGCGACAATACGAACAAGGCGGCATCGCCGCGACCACCAGTCCCCCGGACCTGGCAGCTTCCGATGACATTGTTGTTTCCGCACACGAGAGCGCGATCAACGCCACAATGTCGGCCATGCTCGCTGGCCGCACGGTGAACCGCGATGAGTTCATTGAAGAAATTGGCGAGCTGTTGGGCGAAGTCCCGGAGCAGATGGTGCCGCCGGAAGATGAACGGAGCTGGACAATCAAGTTCGCACCGGTTGATCCCGTGACTGTTCGTGCGGATGGGGAACTCGTCACGCTCGTCATTCGTGGTTTGAGCTTCTACTCCGAAGGCGACGAACCGGACAATGTGCCAATGAATATCACCGTCAAATATCGGTTTGTGCAGAACCCTGCTGGATTCCAACCGGGTGATGTCGTCGCCCGCCGTGAAGACCTCACCGCGTTGCCGCCTGATTATCAGGAAGGGCAAGTCTTACCCTTGGCGATCACTGGCTTGGCCCGCCGGCTGCGGACCAATTTTGGCAAGACCTTCAAGGAAGAGTTGATTGCCGAAAGCCGCCCGCTGCCGGACCGTTGGGCCCAAGCTGGCGACATGTGGTTGCACAACGTGAAGACCACGCCGGGTTGGTTGGTCTTCGGTTGGAAGGCCGCACCTTCGCAAGTTCCGGACGTGCCGACGGCCATTGTGGTTGAAGAAGAATAGCCAGTGTCCGAAAGTGCAGCTCGTCGCTGCCGCTACTCGTCGCCCTCGGGCGAAATCGATGTAGCGGTCGCGGCTGGCGTTTCGCCCCAAACGCGCTGCTCGTAAATTGACAACGCATGCAATGCGTGCCCGAGCGGGCCAATTGACCAATTCCGCTCGGGCGATTGCTCAAGCAGTCCGGTCAGATACTCGACGGACTCGACAATCTCCGGTTCGCGCAGCACCTCGTCGGCGACGGCGAAGGACAGCCATTCAAGAATGTGGCCGGTGGTCCGGAGCCGCACTTCCGGATCCGGGTTGGCAGCCCGCCGTTCCAGGAACGATGTGCTGAAGCTGCCATCGGGATTGCGCAGTTTGAGCGCGTAGTCAATGTATTCATTGATGTACGTGGAGGCCCTGGCGAATTCTCCCGTGATTGCCAGACCTTGCTGCTTTCGCTTGACTACGGCATACGTCAGGCCCATCAGGCGGTGCGTTCCGCCGCACGTGCCCCCTTGAATGCGCTGAGCAATTTCTTCTCGCACCAGGCGTTCCATGGACCACTCCTGGCCGTTGGAAGCTTTCCACGTTGCGTCTGATGGCAAATAGTGCGAGAGCCCGATGAGCTTGAACGTCAATTCGGTTCCGGCCCGGCACGTCCATTGTTCCGATCGAATCAAATCCTCTACGGTGAATTCCTCTCCGCCTACGCGAATGGGATAGTCCCGCTGGAGTCGGCTTTGCGCGAGGATGGCCAACAACTGCCCTGAATGCCCTTGCACGCCAGGTCCGTCGACGCCGAACACTGAGTTCTGCCGGGCGGACAAAATCCGCTGGCCGCGGAAAGGCTGGTTGTATAGCAACCAACCGATTGCCGACTGTTGAGCGCCGCCTGGACGGCCCACTTCAATCTTTGTGTCCACGCCGTATGCGACAACGCGGTGCATCACCTGCCAGGGACTGTTTTCGCCACTGTTCAATCGCTTTTGTTTGTAGGTCTCCAGCACGGCGGAGATTCGCCGGCGCAATTCATCCGAAGGCGCGGAGACTGACGCATTCTCAAGCGATTGCTCAACATTGCCGCCGCTGAGATCCAATGGTCGGACGGCGGTGATGACCGGCGATTCCGGTCGCCGCGCGACGCGATCTTCGTCAGTTGCTTTGCTGGCTTGTCCTTGGGCCGGAATCAATTGCAGCGTTGATTGCTGAGCACAAGCCGCTGGCGGGAAAGTAAGGAAAACGGCAAGACAGCAGCCAGAGAAGATTGGTAGCTGCAAGCGGTGAAGCGCGCGCGGAAACATGGGAACTCGCGTGTTATGGGGAAAAGCGATCCGTCGCCCGACAGACTTCATCGGCGGACAAGCAGAAGCGAGTTGACGTCAACGAACGGAATCGCCAGGTGCGTCTTATTTCATGCCAGCAACCTGACGACTGCGCAAAGCTTGCCAAAGATGCTTGCTGCCAGATCAACTGGAAGATGCGGTATGACAAGCAAGCTTTCGCGCGGCGGAATAACCCGCACTCATG
>CALJLD010000216.1 GCA_937982665.1 uncultured Planctomycetales bacterium
CTCAAGCTTCCGCCGCGCCGGAATCGGCCTTCTGTGCCTCAGGCTTCGGCGGCAATTACATCTTTGTCGATCAAGAGCACGACCTGGTGATCGTCCTTCGCTGGACCCCGGCTTTGGAAGGTATTGTGAATCGGGTGATGGAAGCGATTGCGGAGTAGACCTTGGCGCGACGAGCGGACTAAGGACACGGGAATCACTTTTGCCATTGCTAGTTTGACGATTGGTCCGCGGCCCAGGGAGGAGCTCGCTTCGGCGCTTAGGTCAATTAATGGCGCTCTGATGGCAAAGATTTGTAGGATTCAAATGTTTGCCGCACCTGCTCCAGACACGCTTCTTCGGTGTCGACTATGCTGCAATCATGAAGCTGCGGAATGTGTAGGCGGTCCGCAGTTGGCTTGAGCAGAATGGTTTTGAATTGGAGATCTTCTCTGACGATGAATGCGAGTTCCTCTTCAACCGGTGGCGTAATCGTGCGCAAGTCGACTACAACCAGCAACACGGACCTGGCGAATCGCCAAACCGTGTCTCGCCAATCGCCAAGAGTGACACGGAAGCAATCACCCGGCGTTCGTACAGAAACCGATTCGATCGTCCTTGGACTCTCCAACAAGCTAACGACTCGGTGCGGAAAAAGCGCATTTGACAGTTTTTCATGAAGCCGCATTGATTGAGGCTCGGATGCACCGAGAACGAGGATAACCCCAGGACGCATTTGTCCAAAGAACTGTACACAGCCCACCATCAGAGCAATCATTGGCAACCAAAGTTGCCCGAGGTTTCGCCAGGGTTGCTGGGAACGCTGAAGATGTTCGGCCAACGCGAGCGCGCCAATCAGAAACAATAACCACTTAAGTATTCGCTGTGTCAGAATCCTTTGAGACTTTAGACCCAACATCGAAGTGACAGCGCGGCATGATTGATACCGAGATCGTCCATACAGCATTACCATGAGCAGGCGGTCAAAGAACATTCTTAGAATTGCGAGGATGGAAACCGCAAATAATACCCACGCGAGGATAGAAGCAATAACATCCCACATCTCAACTTCCTACAATGAGAATTTGATCACATCGTTGATCACGAGTGCCTTCGGCGCCACTTAGCCTGGATATAGGCAGCAAAAGGACTCAATATTGCTGCCGCCGCAAAGGGCAAGATTGCTAGTCCCCATGCGTCATCAAAGAGTGTCATTGGAATGCTCCGATTGTTTCGGGAAAAAAGAGTCCGGAAGGTTCAGGCCGAGTTGCTTGGCACTCTTAAAGGATTGATTCGCTAAATCGAATTGTTCAAGTTCGAACGCAGCCATTCCCAAATAATAGTAGCCGTACGGATTATTGGGATCGAGTTCAATCGCGCGCTGTGCAGCTTTCTCTGCACGGATAAATCGACGCTGGATTCCGTATAAGGACGCAAGGTGGGAATAAATCCGTGAAGATCGAGGATCCATCTCTGCGAGTCGACGCAAGCCCACAATTGCCATGTCATCCAGCCCAAGAACGGCAAGGGCATCAACAGCTTCCACCAGTTCTTTGGCGTTTCCGCTATTCTCTGCTAAATGAGCAAGTCGGACCGTGCCTCTGGTCACTGCGGCGCGAAGAAACGCCTCGCCTAGAACCAGCATACATGTGATGATCGCGACGAAATGCGCGCGAGTCCACAGTATTGGTGCTTCAAGCACTGGGACTGCTTTTGTATCTAATGAGGCGAGGATAATCGGCGTGAAAAAAACATACGTCCATATGTTGAGCGCGCCCTTGCCAACCAATTGCTTCGTGGCCAGGCTTAGATTGCCGAGCATCACTGTTTGTGTGAGGTAGACAATGGCTAGTGGTATCAACAGCAGCGGAGACGGAGGCGAAGTTTCCATCTTGAGGAAGTGTCCCTTTGGCCAATTGTTTGAGTGTTGCGTCGCAATTCACTCGTCAATTATCAGCGAAGCGCGCATGCGCCAATCTTCCTGATCTACATCATAGTGGTAGGTTGTTTGCATTTCACGTTTCTTGCTCAGCCGAAATTGACGTCGATTTCCGCCTCGCTTGATCAAATGCCTATGGTTTCGTCGTGCGAAATCCTCTGGGGAAGCTTGGTGTCTTGATTCAACAATACTCGACACCCTCGACAATCCCGGAAACTTCTTGGCCAGTACCGAGATGGCAGCGCAATCTGCATTTAGAGCACCTTGTAGACATGTATCTGCGGCGGGCAACACCGGTCTGGCCAGGAGGCCGGGGCTTCTTATTCTCGTGCTGTCTGGTTCCGAGTTGCGTCTGTAGACAACAGGAAATTCGCGGCCATTGCATGGAGGGTCAGGAGCGTATTTGCAGGAAATCGGCAAGCGGTTACGCACACGGGTAACGAGTTACCCCTGGCACCCTCGATAAGGGCCGAAACTTTTTTGAGATGTCCAGATCACGTCCTGGAACGAGCACTCAACTCATTGAATGTTGACGTGTCCGGCTGAGTTCCCGCCATTGTTGGGGAGTCATCCGAAAGCTCTCGCGGAAGCTGCTGCTAAAGTGGCTGTGACTGGAATAGCCAATGTGAGGAGCGATTGATGTGATGTTGAGCTTTCCGTATCGCAGCAGAGCCGTTGATTTGCGCAGTCGCAGATTGTTCAGATAGCGATGTATGGTAGTTCCGGTGTTTTGGCGGAAGATTCGGCACAGATGAAAACGCGACACGCCAAGGGACCGGGCGATGCGCTCCGTCGTGAGAGGTTCCGCATAGTCTTTACAGATCAGCCGTTGGGCTTGAAAGACGAGCCGCCAATGTTCATCTCGGCACGTTTGATAGTCGATGCCATGGCTTGTTCTTGCGGTACATGCCACGACTTGTTCAAGCACGGAATGAACCAGGCGATTGATTTGCTCCACATCGCCGGAATTGTGCGCAAGATCGAACAACTCTCCTTGCGTTTGGAAGAGGCGACTGGAGGCAACCGCGATGGAAACGGCAAACGGTTGCTCAGCCTGCCAACTTGTGCCTGTTTGCCCTAGGACCTTCTTGAGCCAATAAGCGATTACGTCGTCTTCCACGTCAAGGAAGTCGCAATGATCGCCAATTTCGGCGATCACGTGGCGGCGATAGTCGATGCCTCGATTGTAGAGCACGACGTTTGTTGAGTTCGCGACGAACGGACGTTGAGTGCCCTGAGTAATGGCCACTTCTTCTCGCGGAAACACGATCAAGTGCCCTTTGGCTGGTCCGGATGTCACGAACCCGGGATCATCAGCCGATGCAATGAACTTCCCCAAGAAGCCGTGGTTCAATCGAAGGAAACGGTCGATTACCGCCATCGCTGCGTATTCCCAAAGTTGCCAAACTCTTGGAAGGCTGACTTTGTGTGCTTAGCACACATGAAAGACACGCACGCCAATAGTCGGCAGCTCTCCGAACATCGGTGGCATGTGTTATGACGATCTCGCTTTTCTACTCATCAAGGACTTGCACCACGACGATGGCTGTCTGCGAGCGGTTGGCGAGAAACCTATCACAGTAAAATGGCCCGGCTTGGCATAAACATCTGTGGAAAAGGAAACAGATGGCATAATCCTGCCGTCCCGGTCGCCGGCATCGACGAGTTCGCCAATTTCGACCGCGAGGGAAACGTGTACCTGGCCCTGGCGATCCGTCCGAGCTCATCCGCTCCGAATCGACAATCACCCGATTTAAATTCCACGGACTTCTCCGTTGAGATCATTCCGGACGACTGCACTTAAGAACAGTTCGCCAAGAACAAAGGCCATCGCTTCACATTGTTTGCGATTGCCACTCGCGCGGGGGGCGAACGATTTCCCGATTCGGTTGCAAGGATTCTGCTGTGTGCCATCCTGCTGCCCTGAGTGCCGTGCAAAACAATGCCGCTGGGGATGCACAGCGAGATACCAGGCTCAACTTCTCCACACCTGCTATTTAGGGGGTCTTGAGAGGATAGCGGGACGTTTGCATCAGCAAGATTCGCTCGGAGTGTCAAACTAATTTGCAAATGGCCACCGGGAACGACTACATTTCACGGTGACGGACTTAGACGCCGCTTATGTTTCTTGGATCCATAGCGTTGAAAGTTCATCGTGCGTCGCGCGATGCAGCTTCGGCCAGAGAAAGGGAGAAGATTATGGCCCGACGATTGTTGCGAGGATCAATGTGGGCAGTGATGCTTTCTGCCGCGTGCGCGTTAATAGGAGAACGCACTCAAGCAAGTGCCGGCGAGACAAACGATCAGGCGACTGCGCGACAGCTTGTTGAACAAGCCCTCGCACATGAAGCCGCGGGGGATAACGCAGCGCGTGATAATGCTTTGCAGGCGGCGTTGAAGTTCGATCCCAATTGTGAGCCAGCCTTGTGGCGGTCCGGCTTTGTTCGCTACCAAAACAAATGGGTCAAGTTTGACGAGTTGCCGCAGCTGATTGAGAAGCAGCCTAAGCTGTTCAAATATCGCAACAAGCGCGAAGAGTTTGCTGACACCGCCGAAGATCAACTTGAGTTGGCCCGCTGGTGTGCACAGCAGGGGCTTACCCAGCAAGCCCGCAGCCACCTGACTCGCGTTTTGCATCATCAGCCGGATCATGCCATTGCTCGGGCCGAGCTGGGCTATCGGCGAGTAAACAACCAATGGGTGTTGCAAGAGGAGATCGACGCGGTCCGAGAGTTGGAGCGGATTCAAAGGAACGCCAATCGGACCTGGTTGCCAAAACTTGAGAAGATCGCAGAGCAGCTGACCAACAAGTCTGTCAATCGGCGACAGGTTGGACTCCAGCAGTTGTCCGAAATCGACGACCCACTGGCGATTCAAGCCATTGAAGCAACGCTCAGTAGCACCAGCCCGGAACTGGCGACCTTGGCGCTGGAAGCTGTGTCTTCCATGCCGCAGCACGAGGCGACGCTGTCTTTGGCACGTCACGCTCTTTACGCCGAATGGGAAAGCACACGTGAGTTGGCCGCTTCGCTCTTGAAGCTGCGCAACGAACAAGAATATGTGCCGGCACTCTTGGCCAGCATGTTCACGCCGATCATCAGCCGTGCCGAAATCTACGAAGGCCGCGGCGGGCAGTTGGTCTATCGCCATTCGCTGGCGAGAGAAGGTCGTGACGCAACGCAGGTCTCCGTGTTGGATCGAGCGTATCAACGAATCGCCCGACAAGGAGGCGATGCAGGCGATACTGCCGCCCGAGCTTTGGCAAACGCTCAGCGAATCGCTCAACAGCGTGAGCAGGCGATTGCTAACGAGAACGCTCGAACGGCCGCGCAAAATGAACGCGTTGCTGAGATCTTAACGCTGACAACTGGCGAGCAGTTCGGCCCGAAACCGGAAATCTGGTGGGAATGGTGGAATGACCGCAATGGCGTCTTCATTGACGGCGAGAAACAAGTCGTCAGCAACTACGAAACGGAAACTGTGCGAATTGCCGACGAAGGCGGAACCGGCGCTTCTGGTTCTGGCAGCGAAGTCGGCAGAGGTTCAACTCCGCGCTTTCACGAATGCCTGAGAGCGGGGACGCCGATTTGGACAGAACGAGGGCTGGTTGCCGTTGAGGAAATCAAGATCGGTGATCGCGTTTTGGCGCAAGATCCGAATTCCGGAGAAATCGCCTATAAGGCGGTTTTGCGAACGACAGTGCGCCCCCCCGACAAGCTCTTCCGCATAGTGACGGACAAGATCACGCTAGAAACAAGTGATGGCCATCCTTTCTGGGTGCAGGGCAAAGGTTGGGTCACTTCTCGCTTTCTGAAGACCGGCGACAAGATTCAAGGCCTGGAATCGCCTGCGGAAGTTGTCATTGGCGAAGAACTTGATCTTTCCGAAGAAACCTACAACTTGATCGTCGCCGATTTCCATTCGTACTTTGTCGGCGAAGCGAAGGTTCTTTCGCATGACAATACGATTCGTGGTTTGACGAATGCGGTTGTGCCAGGATTGCAACGCAGCATTCACGCCAAGGATGCGGAAGAGTGATTCGCGGATCGCTCTATTGAGTTTGTATTCCCGAAAATGAGCAAACCCCTGCGAGTCTCATTGGCTCGAAGGGGTTTGTTTCTTTGCGTGTTATTGACGCGCTATGCGCTGCCAGTCGAGCCCGATGGCAAACTCGGCGGCGCTGTATCTCCGCTCGTTGCGTCAGTACCGCCAGCATCAGCAGGAGTAGGAGTTCCAAAGGTTGTACCGGGCGAGGTCATCGGATTGGTCGATGGTGCGGTTGTCGCTGGTCCAACGGGAGCCAGGTCCGCTCCGGTGCATGGATCGACCGGAACGCGATAGACGACGCATCTTGGACGACGAACCGTGTATGTGTACGGCACGAGTTTCTGCACACAATGCGGCACTTGTATCTCGCGCTCGACAGCCACGCGGCGACAAGTTCGCACGGGAACTTGTTCCACGCGTTCTTCTGAAACCATGCGGCAGGTTTTAACGGGGATCTGCCGAGTGGCCGTTTCTTGCACCATGCGGCAAACTTGCACCGGCACTTTGTTTTCGACGCGCTCGACAACGCGCCGGCAAACTTGCACCGGCACTTGCCGAACCTTTTCTTCGCAGACCATTCGACATACCTGGTAAGGCACTTTGCGGACGGCCGTTTCTTGCACCATGCGGCAAACCTGGTAGGGCACCTGTTCTCGCACAGTTTGCGCTTGAACTGTCGTTACCGGGATCTGCTGCGCGACGATGTTCGGTTGCCAGACTCGTTGAGTCTCGTAGCGCGCGGGGCCTTGAATCGGCACCCAGTGCAAGCCGCCACGATGATACACCGTTTGACCAGTTGCCGGATCGACTTCGCAGCGGGCTGACAACCAACGCAGGCCCTCGCGAACGCGACCAGGCTTGCACACCGTTTGCGTCGTCCAACAGCCCTGATCTGAATACTGGGTCTTGTAGGTTGTGACCGGCTGGTAGTTGACTTTGCAAACTTCGCGGTAGTGCGTTTCGTAAACGGGACGCTGTACGCAGTACTGTTCTTCTCGCTCGGCGGTCTCCCAGACCGGCCGTTGGACCGTGTAGCGCTCTTCTCGGTACTGCGTCTCCATAACGTTGCGGACGACGTCGTAGCTGCGGTCCTCAACGCGCGTCTCCCAGACCGGCTTGAGCACGGTGTACTGCTCCTGACGGTAATTGGTCTCCCAAACCGGCCGCTGAACCGTGTAGCGACGTTCCTGCACCTGAGTTTCCCAGACATCCCGATAGTTCACCACACGCCGGGTCTCGTACTGGGTCTCGGTGACCACACGGTAGGCCGTACACTGCTGCTCCTCGCAAACCGTTTGGTAGACCAGCCTGTATGTACCAGTGGGGTAGACCTCTTGGGCGCCGGTGAGATAGACATCGCCCACGGCCACTCCCGGTGGCACAACACTTGTCACCACAACAGCGACAAACGCCAAAAAACGCATCGTTTCCCCCAAGCTGCGCGGAGACAAACAACAAGAGTCGCCCACTCTCGCGCAATCGTTAGAACTTCTTAAATCGCCAGTCAAAGACTTGGACTCAAGCTCGCGCGCTCCATGCGCGCAAAAAGAGCCTGCGTAGGAAACATGTCACTCAAATGGGGCTCAGGCAAATTTGCAAGAATGACAATTCCGCGCCGTTTCGTCGCAAAGCTATGGCTCGCTTCGAGATGAAATTTTCGAATTTCTCTAAAGTTTGCTCACTGCTAGCGACAGCGGCTGAATTGTGCCGTGCGACATTGTCCCTTCCACAGAAAGTTTGCCGGCTGAATGTGAATTTCGTGTTTAGACGGTCGCAGCAATTATGATGGTTGCGCGAAGGCAACCTCGAGTGGCATGTGCTGGCGGCGGCAGGTGATAAGCTTGCGGTTTCCCAAACGACGCGCGGCCGAATCCGATACATTGATCGCTTCCGGTCTCACATCGAACTTTGGACTGAACTGCTCCCCTAGATGCTTGAACAGCCCAGCGGTCAAAAGCGAACCTTCCAGCTTGCGCTAGCGGCTGTCGCAGCGTTCTGCACGTACTTCTGCATGTACGCCTTTCGCAAGCCGTTCACGGCCGCAACTTACGCCGGGCAAGAGTTGTTTGGCGCGGAACTCAAAGCGATTCTGGTCACCGCGCAGCTGGCCGGGTACATGGCTTCAAAGTTCATCGGCATCAAAATCGTTTCGGAAATGAAGAGCCATTACCGCGCGGTGACAATCGTCGGACTGATTCTCTTCGCCGAGGCCGCGCTGGTGGGCTTTGCCTATATGCCCACAACGGTGAAACCAGTGATGCTATTCTTCAATGGCCTTCCGCTGGGCATGGTGTTTGGCCTTGTGTTGGCATACCTGGAAGGCCGCAAACAAACGGAAGCACTGTCCGCGACGTTATGCGCAAGCTTCATCATCTCGTCCGGTGTCGTGAAGTCTGTCGGACAATGGTTGGTGCTTCAAGGTGTGAGTGAATTCCAAATGCCGATGGTCACAGGGCTGATCTTTCTTCCCCCGTTGCTCATCTCCGTTTGGTTGTTGCAAAAGACTCCAGCCCCGGTCGAAGAGGATCGCCAACTCCGCTCCGAGCGCGAAACAATGACGCGCGACACCCGCAGAAGCTTTGTGGCTGCCTATTGGCCAGGGTTAGCGCTCTTTGTGCTCGTGTACATGGCGCTAACGCTCATTCGTTCCTTGCGAGATGATTACGGTCTTGAGATTTGGGAATCGCTGGGTGTGAAGGAAAAGCCGTCCATTTTCACAACCTCAGAGACAATCGTTGCAGTGTTCGTCACATCGTTGGCAGCGTTGGCTATTGTTATTCGGAATAACCTGCGTGCCATGCGCGTCACGCTGGCGTTAATGTGTGCCGGTTTTGGCCTGGTGCTGGCGGCGACACTGACACAATCGGCGGGCTACATCTCACCGTTGGCGTTTATGGTCTTGTGCGGCATTGGGCTC
This sequence comes from uncultured Planctomycetales bacterium, assembly GCA_937982665.1. Classification (GTDB taxonomy): domain Bacteria; phylum Planctomycetota; class Planctomycetia; order Pirellulales; family S012-138; genus CALJLD01. The sequence continues at coordinate 8,880 of CALJLD010000216.1, forward strand.
TACATCCCTTATGTAGCGTTTCACACCAGCCTGTTTGAGCGATTGATTGCCGCCTCGCGCCGCCCATGCAACCTCGGCTTCTTGATGTACCTGGCAGATGCGATGGGCTACCTGGCCTACGTCGGCCTGTTGGTGTTCAAGCCGGAATTCAAGAAGACCGGCGCTTTGCTGTCATTCTTTCGTCTCGCATCAATCTCCGTGGCGATTCTTTCGCTCGTTGCTTTGTTGGTTTCCGTGTATTACTTTCATCGTGTACTGACAAACAAACAGCCCACTGGCACACAATCTCACCAGCAAGAATTTGCGACGGCAGATGCGTCCGCTTTGAGTCAACAGCACGTTTCTTCGCAACAATGAGATGACCCCTTGTGAGTAACCTGACTGCCGACATACCGTCCACAAGCCGTGCGGCCTTGTTTCGTGGGCCAGGACAACAACTGAATCTCGTTGATGCGTCCATTCCGCCGGTCGAAAGTGGCGAAGTACTCGTGCGGATCGACTGTTGCACAATGTGCGGTAGCGACCTGCACACCATCAACGGCACTCGAGTGGAGCCTACTCCCTCGGTCTTGGGCCACGAGGTTGTGGGGACGGTGTGTTCACTCGGTGAAACTCCGGCCAAAGACATCAACGCTGAGGTTTTGCAGCAGGGCGACCGCGTGACGTGGTCGCCAGCGGTTTCCTGCGGAAGTTGCGACCGCTGCCTCGACGGTTTGCCGCAAAAGTGTCGAGAGCTGTTCAAATATGGACACGCGATTGCGAATGGCCGGGATACTCTAAGTGGCGGCCTCGCCGAGTACATCCTGTTGCGGCGCGGTTCTGCCATCATCAAGTTGCAAACTGATGACCCGGTGGAGGTGTTCGCCCCCGCAAGCTGTGCTGCAGCAACCGCCGCGGCGGCGATTCGGGAAGCCAGTGAGGTTGCGGACACCAACCTTCTGATCTTCGGCGCGGGCATGCTTGGTTTGACCGCCGCCGCGATGGCGAAGACTTTTGGCGCAAAGCGAGTAACGGTTTGCGATCCAGATCCCAACCGATTGGAACGGGCGGCCGATTTCGGCGCGGATCGTGTTGTGCAATGGCGAGACAGTGAGTCAGAACTTTGGCGTCAACTGCATGGCGATACAAGCGATTCCAACATCAACGTCATCTTGGAGCTGTCCGGAGCGGTCAAGGCGGTGGAGGCGGCGTTATGGTGTGGCGACATCGGCGCGCGTATTGTCCTGGTTGGTTCGGTCATGGACTCGCCGCCTGCGCAGTTTGATCCCACATCGCTTGTGCGAAAATGTCTAAGCGTGCGTGGCGTTCATAACTACACGCCGCCCGATCTGGCAACCGCCGTTGGCTTCTTGCAACAACACCATGCGGCTTTCCCATTTGCAAAGTTGGTTGAACGCACGTTTCCACTGAGCGAAATCAACGAAGCAGTCGAGTTCGCGCATAGCCAACGGCCTATTCGCATCGCAATCCAACCGTAGAATTCTGATATGCCAGACGTCGGCGAGATACTCGACCTCTTCGCACACCGAGGAGGGTCACAGTATGGCGGGGAAGCTGTCTCGCAATTGCAACATGCATTGCAGTGCGCGGCACTCGCCGAGCGTGCCCAAGCTACGCCCGAATTGATTGTGGCGGCGTTATTGCACGATATTGGGCACTTGCTGCACGAGTTGCCGGACGACGCCCCCGACCAGGGCGTTGATGACCATCATGAGAATTCCGGCGGTAGCTTTCTTTGCGACATCTTTCCCAACGCGGTGACAGTGCCCATTCGCTTGCATGTTGATGCCAAACGCTATCTGTGCGCGATCGATGGCTGTTATCGCAGCCAATTGAGTGAACCGTCGCAAGTCAGTCTGGAATTGCAAGGCGGCCCGATGACGCCTGAAGAAGTGGCTGAGTTTGAGCTGGGACCGTTTGCCCGTGATGCCGCGAACTTGCGGCGTTGGGATGACGCTGCCAAGGACCCGGATTGCGAGACTCCGCCAATCTCGCACTTCGCCGAATACCTCCACAACGTGGCGATAAACAGTAGCCTGTGATGAATGCAAAGTTTGATGTCGCGGTGGTCGGGGGAGGGATTGTGGGTTTGGCTCACGCCTGGATGGCCGCGCGGCGCAACCTTCGCGTGTTGCTGCTCGAGCGCGATCCGAATGCCCAAGGCGCATCTGTGCGGAATTTCGGCATGATCTGGCCGATAGGGCAGCCAGCAGGCGAGCTGCATCAGACAGCGCTTCGTTCGCGCGAATTGTGGCTTGAGCTGAATCGGGCGAAGGTTGTGGAACTGGAAGAATGCGGATCATTGCATCTGGCCCATCGAAAAGATGAAGCCGCGGTTTTGGATGAGTTCACAGCGCGCAAATCTCACAATGTCCAGCTGCTTAGCGCGGAGGAAACTCTGCGCCGATCTCCGCTGGCGAACCCCAGCGACCTTTGCTGCGCGATGTACAGCCCAAGCGAACTCAGGCTTGATCCGCGAGCGGCGATCCCGCGAATTGCCAGTTGGTTAGCGGAGCAACACGGTGTGACTTGCCGTTTTGGTGCTCCGGTGTCTCGCGTTGAATCGGGCGAGCTCCAAACGGCCGATGGCGAGCGTTGGCAAGCCGAGCGAATCATCGTTTGCGGCGGCAGTGACCTGCGCACGTTGTATCCGGAGATTCTTGCTTCGCTTGGTTTGCGGCTGTGCAAGCTGCAGATGTTGAAGACAATTCCTCAACAACGATACGCATCAGGCACTCCTCATATCGCTAGCGGATTGACGCTGCGACATTACGCGGTGTTTGCTGATTGCACGACTCTGCCGGCTTTGCGCAAAAGGATCGCCGACGAGACGCCCGAACTCGACCGGTTTGGAATTCACGTCATGGCCTCGCAATCGCCTGACGGCAGCGTTGTGCTGGGCGACTCTCACGAGTATGGAGAAGAGATCACGCCATTCGACAAGGCGGAGATTGATGACCTGATGTTGCGGGAGTTGCGCAAAGTGATCCAACTTGAAGACTGGACCATTGGCGAACGCTGGCATGGCATCTATGCCAAGCATCCGGACCGCGCTTTTATGCAAGTCGATGTTGCCGAGACAACTCACTTGTTCACAGGCATTGGCGGCGCGGGAATGACAATGTCGTTTGGGCTGGCGGAAAAAGCGTGGCAAAAATGGACGGGAGAAGACGCATGAGCAGTCACTGTGAACATCTTAAGGCAATCGTGTTTGATTGGGCCGGCACCACCATCGACCACGGGAGTTGCGCGCCGGCAATCGTTTTTCAGGAGATCTTTCGACAGCGTGGGATTTCCATCACGGCAGCGCAGGCGCGGGAGCCAATGGGCATGGCCAAGCGGGACCATATTGCGGCCATCACAGGCGTGCCGGAAGTGAGCGCGGCGTGGCGGCAGAAGTTTGACCGCGAATGCACGTCAGTGGACATCGATGCGATGTATGAAGATTTCCTGCCACTCCAAAAGGCGACGCTCAAAGACCACTCGCTGATGATTCCCGGCGCGGTGGATGCCGTCAATCAATGCCGTGAGCTTGGGTTGAGAATCGGCTCATCCACTGGCTACACGCGTGAACTCATGGAGATCGTCTCGGCTGCTGCGCGCGAGCAGGGCTACGAGCCTGACTGCGTGTTGTGCGTTGAAGACGCGCCGCGGGGACGCCCGACGCCGTATTTGCTGTACGAGGCCGCGAAGCGTTTGGACGTCTACCCCACCTGGGCGATGATCAAAGTTGATGATACGCCCGTTGGCATCACGGCGGGACGCAACGCCGGTTGCTGGACTGTTGGTGTCACACGGACCGGCAATTGCGTGGGCAAATCTCTAGAGGAAATCCAAGCACTGCCAGCGGCGGAAGTTCGCGAGCTTTGTCAGCTGGCCGAAGAAAAACTCCGCGCCGCAGGTGCGCACTTCATCGTGGAGTCTGTTGCGGATTGTCTGCCACTCGTCCAGGAAATTGAGCGGAAGATGCAGCAAGGTCAGCTGCCGATTTGAAAGTCCGATGGCACTTCTGCCAACTCACGCGTCATAAACAAAACCGGGCGACGTTCGTAATCGTGCGTCGCCCGGTCGATGCCATCTCGTAAATTCGTCAAAAACGATCACGGCGAACCATCATCGCTACTGACTTCAACCCCAAGAATCTCCCAAACTGGGAGGGGAGTTTCTATCGTCACGAGCCGCCGATACAAAAGCGACCACCACCGCCAAAGGAGCGGAAACCGTTGAAGCTATTTGTGGGCGCGTAGGATCTGTTTGTGGAATAAGTCGGGGTACTGCGATAGTTTGTCGTATAGGGCGTTGCGGTTGAACTCCTCGAAGCCACAAACGTGCTGGCCTCTTGAACGCCGGCCTGGATGAATCTTGTCACATCGTCTGCCGAATTTGGTCCACTGAGTTCTTTGCGCTGCCAGCCAGCGGCTGTCTGATAATACATGACAAGTTGCGGCAAGGCTTGCTTGCTGATCATTTTTTGCGCCACGGCAGCTTCCCGATCAGTGCTGACCGAAGCGTAGGCTACCTTCTCCAGCGATCCGCTGGACTGCAGCTGCGGCATAACTGTGTCTCTCATTGCCTGAAAGTCGGGATTCTCATCCGCGCCGACAAGCACGACCAGCGGCAGACCAGATTCGCGAGCGGCCGCATAGGCCGAGTTGTAATTGGCTTCGGTTCCGCCGGTGAACAACATACTTTGCATCAAGGCCGCGTAAAGAAACGTCATCCTGCAAATTCCTTTCGATTTCTGTTGAACGCGATGGATCCCCCACGGACTAACTTGCCACCCGTGCGCAGCGCTTCCCGCAGGAATGCCTTTGCGCGGTCTCGTCTGGATACAAAGCGAACCGGAGAAGAACTCAACGGGGTGCCGTGAGAACCGGCGGGCGCGGTTGCATCCTGCGTGCAAGACTCCGTAAGTGGTCCACTGGGATTCGAGATGGAACGCCCATCCGAATCAACCTGCAATCATTTGCCCAAATGGTAGTAGGGCCGGCCAGCGTGGCACCCAAGCGTTGCCATCTTGGCTTAACTGCAAATTGCAGCGAGACATGCGATGGTTACGATCAGAGTGAAGAAATGCCTGCTAGCATAAATGGACAAACTAGGGGTCCACTGTCACGAAGGCAAGGTACCAGGAAGAGGATTTGCGAGATTTTCGTTGGACAGGCAATCTGCAGTGAGATTACGAGCAACGTGGACGCAAAGGAGCAGGGCAATCCATGCAAAAACTCGCGGGGCACCGAGAAGCATGGCACCAACGCCAGATTTCGCCGCACACGCGACGGAGAATGTCATTCTGTGTATTCTTCTTATTCCCCGTATTCTTCCATGGCAGTGAACGCCCGCTCCCAATCGGCATCATTGCCTGATTTGATCGCAGCGCAGAATGCCGCGTGCATTTGCATCTTGTAATCCATCACTCTCAACTCTCGCGAAAAGTGAGGTACGTCTGATTCGCGATACATCGTGTGGGACTTGCGGAAATTCGAGCGAGCTTCCTTGAGCGAATAGCCATGATTAGCTCCGCCGCTCACATTTGCGGCGTTATGGCAATCTTGGCCGTCGTCTTGCCAAGAGCAGATCGGACAAATGTCATGCATAGCGCGCTCTTCGAGCGTCGGCATGAAGCAGCAAGGACATAGATACCGATCGCGATACATCGCCAGCCCGCCCTTTGAAGCTTGCTGGCAATACCATTCGTACCAATCAATAGACATCGCAATGGGCGGATCAAACGCCGCCGTTACTGCTGATTTGCAACTGGCTCGGCAACGGCTTCGCCCAACAGCTTCAACTGCAAATTCCGGAAGCGGACTTCCTGTGCAGGGCCGCTGTGGAGTTGCAAGGCAAAGATTCCCCTGCGTGCGCCGTCAGGATCGGTCACGTCAACGCACAGATTGCCGTTGATCCACGTACGGACGTGGTCCCCTTCGGCCACGATGCGGTACGTGTTCCACTCGCCTTCTTTGACGTGCTCCTCGCCGGACTTATCCCACAGCAAGGCCCGGCCGTGTTCCTCGTACAGCTTGCCCCACCAGCCAGCGCCCACGTCGGCCTGATATCCGGAGATCAAACCGTTTTCGATCGCTTCGCTCCGGAATTGAACTCCACTGTTGCCGGAGTTGGGAGTGAGCTTGATTTCCAGCGTGAGATCAAAGTCTTCGGCGAGCATATCGCTGCGGAGGAATTCATTGCGGTTCAGTCCTTCGCTCCTGCCGATAATCTCGCCATTCTCAACCGTCCACAAATTCTCATTGCCGTGCCAGCCGGCCAGGTCTTGGCCGTTGAAGAAACCGGCAACGTTATCGGCGCTGGCCAGCATTGGCGTTTGTTGGGGGTTTTGCAAATACGCAACCAGAGCGCGTACTTCCTCGAACTCCAACTTGGAGATCAAATCGTCCGGCATCATCGAAGTTTCCGAAGCCTCCATCAACTCAACGTCTTCACGCGTGACAAGCACTTCTTCATTGGCTGTCTGGACCAGGTATGCGCCATTTTCCTGCTCACGCACGATGCCCGTCAGCACGCGGCCGTCGGCCAACTCAACAATGCTGGGGGCGTATTCCTTCGCCATCACAGCGCTGGGGTCAAGAATGTTAGAGAGCAAATAAACAATGTCCGCGCGGTTGCTGCCGGTGAGTTCCGGTCCGATGTTGGAGCCAGAGTCAAACAGCGTATGGCATTGAGCACACGTCTTTTGGAAGATCGCGCGACCGTGAGCCAGATCCGGTTCCAGTCGCGCTTCGGCCGAGTGATTGAGTTCCGCGATCAATGCGTTCATCGTTGCTGCACGATCGGCTGCCGTGTCTCGAACGGTGCCCCAGTTTTCCGCCAGCAGAGTGTCAATGTCCTCATTCTTCAAGTTGCGAAGTTGCCGCACAATCTCCGCCGTGACATGGCGGGCCGGCACGGTCTCTTCGCCCACGGCTTCCAGCAAAGACTTGGCCGTGTTCACGCGCGAGGCCAACGTATTCACGGCGTCGCGCTGGGCTTCGGGAGTAAGTTTGCCGTAAGCTTCCAGAATGACGGCGGAAGTGAGCGGATCATCAAAAGCGCCCAACGCGCGAATGGCGTCACCCGCCATGGCTTGTTCATTAACCAACTTATGCAGCACGGCAATGCAGGCCGCATCTCGGGCGGCAACCAGCGACTGCAACGCCTGACGGCGAAGATCAACATCGGCATTGGTGTCCGCCAACACGTCGCGCATCATCGCCAAAGCGTCGGCATCGCCAAATGTCACCGCCAGCGCGGTCACTTGCGAACGGATGGCGCTGTCTTCGCTCTTAATAAGCTTGGTAAAGACATCGCTGAATCCCTCCGGCATGTCAACGTTGCGACGTCCCCGCAGCGCCGTGTTTACGCCGCCCAGCAAGGCCTTTTGTCCGGAGATCGTTTCGGCCTGACCGAGCGCTTGCACCAACATCTCCAAAGCTTCCGGCTTTTCGATGGCGGCAATCCGCCGCACGGAAAAACCAAGCAACTGGCGAATCTCCGCGCGGCTCGCCAGATTCAAAGCCTTCTGCATGTCCGCTTCACACATTGGCTCAAACGCGTACCAATACTGAAGCGGCAGGTTGTGGTCGTCCGCGTCTTCCGCGTGACTGACCAGCCCTTCCAGAATGTCCCAGCGCTTCTCGATCGGCATGCGTTGCAAAGCACTGGCGATATAAAGCCGGACAACTTGCGATTCGTCTTCACGCGCCAGCCGGGCGAAGTTAGCAAGAAGTTCTTCAGTCGGACCGCCGTTTTCCATCAGGAGTTGGCAGGCCCATCCTCGCACATATTCGCTCGGGCTTTGGAGCGCGGAGTGAGAGAATTCTTCCGTCAGCATTCCGCCCACGTGCAACGTCCATAGCATGCGGAGATGAAGCACCTCAAAGTCAATCTGAGCCGTGTCCATTGCGGCGGCCGCCGCCAAGAGGTCTTGGGCCAATGCGACATAATCCTGCGCAGTTCGACCTCCCGGATTATTCAAATTGCCTTGGGAGGCTCGCTCTTGAAAAATCCTCCGGGCTTTGCGGGCCACGTAGTCGTTGGCGGAAAGCTGTAGCTTGAGACATTCCAGGTCGTTAATTTTCGCCATGTCATCGGGAGTGATGTTGCGCACGGCGTCACCGGCCCATGCGTTCGATGGCGCTCCCACATAGCTGATCTTAAAAATCCGCCCATTCGTGCGGTCATGCCGGCCCACTTCATTCGAGTGACATTGATTGCGGTCGTACCAATCGATGAAGTAAACGTTGCCGTCAGGTCCATAACGGAAGTTAAGAATCTGCGACCAGCTATCATTGGCCATGATGAAGTCCGGAGCGACATCGCCCACATATCCGGAGCCGGCGCGGTCCAGGCGGTCCATGTTGACTCGCGCGCCGTGAATGTTGCTCATGAAGATCTGGTCGTGATACTCGTCCGGCCACAGCCCGCCGAGGTAAACCATCGCGCCCGCGTGTGCGTGTCCGCCACCCACGCCGTGGCTCTTCGCTCGGTCCGCGTCATTCCATTGATTGCCCACCCAATGGCGATGCTTGGCAATCGTCTTGATGTCGTCGTAAGTAAACGGATTGAAGTGCTGACCAGCCTGACAATTGCGAGGTGGCGTACTCTCCCTGATCACAGCAGAACTAAACGTCTGAAAGAGCTGACCAGCCTGACGATGGTAGCGGGCCCCATCAATAATGTGGAACAAGTGCGGAATCACGCAGGCGGTGATGAAGCACTGCCCGCGACTGTCCCAATCAATTCCCCAAGGGTTGCTTGTGCCGTGGGCGAAGACTTCAAACTCTTTCTTTGTGGGGTGATAGCGCCAAACGCCGGCGTTGATCGGCACTCGCTCTGCATCGGGCGTGCCAGGTTTGCCGACGCGCGAATGCGTGAACACGCCGTGACAACCGTAGAGCCAACCGTCGGGACCCCAGTTGAAAGCGTTGAGTGTTTCATGCGTGTCCTGATAGGCCCAACCATCCAGCAGAATCTCCGGCGGTCCATCGGGCTTGTCATCACCATCTTTGTCCGGAATGAACATCAAGTACGGGGCCGCGCCGACAAAAACGCCGCCGAAGCCAACCTCCATGCCGGAGATTAGATTCAGGCCTTCGGCAAAGACAGTTCGCTTGTCGAACTTGCCGTCGCCGTCCTCATCCTCAAAGATCAAGATGCGATCTTTCGCTTCTTCATCCGGCACGCGAATGGGATAGCTGTATGCTTCGGCAATCCACACACGTCCGCGGTCATCAATCGCCAACGCGATGGGCTGTTTGACATCCGGCTCCGCGGCCGCCAGCGTGACTTCAAAACCCTCAGGCACAGTCATCACTTCCGCGGCCATCTCTGGCGAAAGCCCAGCGTGCTCATAAACTTCCGCAGGCGAACGCGGCTGCTGAACAGCGACGGGGAACTCGGGCTCTTCTTCATGGAAGCGGAACTCATCGAAGTTGATGTGTCCCCACCCGCCGGCATGATTGTCGACAAGTCGCAAGAAAACTTCCGCGCCTTGATACTGTCGTAAGTCCACAACAACCGGTCGCATGTTCTCGGTGTTGACCGCGGACGTCTTATAAATGACTGTGTTCTCGGCTTTGCTGACAATCTCCACTCGTGTCTGCCGCCACTTGCCACCGCCAACCAGGAAGCTTGCCCAAGGGTGCTCAATGGTAAAGCTGGCGCTGACCAGCCGCCCGACTGGCGCGTCACCGGCAACTTCAAATGAACCAACCCAGTATTCCCCGCGATGCTCGCTGGCCATGTCGCTGCGTCGCGCGTTGACCGTATCGCCCTTGATCGGTTGATTGCGGAAAGCAGCTCCGCGAGCCGTCCAATCCGTCAAATCGCCAGTCTCAAAATCCAGGTTCAGCACGCGGCCATCAGCACCCCGGGCGGGAATGCCCTCTGGCCACGGTTGAGCTTCCGCGTCAGGCTCTTGCGAGACGGCCGAAGAAGCGAAAACAAGTGTCCAAAGAGTGGCAACCGCGAATCCACACGCGGCGCTGGGAGAAAAACGGTTCTTCATCGGTGGGCAAAGTTTGTGAAGAATGAGGGCGGGAATATGATGTTGGGGTGGTCGATTTCCCCTCGGTATGCGTATTGGGCTTATATCATAACCGGCGCGAAACCGCGAATTCAATCAACAAAGTGCGATGGGCACGACGCCGCGCGAGAAACCCAGTTTTGGCACAAGGAAACTCTATGTCGCAAATCTCCAGAACGACGGAAGCCCTGGCCGAAAGCAAGAAACGCCGTGCGAAAAGCACGATGGTCACTTGCGCGGCGCTGGCGATCATGCTGCACTTCCTGCCGGATGCGGCCTCCGCGCAAGATGACGCTCGCGAGCGCGCCAAGAAAGCCAAGACGCCAATCGAGGCGATTGAGATCCTTGGCGGCGCCATCGAGTATGACAACAACAACCAACCCATCACGGTCAGTTTGTTCGGCAGCAAGGCCTGGACTGAGGACATGGTCTACCTGGAGACATTGCAGACCATTCGTGTGCTGGACCTGCCCAACGCCGTGGATGATGACGGCATGGAAAGCATCGCTAAGCTCAAGAACCTGCAGGCGCTCAGCCTTGCCGGCACGCGAGTCACCGATGATGGGTTGGCTACCTTGACCGCGCTTGAAAACTTGCAAGTGCTTTTGCTTGCGGACACGCGAATCAGCGATGACGGTCTGGCTGAGTTAAAGAAGTTTTCCAAGCTCAAGAAATTGACGCTTCCCTTCACAACCAGTGACGCCGGCATGAAGCACGTTCTGCAAGTCACGTCATTAGAGAACCTCGATCTGCGTTACACCCAGGCAACTGACGAAACGTTCTCCCAACTTGGAAAGCTGGAAAACCTTATCCAGCTTGATCTGGGAAGAACTCGGATCACTGACGAGAGCATTCCGGCTGTCGCGCAATTGCCCAACGTGCAGTCCCTGCGAATGTCCAGCGTGCAAGTTTCCGCGGAAGCTTTTGCGGAACTTGGACAAATGACGCAGCTGGCATTCCTGTGGGCGCCGCACACGCTCGTTGACACAGAAGTCATTAAAGCTTGGGCTCCGCTGGTCAACCTGCACGTGCTCAACATTAACAGCTCGCGGTTTACAGACGAGGCCATTCCGCACTTGGAACCCTTCACGAAGCTCCGCGCCCTGTTCATCTCAAACGCCGATCTAACGCCGGCAGGCGTGTTGGGGTTGCCGGACTTTCCGGAGCTGGAAGAGCTGACCATAGTCACGCCGCACATGACCGACGAAGCCTTGGCCAGCCTGGCGAAGTTCAAGAAGCTCAAGATTCTTCGCTTGCATCAGCAGGGCTATCAAAACCATGAGCATGTCAGCAAAGAAGCGGTAGACAAGCTCAAGCAGGCCATTCCGGGTTTGCAGGTGCATTGACGGCCGGCTGCCTTATCCGCCAAGCGTTTCAACGGATTGATCGCCCTACTTGCGTTCGGCCAGGTATTCCACCAGGTCGCGCAATTCACGCAGCGAGATCTTCTGCACTAAGTCATTCGGCATTGCCGATTGCCCTTGGTCGCGAATGTCGATCTCGGACTTGGCGACATGCAAGATGTTGCCTTCTGGAGTTTGCAGCCGGACAAAGTCATCGGTCTCTTCTTTGAGAATCCCGCTCAAGACGCGGCCATCGACGGTCTCGATCAGCAGCGTTTCAAAACCTTCCGCGATCTGTTTGTTGGGCGTGACAAGCGCTTCCAGCAGGTACCGGCGGTCCCGCTTCTCGGCAATCTTGGAAAGCTCCGGCCCAATCGCGCCGCCGCGTTGGTCAACCGTGTGACATCGCTGACAGGAAATCTCAAGGCGGTTGAAAAACAGCTCTTCGCCACGGCGAGCGTCACCGCCGGCAAGTGTGGCTGTGTAGGGCGAAAGGGGATCGTTGGCGTCGCGCGAATTCTCAATGACTTCCAACGTCTGCGCGATCTCATCAATGTTGCGCTTCTGCTCCGCCGCGAGCAACGTATCGAGCTGCAACTCCGCCGGCATATTTCCGTCGGCCAGCCGACGCACACCTGCGGTCAGCAGGGCATCGGCGTCGCGGGAGTCAAGTTGTCCAAGCGCTGCAATCGCGGCTTGTTGCTCGGCGAGCGATTCACTCGCCAGCGCGTCTGGCAAATGCTCTAACGCGGCGTTGGGATTGTTGTTGGTTGCTTGACGCAAACCAGAAATCCGAACGATGGCCGAATCGTCTTCGAGCGCGGCCAGTAATGCTTCGCCAGCCCGCGAGTCTTCAAGGTTGAACAACGCGTCCAGCGCGGTCGCCCTGGTAGCGGCCGGCTGTGATGTATCCGTGAACAAGTCGTGCAGCAGATTGCCGGCTTCACCGATCCGCAAGGACGAGATCAGCCGGGCTGTTTGCTCGCGCACCTCTTCGTTTCCAGCCAACATGTTGGCCAATTGGGGCGTCACGACATCGGCGACTTTGTCGCGGCTGGGCGATGTCTCAAAGAGTTGCTGATGCCACAACCCCATCACGCGATCGCGCGCCAGTTCGTTTGGCCATTCACGCAGGATGGCAATCGCCTCGCGTCGCATCTCCGGTTTCGCCTGAGCGTTGCCGGCAAAACGCGCCACCGCGCTCGCGTGTTCCAAAGTCCGCAACCGCAAATTCGCGTTCAAAGCGCGCCGCAACGCCGGCGCTGGCAGTCCCGGCTGTTCGATCAGCTTCGCCAACTCGGCGGTGGCCGCATCAATTGGCTCATCGTTGATCGCCCGCGCCGCATCGGTAATCAAGCTCGGATCGGCGTCCCGCAGAAAGATTGCCACGCGCGGGTCTTGCAAACGTCGCAGCGCCAAGAGCAATCCACGCCGCTGCGAAACCGAAAGCGAGCTTGGCGACTCTTCCGCCATGGCCGCGTAGTGATCGACATCGCCAATTTCCACAAGCCCCATCACGGCCGCATGCCGCAAGAACGGGTCCACATCTGCATTGCGATTCAACAACTCCAGCAGCGGAGCAACCGCGGCATTGTCTCCATATTTGCCCAACGCGATCGCCGCAAGCGACTGCACGCGAAGGCTGGGGTCCTTCAATCGCTCGATAAGCGCGCCGGCGATGCTCTTATTCATTGATTGCAATGCGGCACCGCTATCGGCCAGCGCCCGCGCGGCGTTAGCCCGAACTTCGATCTCCTCGTCGGCCAGCAAACCCGCTAGTTGTTCGCCAATCTGCGCTCGAACAGCCTCCGCCGCGTCGCGACGCGCCAACTGCCCCAGCCCCCAAACACCATGCAGTCGGGCGAGCAAGGCCAATCGATCGTCGTCGTGCCCGCCGCCATGCGCTGCCGCCGCAAACGCATGACTTGCTTCGGCCGGTTCGCGCGAAGCGATTTCGTATTGGGCCTTCATTCGTACGCGGCGGTCCGCGTGCCCCAGTAGCGGTTGCAGATCGGCAATCGCTGTTCCGTCGAAGTTCGCCGCCAACAAGCGATCCACTTCCGCGACCAACTCGCTAGCCGCCAATTCCTCGTTCGCGACCTTGTAGACTCGCCCTTTTCCAATGCCCGTCCAACCGTCGACCCAGTCACTGACGTATGCGGCGCCGTGAGGGCCAAATTCAATATCCGTCGCCAGAATCTGCCAGATCAAGCGGTCATCTTGACTGACGGAAAACCCGGCCCCTTGCGGTTGCACCTGAATGGTTCGCACTCCGCTGGAGCCGGAAGCTCCACGAAAATCGCAAAGAAAGAACGTGTCGAGATACTCATCGCCCAAACCTGTGCCGGGATAATACGCCAGTCCGGAAGGGCCATCGGCGAAGTTCATGATCGGCGGCACGATGTTTGACGCCTGCTCCGGAAACTGGGGATGCCAGAGCTGCTCGCGATTCCAGGGACCGCGGTCATTGAAATATTGAAAGCTCATTCGCCAGCCGCTGTCGCCGCCCTCCATCAAATAGACCCACCGCGCTCGATCGCCCGAGTCCGAGTTGTTGTCGCCGGTGAACAAGTTGCCATAGTCATCAAAGGCCAACTCTTGCGGGTTTCGCAAACCGTACGAATAAATCTCCAACCCGCTGCCATCGAGATCGCATCGCAACACCGCGCCGGTGTGCGGCTGCGCAACTTGTCCCTCGGGCGTTTGCACGTTGAAGCCGCGGTCGCCAATCGAGAAATACAACCGGCCGTCAGGGCCGAGCGTCAGCCCATGCATGTCATGTCCGCGAAAGGCCACATGCACGCCATAACCGTCTTGCAGTTCATTGCGAACATCCGCCGCATTGTCGCCATCGTCATCGCGCAACATCCAAAGCTTGGGAATGCACGTGTAATACAAGTTGCCATCGTGGGCGAGGACGCCTGCCCCCGTCCCGTCGGCGATGTTGTTAAACCCGTTGGCGAAGACCGACGCTTGATCGGCCTGGCCGTCGCCATCGCTGTCCCACACCAGGCGAATGCGGTCATCATGTTGCGTGTAATTCATCACACGCTCGCCAAGATACTTGCGAAACACCGCGACGCGTTCTTCAACCGTCGTCGCAGCAATCTCGTCGTCCAGCCAGTTCATGTGGTTGCGGTTGTCTTCCACACCGCGTTCCTGACGAAAGGTCTCCGCAACAAACATTCGTCCGTTGTTGTCAAAGCAGAACGCCACGGGGTTGGCCACCAACGGCTCGGCGGCAAAGAGACTGACGCTCAAGCCATCAGCAACTTGGAATCGCCGCATCGCCCGCTCGCCTTCGTCCGAGGCCGCGGCAACTTGCGGCTCTTGTGCAGGCGGAGTCTCGTCCTGATTTGCGTCTTGCGTTGCAGACCTTTGTTCGGCAAGAGTTGTCGTGCCTCCTAGCACAAATAAAACTAGTGCAAACACAACAAGAGCAAGAACAAGCAGCGTGGAGATGATCGACTTCATGCGATGTGTGGCAGAAAGTTTGAGCGATAGTTTCGGCTGGCGTACAACAGCGCCCGGCTGGCACATTATGCTTCAGAAGCGAGATGAAATCATCAGGGTGCGCCGAATTCCGGCTCGCAACCCTTTGACAGTGCGGCCAACGTTCAACTCATGGCCAACATCGTCGCCAAACCTCGTGCGATTCGCACAGATCAAGTAAACTGCTGGCAACTCGCATCCCTCAGGAGACGCCCGATGTTCCGTCGCTGCACTGCCAGGCTTGTCGCGTCAACAATCCTTGTGCTTGTCCCGGCGTTGTTCGCCAATGCGCAAGAGCAGGAATATGCCGCCCTCAGCAAAGAAAATGTCGAGCAACTGCAAGAGATCAAGCAAGCGGACATTCACGCGGACAAGATCTTTCACGGACCAAACGCCGGCGAATTGCTGATCTTGAAATGGGGTGACTCCGCGGAAGTCATCGATGCGCAGTCCTTGAAGTCGATTCGTCCGATCGCCAAAGATCATCAGCCCAGCTACATCACGGTCAGTCCGGACGGCAAGCTAATCGCCTGGACAGAAAGGAACAGCAACAGCTACACCATTGAAGAACTCGCCACCGGTAAGCGAACACAAATCCAATTGGGCGATCACCCTAGCGGCGCCGCGTTCAGCCCTGATGGTGAACATCTCGCCATTGGCAATACCTATTGGGATCCCGATTCCGAAGGCGTCGGCCATGCTGTCACAAATCTCTACGACACCTCCGGCAAGCTCATTCGCACGTTGCAACAGAACGGCCCCGGTGGCGTGATGCCTCGGTTTAGTCCTGATGGCAAGAAGCTGGCCGTGGGCAATCGCAACTACAAGACGCAGATCTTTGACGTGAAGTCCGGCGAGTTGCTTGTTGTGATGACCAAGCGAATGACGCAGGACACGGCCTTCAGTCCCGATGGCAAGATCCTGGCTGAAGCATATGTGGACGGCTCACTGGGCTTGTGTGACGTGCAAACCGGCGTGCCGTTGCGTACCGCGGCATCAGGCAATAAGGAACTCTACTGCGTGGACTGGAGTCCGGATGGCAAGCTTCTCGCTACAAGCGGCCGCCAAGGCAACGTCATCATCTGGGATGCGGAAGACCTGGCCAAACTGCAGGAGTTTGACGTCGGCCCTTGGGCGCCGCAGGTGCGGTTCAGCAAGGACGGGACACGGCTCATGGCCTCCAGTTCTGACACTGCCAACAACCGCGGCAAGCGCAAGCTCACCGTTTGGGCCGTGCCGAAAGATTAGACCAGTCACCGGTTGTGGCTAAGTCACATCGGCTCCCGGGAAAAACTCATTTCCAAAAAACGACGCAGGAATGCCCACGTCGCGAGCAACAGGGTTGTATCGCCGAAAAGTTGCGTGGAACAAACCCCATCTGCTCTAATGCATCCTCAATGGTGCACCGCAGATGTGCCGGCTGGAATCAGGCTGGCTGGCGTGGAGTGTGAATTCCACATCTTTTACCGGGAACAATTAGGGAGCAACAGAATGAAAACGTCTTGTCCGCGGTTTGCCTTGGCGTGTGCTGTGGTGGCTTGTCTCCTCGCGGCGGTTGCCACGCCGGTCTCGGCCCAAGATGGCGTTTCGTCGTCTTCGGTCTCCATGTTCCGTTCAGGAATTGTCCGCAGTCCGGAAGCGATTCTGGTTGAGGACTTTTTCAACCATCATCGGCATGACATCAAGTTGCCGGAAGAAGGCGAAGCGATCGCCCTGGATTTGCGTTGGGGAACGAACCTGACCAACAAAGAACATCGTGATGCTTATTTGCAAGTGGGACTCGCCACGCAGAAGTTTGACGATACGGCGGAATTGCCCCCATTGAATCTGTCGATCGTCATCGATCGTAGCGGTTCAATGGCCGGCGAGCGAATCGCCAAAGTCAAAGAGGCTCTGCTCGCCTTTGTGCATAAGCTGCGGAGTGTTGATCGCGTGTCGATCATTGTCTTTTCCGATCAAGCGGAGGTGCTTGTTGCGCCGCAAGTCGTGGAAGACACAAATCTCTTTCAGCGGGCGATTGGTTCGGTTGTCGCCGATGGTTCGACCAATCTTTGTGCCGGCTTGATGCTCGGCTATGAGCAGGTCAAAGAACACTTCGACGCCGAAAAAACAAACCGCGTGATTCTGCTGACCGATGGTCTGGCCAATCGTGGCGTGACAGACTCGGAGCAAATCACTTCGCAATCCAAAGCTTTCAATGATGAAGGCATCGATCTCTCCACCATTGGCGTCGGCACGGAATTCAACTACGAACTGATGCGGCAACTCGCTCGGGCGGGCCGCGGGTTGATCCACTTTGTGGGCGATGACGAGGACATCGACAAGGTGTTTGTTGATGAACTCCAAAGCTTGCTCGCCCAATCCGCAAGCGATGTCAACGTTGAGATCAAGTATGGCGAAGACCTGTCGCTCCTGAACGCGTACGGCTACGCGCCAACTTACAAGAGCCACTCCATTCGCTACTCGCTGGATAACCTCAACGCCGGCGCCACGCAGGTGATGCTGTCTCAACTTCAGGTCAAGCCGGGCATTGAGCGCGCGATGGAAATCCCGGTAACCGTCACGCTTTCGTATCATGACCGCTTCACCAATTCCGATTTGAAGAAGACCGATACGATTCGGTTGAGGTTTGAGCCGGATAAGGAGATCGATTTCGATCCGCTGACCGACCGCGACGTTCGCAAGAACATCACCATCGCCCAGCTGGCAACTTCCCTCCGCGAGACCAGCAAGCTGATTCAGGACGACAAGTGCGGCGAAGCCAAGATGCTGATCGACAGCAACCTCGCCATGGTCCGCGAGCGATTCCGCACCACCCTGGACGAAGACCTCAAGCGGATGATGACGATGGGCGAAGACTACGCGTCCGAGTTGGAGAAGTTCATCTCAAGGCGTGACGCGCGAGCGAGAGATCGAGATCGCTAAGGAAGACAACGCGATAGAAGAGAATCCGCCTGTAGACTCAGCAGTCATCAGTCTTCGTCCGTCGGGCCGCCTTCCACCACGCGGCGGACGATTTCGTGATCGAAATAGTTCACGCGCATGCCGGCGTCGACGACGATATGCTGTGCGTTGATCCCGCTGGATTGCGGCGAAAGCAGGAACGCGACAGCGCCGGCAGCCTCGGCGGTTTGCACGGCCTTGCCGCGCAATGTGGCCTGCTCCGCAAACAGATACGAATCGACATAGCCGGGAATCCCCGCCGATGCTGAAGTCTTCAGCAAGCCAGGCCCCACCGCGTTGAAACGCACGCCGGAACTGGCGAATGACTTGGCCAGAAAGACCACGCTGCTATCAAGCGCGGCCTTTGCCGGAGCCATGAATCCGTAGTTCTCCGCGGCCATCTCCGTGGTTGAGATCGAGATGGTCACGACACTTGCGTCCGCGGTCAGAAGCGGTTTGAATGCATTTGCCAGCGCGATCAACGAAAAGCACGAGACATCGATCGCTCTCAGAAATGCCGACTTGCTTGCCTCGTGAAATGGCCTAGGGCCTTCGGAATAATCAGCGAAGGCGATGGAGTGAACGAGCCCGTGGATGTGGTCATTCGTCTTGGCCACCGCTTCCGCCAAATGCGAAATCTGTTCCTCATGCTCGACATCGCAAACGTGGAACTCCGCAGCCGGCGTCGTGGCGTCAAAGTTCGCTGCCGTCTTTTGCCACAAAGCGCTTATCTGCTCGCGCCGCGCTTCACTCCTTACGCTGAAGATCAGCTTCGCCCCTTCCTCGCGAAGCACTTGCGCGACATGCCAGGCGACACTCTTGCGATTCGCCGCGCCGGCAATGACGATCGACTTGTCGCGAAGCTGGAGGAAGGACATGGGGGGAAAAGGCTAGAGGCTGGAGACTAGAGGCTAGGATTGCGAGGGATAAGGGGAAAGGGATATAGGGCAGAGCGCCGTAGTTACTCGTCCGCTTGTTGTGCTGCGGCCAGGGAACTGCCGGGGTTGGCTTTGAGCAGGTAGCCGTCCACGTCGTTCGCCACGATCACGCCGTAATTCACGGCGCCCAGCCAACCGGACATGATGATGCCGACGCTGCCGGCGTGATACAAACCGCCAATCTGTTCCGGCAAAGCGCGGCTGACGGCCAGCCCTTCAAACTTGGTGCCGAAGCTGGCTCCGTGCAGATGCCGCGTGTAATGCTGAAACGTCCGTGGCGTGCTCGCTTCCACGTGGGCGAGCCGCTCGCGAAGGTTGGGCACGTACTTCTCGCAAGCCTGAATCGTGTCTTCAATCAGCAGATCCTTTTGCCGCTGGTATTCCTCTTCATCCAAATTGGCCCAATCCTCGAACCGGGCATTCGTGCTGGAGACCACCATGCAGCGGTCCGTGCCAGGGCGAGTGCGCGGATAATAGAAAGAAAACGTCCGGCTGGTGATGTCTCGCGCGAGCAACAGGTCCGTACGAAACGCCGGAGCGGTGGAACTAAACAGCAAGTCGCCGCAGTCTTCGTCAATCAACTCGCCCGGCTGCAAAGCCATGTAGACTTGCGTGCTGGAGTTGTTCAGCCTTACGGCCTTGGCGTCTTCCAGATACTGCCCGTCGAAATTTTCCTCGCCGGCCAGACGAAAGATCGTCTGCTTCAAGTTCGCGTTGGAAATCACGCTGCGAGCTTTGATCCGCCGACCATTGACGGTCACGCCGGTGACGCGACCGTTCTCGATGTGGATCTGCTGGGCTTCGCAACGAATCCGCAAATCCACGCCGTTGGCAATCATCTCCTCCTTCATCAGGCCAATCAGGCGATCCGTGCCGCCTTCGAAGGTGTAAACACCTTTGGACATGAAGTTGGAAAAGACAATTCCGTACGTTAGCGCGGGATCTTCCAGCGTCGATCCGTTGGCGTAAGTGATTGGCTCCATCAACAGGCGAATCACGTCCTCGCGACCGGGAAAGAACTTTGCGAAGAACTCTCCGACGGTCGCGCCGTCGTTGTCGTAAAAGTTCATCTCCCGCGCGGCATCAAAGAACGCCGAGACAGTCTCCGGCGATATGCCAAACTGTTCGATCAACAGCCGCGTGAAATCGTTGCGGTCAAACGTCGTCCGCAACGAGAACATTGGGTTGTCAAAGCGAATGTTCTTGAGCTGCACAATGGAGTCGGCAATCTCCTTCGTCCAGTAACGCTTGCAGCTTTTAATCATCCCGATGGGAAAGCCGTGCAGCGAGATATCAAAGATGTGCCCGCCGGACCGCTTGAACCAGGTGGCCATGCCGCCCAGCTGATAATGGTGCTCAATCAGCAGCACGCGGTGCCCGGCCTTGGCCAGCGAGTTGGCGGAGGTCAAGCCGGCCAGACCGCTGCCAATGACGATCACGTCATACTCGTCCTGGGCGTCTTTGAGAAAATCCTTAGGCATCGTCGTCGTTCGAAAGAAGATTCGCGTCGAAAGTCAACCGTCCATGATACGAACGAGTCGCTGGACTTCTAGTCACGCAATTCGCCCGGCACGCTCAAACGCGCCAACCAGAGCTCGCTGTGAACCAATCGCCAGACGCCGCCAGCTGCGGGGCCTCTAGTGAAAAGTTCAATTGCCAAAGAGCGAAACGGCAAATTCCCACGAAAGCTGCGCAGCAGGCAAGGGGAGTTCTGAAAGAAAAAACTTCGCGCGCCGGGGGCAACGGGCGCGCCGACCGCATTCACCAGGGTGTGGATTTCTGTTTTCTACGGGGCGCACCGCCGGGATGATAAGTGGGATATTCCATCCCCATTTCGACCAGTCCGCGCGCCGAATCTTGGCGCCGGAATTGGCACCGTGGGTGAAGGAGTTGGCGGCGGACAGTTGACGGCCGAGTTTTCTTCTTCGCGTAGACGGGTAGCAGTTTCTTTGCTGATGGTTGCCAAAAAAGTTGGCGGCCAGCGCCGCAGGCTGGTTTTGCGCCGCGCCTCTTGCTGCGCCCAGTTTGGCGAGCAAACTGAGCTACCCGCTACCCGGTGTTGTGCGCTGCGGCCGTTTTCGTCGTTCGCTTTCAGAGTTCGCACAATTTATTGCGCCGCTTTTGCCGGAGCAGCTTGAGGCGATGGTTGTGCGGATGGGTTGCGCAATTCCAGTTCGTAGCGGAGTTCACCGAGACCCTGGAAGAGAACCTCGCGTGTTTTTTCATCCACGCTGTCATTGCGCACATGCTGAACGATCTGCTTGTCGAGCTTGCGCACCTTGGTTTGCCACTTGCGAAACTCCGCGCGTTTCATTTCCGTCGGGGTCGCGCTGATCTCTTTGACGGCAGCCTGGAGTTGTTCATCGAACGGATCAAGCCGTTTCGACTCTGCTGGCGGCTCGCCATCCAGTGACGAGCGGAACTTGCGGAATAGCGCCGCGGAAACCGAAAGCACCAGCACGATGAGCGTCGGCAAAAACGGACCTGGTATTCGCGCATAGAATGGCTTGTATTTGGCGCGAATGGGTTCCGACCCTGGGTGCAGAGGAAATGTGTAGCCTTGGCTCTCGGCGCGTTGCTCTTCCGTCGTGACGCGATCCCAATTGATGTTGGGGATCTCCTCGCGAATCGCTTCCTTGATTTGTGTGGCCAGGTAATAACCATCGGTCGCTGGCATATTCTTGGAGCAGATGATCACTCTCCGCGTTGCGATCGTCCGCAGCGGAGTACTGCAAAAGGCTTCGCCCAGATCGTTGACAACTCCGTAAGAATTCTTGCCAAACTCCGCTTCCGAAATGTGCGAGTTTCTCGTCCGGATGCCGGCCACGTCATCCAAGCCAACAAGATAGAAACCGCCGCGATGAGCAATCTTCTCGACGGTCTCCGAGCCGGGCGTTGTGGTCATGAATCCCAGGTGGATATTCCCTTTGAACAGTGAGAACATCATGTCCTGCCAATCGAAATTCGCTTGCGAGTCAATGTTGGCAATGGGTACGCCGTAGTGCCGCAAGATCATCTCCGCCGTTTGGCGCGTGCCGCTAAGTTCCGGTCCAAGAAAAGCCGCGTGCCGAAATTCTGAATCGGCCGGCAAGTTGCGGAGGTAACTGGCAAGGAGATCAAACGTCCGCGCTTGTGGCTCCGGACGGTCCCGTGGAAAGAAAGCGCCAATCAAACTAACCGGCGGCGGCCGGCGCTTGGCGTGGAATTCCGAAGCGCGATCCCATAAGTCTTTGCTAACAATGATGTGAACATAAGATTCATTCAGCGGGAGCAGAATCTTCACGTTGCCCGGTGGGCCGAAACCATCGTGAGCGAACCCGATCTCTAATCCGGTCTGGTCGCGGTCGATCCGTTGGCGATTCTCTTCGTAGCCTTGTGTCGATTCCACCTCGACTTCAATCTTCCGCCCGAACAACTCCGAGAACTCCGGGCGGCGCATCCGATTGGCAACCTTTTTTCCCAAATCATCACCGGCGCCGCCGCTGGGGCCGGTTAACAGTGTGATTCGTTGGGGCGGTCGACCTTGATACCACATCCAGAGAAAGCCTACGATCAAGGCCAGGCACAATCCAAACGCGATTGCGCCGGCGTGTGGCAGGATCCGCCGAAAGATGGAAGCGGTTAATTCGCCGATGGCCTTGCAGAGTTCGACCAGCTTTTCCCACATGAATCACCCCCGTAGTTCAATGTCGGATAGTTTGTTCGCTTGTCCCGGCGTCGCTGCGTGCTAACGTTTCTTGTGCAGCGCGCGGAAACGACACAATCGAATCTAGCGAATGCGACCACCCGTGGCAGCTAGCGGCTGGGCATCAAACTGAGAATGGTGCGAATGCACTATGAACCACTCCCACGACCATCATCACGCGGATTTCAGCAAAGCTTTTGCTTTGGGCGTGGCGCTCAACGTTGTGTATATCATCGTCGAGGCGGCGTGCGGTTTGGCGTTCAACTCGCTGGCGCTCTTGGCGGATGCCGGGCACAACACCAGCGACGTCCTTGGCTTGATCCTGGCTTGGGTTGCGCATTACCTGGCGCGGCTGCCTGCCAGCGAGCGACGAACGTACGGCTGGAAGGGTTCGTCCATTCTGGCGGCTTTGTTCAACGCGTTGATCCTGTTGATCGCCGTGGGCGGCATTGTTTGGGAAGCAATCCAACGGTTGATCGATCCCGTGAAAGTTGGCGGGATGACCGTGATTTGGGTGGCGGCCGTGGGAGTTGTGATCAACACGCTGACGGCATTGTTGTTCTTCGCCGGACGAAAGCACGACCTCAACATCAAAGGCGCCTTCCTCCACATGGCCGCGGACGCGGCGGTTTCCGTGGGCGTGGTCATTGCCGGGATGGTGATTTACTTCAGTGACGCGTATTGGGTGGACCCGCTGACCAGTCTGCTGGTGGCCGCGGTGATCTTGATTGGCACCTGGGGTTTGCTGAAAGATTCCGCCAACCTGGCCATGCAGGGCGTGCCGCGCGAAATCGATCTGCCGGAAGTTCGCGAGTACCTCAACCAACTGCCGGGCGTGGAAGGCGTGCACGACATCCACATCTGGGCGATGAGCACGACGGAGGTTGCGCTCACCGCGCACCTGATCCGGCCTGGCCTGCAGGACAACGACGAACTGCTGGCCGAGATCAGCCGTGAGTTGCACGACCGCTTTGGCATCGAACACGTGACTGTGCAGATCGAGCGCGATCTGGAGGCGGTCGCCTGCCGGCAAGTGCCGCATGGGATGAGTTGAGCGGATGGATGGGCTACTTCGCCGTGACGTTTTCGTAGGCGATCTCCACCGCTGACTTCACCAGACTTTTCTTCGCTTTGGTCAGCTCAATGTTGGTGTAGCCGCGTTTGCCCCAGGCGCCCGAACATGGAGCAAAGGCCGCATCCGACTTGAGGAACGAAGTCTGTTGCTCAGACGTGAGCTTGACCATGGCGAGACTTTCTTCCGGCTTTGGCAGCGAGGCAAAGATCTTGCCGCCGGCCCGAAAGTCCGGATGCGACATGTGCGAGGACTCAACGGCATCGTCAAAGGCGAGAGCCAACTCGCGGAATTGGTCAGTGGTCAGCGGCATTGTTGGGGGGGTGACGGAAGGAAGTTCGATCGTCCGAGCGCCAACGTCTGCCGCTAAAGATCTTCCTCATCAATCCGCCACAGATGGAAGACTTCTGAGCTGATTGTTCGGCAAAGCTCTTGCGTGTCCAACCGCACCGCATCGGAAAGGCTCTCCCAAATCTGCGGCAGGAATCGCATTTCTTCATCAGACAGGCCGGCGTGGAACGTCTTGTGCCAGCCGAGTGTGCGTTCGACGTCGTACAAAGCCATGGCCGTGACCGTGTCCGGTTGATCGTACGTTCGCAACGGACGGTCCTCGTCATCGAGAGAAGCGTACGACTCCCAGTATTGGAAGATTGGCTCCAGCAGTTTCCCTTGGATTTCCGAGAAGGCTCCGTACAAACCTAAGTACATGGCCAGGTGTGCGTCATGGTTCATGTCGTCGCCGCGGTTGCCAAAAGAGCGTCCCGATTCCGGCCCTCCATGGTTGGCCAGAGCCATCCAAAAATACTCGCGTGAGTTCTCGGGATCGATCATGTCCGCATAGCCGGCCAATGCGATGGTCTGACCAAAAATCCCCTGCTCGGCTCGCCACACGCCGGACAAGCGGTCATATGCCATTGCCAGGCAACTCTTTGCTCCTTCGGTATCGCCGGATTCGTATAGGGCGACGGCCATCACACCCAACGCTTCGGTGGGACTTCCTCTCCGCGGCAATCCTTCGGCAATCCGCAGCGCGCGATCGAAGTCAACCGGCGCCATGCGATAGCAAACTCGCGCGCCGTAACGGCTGAGCTCGTAATCGGCCGTGATGCGTTTCAGAAAACTCTCCGCAAGTTCCGGGTTGATCGCGGCCAATTCATGGGCGATGTTGCCGACGTGCCGTGCGCTTTCGAAGTTGTCGCCTTTGCCGATTCCGCTGATGAGTTCCTCGGCGGCATCAATGTCAAACAGCGCAACCTTCTCCGCAAACCAGCCGCGAGAGAAGCCGGCCCGTTCCTCGTCTGGCAAGGCTTTGGCTGTTGCGAACGCTGTGTTGAGTATCTCCTTGGCCAGTTCGCGTTCGCCCACGTCATATGCGGCCTCGGCAACATTGCTGATGGACAACACACGATTGTCGACGCGCTCAATACTCCGCGCCGCGTGAAGAGCTTCGTTAAGCAATCGCAGCTTTGTTTGTTGATCACCGGCAATCTCGAGCGTTTTGCGGATTGCAAACACTCGGCGATACGGATCTTCAATGGCAATTGCCGCGTCAATTGCATCTTCAGCCGCGCCCAATTCCACAAGCGTGTCAATCCGTGTCGGCTCATACTTGACGCGAGGCAGGAGTTGGATTGCGCGTTCCGGATCGACTTGGGAAATGTCATGAACGGCCCTGGCCAGCGGTTGCGAAGAGCGATGCGTCGCAAGCTTATCGAGGATCGGCTCGAGCAAGCGCAACAGGTTTTTGGCCCGTTGTTCTTTCGTCCGAGTTATCAAACGCATGGGTTCATCCGGCGGGTCAGACCTGGCGGACATGGTCAGCGTGAGTTCTCCCGACTTGGGGAGGAGACCGCCGGTCATGCGATAGTTTTCATGTTCGGCGAAGACAAAATTTGCCTTGGGGTGAAGGGCGGTCAGGTGAAACGCACCGTCAGCTTGCGTTACGGCAGTGATGTCATCGCCCACTCCTTTGGCTCCATGTGCCCAGACTTTAACGCCTGGCAGTGGCGTTCCCGCTTTGTCCAGGACAATGCCGCGAACTTCCATCACACGCTGCATCACCAGCGGCGGCACAACAATGCGATCGTCCGTTGGGTTATCAGCGGCGTTAACTGCCGGCGGATTGTGGGACTTTGCCAAAGCGTCATCCAGCGAAATCTCCCGCTTCAGCATGTGCTCCGCTTGAAGAATGACCTGGTACCTCAAAGCGCGCGGCACTTTGACCGGCGTTTCAAAGCGGCCATTGGCGTCGGTAACAATCCAGCGAAAACCGCCGACGAGGAAGTCGCGATAACCGTAGGAAAACGACGTGGTGGACGATCTCATCTCTCGGCGGAATTGGATTTGCGCGCCTGGCACCGGGTTGTTGTCTTGATCGACAACGATCCCGCTGATCTTGCCTGTGCCGGAAGTTGCAAGCTGCAGCGTTATCGGCTTCTCAGGATCGACCGTGGTGGTCAGCGGCTCATTCATGCCCAACTCACTGGTGTAGGCAAGGAAGTCGATTGGCTGGCCTGCCTGCAACGCGGTCAGAGTGAACTCACCTTGAGCGTTGGATGTGGTCTCAACCTGACCATGCGTGGAGCCGGTACCTTTCCGGGCTGTCCAGTCCGCTCGCACAGTCGCCCCGGAAACCGGATTGCCATCTTCATCAACCACAATGCCGTGCGCGATCACGCCAGGCGTAATGTAGAACGTCGGAACTTCAACCGATCCGCTCTCCGGCACTTCGGCAATGTTGTGCCAGTAGTCGAATTGTTGAACGTAGTTCGACGGTAAGAGATAGCTGTTAATTCGCACGCCCAAGCGGCTGTCCGGAACGAGCACGACTTCATATTCACCGTTCTCGTCAGTTTCGCTTGACAAGTAGTTGCCGTTCACTGTGACGCCCGCAACAGGCTCTTCGGTGACTTCGTCCACGACACGACCGCTTGCGATTACGCCTGGAACCAGGTTGAGTGTGACATCAACCGTCTCGCCGGCGGCCAATTCAAACTTTGGGCGATCACCAATGACAAACGGGAATTCCGGGTTGATTGACACCCCAACGCTGCCAGAGCCAGCCGGCAAATCAACAATGTCAAACTCGCCATTCTCGTTGGTACGAGTTGTTGAGCGCGCTCCGCCGGAGTTTGCCGAGACTTCCAAATTGCGCACAGCTGCGGGATCAGCGGCCGTGATTTTGCCGCGCAAGCGACCAACCGGGCGAAGTTCCAGCGACAACTGCGAACCCGAGGTGAGGGACTTGCCGCTGAACGAGACAAATTGCAGGGCATATCCAGGCGCTTCGACTAGCAGCGACAATGCAGACACTTGTGGGCATTGGTCCCAACGCGCAATGCCATCGGCATCGGTCTTGCGGGCTTCTAATTTGCGCGTCGCCTCCGACAACGGCAGCCCCTCGCCAGTTAACGAACTCATGCCCGACCAGCGAACGTCCACATTGGCCAATGCGGCGCCATCCGGGTCCGTGACTTTGACCTCAAGCGGGCGCGTGTCTCCGAGGATAAAGCTCAATTCGTAGTGATCGCTGACATTAATTCCCCAGCCGTCGTAAGTGGAGTCCACAGCCATTCCGCGCTCAGCATGGCGGACCAGTCCGTACCAATATCGGGAGGGAAGGCTACTGCCTGCCGGAACGGTGAATTCTTTGGAGTACCGTCCCTGCTCATCTGTTGTCGCTTGTATGCTCAATTCGGTATCTATGCCGGAGCGAAAGAGGAAGACCTCAGCACCTGCGACGGGCTGCCATTGCGCGTCAACGACAACGCCGCTGACGGTCTTGGTTGCTGCGGGCGCATTGTCCTGGTCAGCATCTTGCGCGGCCTGCAGCGCAGGTTGGCCACCGGACAGGGAAGCCATCAACGCGGCTAAGCAGAAGAGCGCCGCCCCGCGAGCGAAGCGACTTCGCTGATGATTTGTGTTGGATGACGCCTGCGGCATATTGTTCGCGCTCATCGCACTTTGCTCCGGCTGACGGTCACGGGTGATTCAAGTTGAGTTCTATTTGTTCGGCAGCACAATCACAGGCGTGCGGGCTTTCATCATTCCGCCCAGCGGACCGGCATCAAAAGCCGCGACAACTTCCAAGGAACCGGCACTAACGTTTTTCGGGACTCGCACGGAGACCGCACAGAACGTTCCTCAGGAGAAGCCAGACATGTTGGAGTCCAGCGTTTGTTCCGTTCCGGGATCCATCAGGTTTAGCCTGGCTTCATTGTGGGCGGCCACCCAGGAGGCATCCTGATCGCCAAACACGCAAGAGTTGATGAGCAGGCCATCACCCGTGAACAGCTGCGGTTGTATGCTGAGGAAGTCGCCTGGCTTGGCGCCGTTGGCCAGGTTGGTTGCTTTGACTTCAAAACTCAACTCGCCCACCACGTCCAGGGACAACTCTTGTCCGTCGGTCAGTTCATGCCAAACGTCTTTCTCATATCCACTGACATGCGAGAAGACAAACTTCCACGGCTCGCGCCGTTTGCCGTCATTGATCAACACGGAAATGGTGGTCAACGCATAACGACCAATCGGTAGAGAAATCTCTGAGTCCAATCCGGAGATCGCGTATACGGAACCGTCATCTCCGCGGAGCATCACTTCCAGTCGTTGCACGGATACGCCTTCGCCCAGCGACGGCATTGTCAGTTTGATTGTTCCCTCGCCAACGACCTTGTCCAACGTGATCCGTGAACCGGCCTCGTCCGCACGCAGGGCGTAGCGATTTTCACCAATGGATAGCAACGGACGAACAGCGAACTGTTCCGTCACGGCATCCCATGCTCCGTCTTGGTTGACATCAATCCAAATCCGGTCCGCCGAGTTGGCGAACAGGCCGTTGGCGTCTCCATCAACGCGAATGCATGGCACGTCTTTGTCGCCAAAGTTGATTGTCCCTTGCATCACGCCGGCGGTTGCGACAGTCAGCCGGTCACCGGCGAGGGATCGCCGCAGAACCACCGACCGCGGGAAGTGCTCCGGCAGCAACTCCGGGATTAACTCGGCTTCCAGCTCGCAATGTCGTTTCCGCGGGTCATCACCAACAGGCAAAACTTCGTCAGCGCGAATCACGCGATCCCGATCACGGTCCAGATAGAGATCAAAATGGCCGTCCTCAAGTTCATCAATCACCACAGCCACGCGAGTGGAGTCTTCCGAACCGAAGCGGATTTGCGCGCTCATTTGCCGCGTGCCAGCGAACGTGGCCTCAACTTCAATATCCGGCGGCAACTCTTCGCTCAGGCGGAAGGTCTTGGCAATCGGCCGGAAGGAGAACCCGTCCGAATCCGGTTCCAGGTATTGCCAGGCTTGTTGCGATGGAGTGCCGGGCTGCCGTGGGTTCTCTGCTGCCTGAGCAGCGAGACTTCCCAGGCAAACACCGCTCAGAACGATCGCGTGAAGAATCGCCTGGACCAACACAAAACGTGGCAGGCATCGCTTCCCAGCCGCCATGGCAGACCTCCCCCTTTTTCTGGATTTGATGGGCCGCGGTTACGACTTAAACCCCGCCCGACGGGATGAGTTACGGCAATGTGGGCGTTGTTATGAACGCTATTGTGAATGGCTGAGAGCAAATGGTCAAAATGTGGGCGTTTTGACAACCACAGTTAGGGGTACTCTAAGTCACGCAACTCTCCGCATGATCCTCCAGCATGATCCTTCTTTGTGACTGCTCCCGAAACGGACCAACGATATGCCGGTGTGCCACTGTTGGCTTGTCCAGCAGTGCTCTTCGTTTGGTTCCAGCAACAGCCCGCCTGTGCGAGATCAGGTGAATCCAACAGATAATGAGGCTGCCGACTTCCCGTGAACCACACTGCTGGACAAGCCAGCAGTGGCACCCAAGCGAATGGGCAACAACTACTCAATATACTCTTCAAGAACAAAGCGAACGTTGGGATACGCATCGCGGAATGCCTGTGCGCCTTTGTCAGTCAAATGAGGGCTGGAGACGTCAATCCGGCCTAGTTCACTGATCTTTCCGAGGTGCATCAAACCTTCGTCGGTGAGTTGCGTCTCGCGCAGGACGAGCCAATCGATGCTGTCCAAGTGCGAAATGAGTTCCGCGTCACTGTCCGTGAAAGCGCGCGAATTCATGTTTGCGTAATCGGAAAGTTCCACATGAGTCGGCTTCACCGCGTAGTGTTCGCCCAACACCTGTTTCAGCCAAGGCTCGCCGGGAATTGTGTCTTGCGTAACCAAACCGCCATTGGGTCCAACTTGGAAGTGCCACCTGATTGTGGCGCGGAGTTCTTTCAAACGCAGAATCGCGCGTTCCTTTAATGCCAATTGGGCCAACGCTTGATTGGCATTTTCCAATTGAGCGAGCTCATCCTTTGCCTGTTCCAGACGCGACAACGCATTTTCCCGCTCGCGGTTCATTGCCCACAACGACACACCGGCGGCAACAAGCAAGACACACAGCAACATCTGCTTGAGGCCGAACTGTCCCCAGCGGGGTTTGGGATTGGCTGTGTTCATTGTCAACTGCCCAGCAACGCATTCGGCCGGTTCCATTTCAGCCGGGTGACATACAGACTTCCGTCCGCGGTGAGTTTTTCTGGATGGTCCGGGATGTTTCGCATGGCTTCCGCCACGGTGACCCAGGTTTCGTTTTGAGTGACATTTGTAACGCCGAAGTTCCCGAGGCGGGCGCCGCGTTCGGGCGCGACGATCTTCTCCGTGTCGCGCAGCACAACGAGTCGTTCGGGATCGACTTGCGCCATGAAGAGCGGCGCGCGATGCCGGAAGACGTGGTCATTGTTCGCGCCGCGGCGATTGTAAACCAGGAACAAACCGTCCGAGTGCGTGATCCAATGTTGCTGCGTGTTGTAATTGCCCAGCTCTTGGCCATCATCAAATGTCCAAGGCTTGGGCTCGTCAAAGTGCAGGCCGTCTTTGCCGCGCGTGACATAGCCGCGGGAGTCGTTGCGCATCGTGAGGAAGAACTCGTCGCCAAAACGCGTAAGAGAGGGCTCGCCCATTCCGCGGCCTTCGTCCACGCGAAGTTCATTCCCTCGGTCCGCATAACGCAACGTGTGGCCATCAAACGTGCAGCGGAACACAAACGTGCTGGCGTTGGGACTGCCGGGCGGAAAGACGTAAACGGGCAACAGGATATCGCCATCAGGCAGATCGTATCGCTGCACACAGCCGGCCGCACAATGAAAGAAGAACTTGCGATCTTCCTCCGGCAAGAACAATCGCTTCCACGGTTGCCAGCGGTCGTTGGCTTCGTCGTACGTGCTGTAGATGGTGTGCCGCTCCCGATACTGATGCAGCAGCCAATGGTTGAGGTCGCCTCGGCCATACGCGATGGTATGCCCGATGTTGAGCAGCTTTCCGGCGGCATGGTGAAACTTGGGGAAGAAGTCGCTGGCCGAAACCGGCGTGAGCGGCTTGCCTTGGATGGTTTCAATTCGCGGTGCGAGCGCACGAGCCGCGCGCGGTTCGCTCCAGGTCTTGCCCAAGTCATTGGTCCGCATGGTGATGACTTCCGGAAAGACATCGCTCCCTTCAGCCGCAAAAACATTCAATGTCATCACAACCGCCGGCTGGCCGTTCTCGCCGGCTCCAGGGATGATCCCAGCGCGGGCATGCACCCAGGACTTGCCATCCTCGTAATACTTCGCCGGGACGGTTATCTCGATCTCGCAATCGAGCGCGTCCTGCGGTGCGAAGTTTCTCGGGGTACCGCACGAAGCTCCAACACCATGCAAGCCGCCGGTTAGCGCGATCCCGCCAGCCAGGCGGACGGAGTTTGCAAGCATTCTGCGTCTGGTGATACACCTTGGCGTTATGGATTTCATGACGAAGTCAATCTTGTTGAGGAGTCAGTGGGGTCGAAAGCGACGGGAAACTCATCCGAAGCGGTATGTCTGCTGACAGGTTACCAACCGGAAACTTGCATTTGAATTGTTAACGCCCTTTCGCTCTGCGTAAGAAAGAAGACATTGCTGGCGGCAACAAAGGATTACAGTGCACCAAATCCAAGAAACCCGTTTTCCCATGGAGTCAACACATGAAACGCATCTGCCTGACGATTGCATTTACAACCATGATGGCGATCTTTGCCGTGGCTTCGCTGGATTGGTCCGTCGCCGTGGGCCAGCAAGACGGCACGGCTGCTGAGTCGCAAGCTGTGCAGGAACTGAGCGACGACGAAAAGGCGGTCAGGAAAGCCGCGCTCGATTACGCGATGAGCTGGTACACCGGCGATCCGGAACGCATGAAGCAAGCTTTGCACCCGGACCTGGTCAAGCGAACGATTCAAACAGACGGCGGCGAAAGCGACTTTGATGAGATGACCGCTGGGCGACTCGTCGAAATTGTCGCTGGCGGCTACGGAAAGAACACGCCGGAAGATCAACGCAAAGCCGAGATCAGCTTGTTGGACGTGGACGGCAACATCGCCAGCGTGAAGTTGGAGATGCTGCAATGGACGGACTATCTGCAAGTGGCGAATGTTGGTGGGCGTTGGGTGATTGTGAACGTGCTTTGGGAGCCAAGACATGGTGAGGGCGAATAGCCTGTGATGGTTCATTGAACATTGCGCGACGGTTCGTCTTTTGGTCATTCCCGCACAGGCGGGAATCCAGAGCATAACGATACGCGCTGGATTCCCACTGCGCGGGAATGACGGAAGCGTTGCTTTCTTGCAATAACCATCGCTTAAGCCCCGGCAACACTCCATGCGTTAACAGTTGCGATATTTATCGTTCAGCCCTTTGCCATCCAGAATCATTGGCAGGATCTTCTCCACGCGTTTGCCTTTGGTTTCCTCGCGCTTGGCTTCCGCAATGTAATTGGCGTACTCCCGCTGACAGCCTGGGGTCAGCGCGGAAAACGCCTTCTTCGCGCCGCGATGTTTGTTTAAGGCCGTCTTAAGTTGCGGCGGCACTTCAACCGCGGCGTTGCGCGTTGGTTTGATTTCCTTGCCCTGCCGCTGCAGTTCGATGGCTTCCTTGATATAGGACTTTAGCAGCCGCTTCTTGATGTCCTTTTTGGATTGAAATCGCCATTGCCGCAGGGCTTTGGTCTTGCCTTCCTGGGCGTTGATCAACACGCCGTCAGGGTCTTCCAACAGCGCGCCGTTGTGAAACCACAGCCCGAAATACGACTTGAATCCGGCGATGCCGATGACGTTCTTGCCATCGAGCGTATAGCAGGGCGCGCCCCACTTGACGCACTCTTCCAGTTCGGTGGATTGCAGAATGGCCCGCAACTCGCCCAGCTCGTCCTGCCATTGGTCCTGACTGTTGAAGTAGTCGTCGGCGGTTTTGAAAGATTTCATATCAAGTTTCCTGGTTAACCGAGCGTATCGACCCAACGCGCGAACTCATCGACAACGCCTGGCGGATTCGCGGCGAGTGTGAATTTGGTCAGCTTATCGTAGTATTCCAGATCATGAATGATGATGGGAATCGGGCGGCCAAACTTCTGCGTGATGATACCGGATGTGTGCAGCCGAAGCCCAACGGATGAGCACACTTCAAGGAATTCATCCCAGATGCGGTCGGCAAGTTTCATGCAATAGTCGAAGTTAGATTCTTCTTCCGCATCCGTGTAGTTCAAGCCGCGTTCGTTAAGCCAGGCGGTTTGGAGTTCCCGCCCGACGGCATCCAATTGATCGAGCGAGGCGATGCCCGACTGCAGCCAGAACGCGTAATTCCATCGAGCCTCTTCCGCGTGCGAGGCTTCTTGTCTTGAGCGCTGGTAATGCTCCTCCGTGTTGTAACTGAGGTCGACGTCATAGCGCCGCGGGTCCTCGTCGGCGTGCACATGCATCGATAGTGCATAGCATTGTTGCGCGATGTCTTGTGCGAGTTGCCCAATTCCATCACGGCACAACTCAAAGATGTGCTGCTCGAATTGTGCAGTCGCGTTGATGATCAGGGTTCCTATTGTCGTGTGCTGAGTTCCGGTTGAACTTCAAGGTTTTGCCGGCGGGCGAAAAGTAATAGCAAGGCGATAGTTACGGCCGCGGGCAATGTGTGAAAACGCTTGTTTCGTAGCGAGATCATTGTCGTGCAAAACGATTTTGCTTGCGTTGAAACCTTTTCGGATGCGTCCGGAAACTTTTCACTCGCGCTTGGAATATTTTCGTGTGCATGGGAAATTGTTCCCGACGCGGTGGGAAATGTTCCCGGCGAAAAAGATCTCAGTGTTACGTCTTCACGAAGGACCGGCGCGCCGGCGGCGCTCGCGCGATGTTCCATTTTGTTTCCGGAGTTAAACATCTTTTTTTGTAGTTGTTGGCGCGGACCTCGACCGCTCACGCAGTGTTGGGTGCGCTCGGAACAAAATTGTTGCAACGGCAGCAACTTGTTTTCGGGCACCAACAGCAACGATGTGGGATTTCGCGTTGTCGGGATTCACGTTCGCACGAAATGTGCGCAGTGCCCAAGGCCAAGATTGGGTTTCTTGGCATTTTCTCGGAAATAATTTTCCGAGGCTCTCAACGCGCAATCTGAAGCAATCTGAAGGCAGCAAATCTGCTTGTGCGGCAAATCAACTACCGGCAATCAATAACCCACGGCGCAGCCATCCTTGCGGGCTTCCGTCGCACCCTGAAGTACGCCGTGTTCCCAATCGATCCAGATGCCTTGGTAGCCGCCAAAGCCGCCTTGGCCGACTTCGACGCGGTGGCCTTTCTCGCGCAAAGCCCGGCGAACGGCAATCGGGACGCCACGCTCGACGGTTAGTACTCCGCCGCCGGGCTGTTCCGCGGCTCCTGTGGGCTGTGCGCTTCCTTTGTGGCGAATTCGTGCGGCGTCGCCGGCTTGCTGCACGTTTAGCCCGAAGTCAATGATGTTGATCAAGACTTGGGAATGGCCTTGCGGCTGCATGTCTCCACCCATCACGCCGAAACAGAACATGGGCTGACCGTCTTTGGTCAGCATGGCGGGGATGATGGTGTGGAACGGTCGCTTATGCGGTTCCAGTCGATTGAGATGATCATCATCCAAAGAGAACAGGTTGCCTCGGTTCTGCAAGGCAAAGCCCAGCCGGCCGGGAACCATCTGCGAGCCAAATCCCCAGAAGTTACTTTGAATCAATGAGCAGCAGTTGCGATCTTTGTCGACAACGGTGATGTAGATCGTATCGCCGTCCTGGATCTTGGGGTCGCCGGCTGGCACATCAACCAATGCCTGATCCGGGTTGATCATTGCGCGACGAGTCGTGGCATATTCCTTGGAGATCAACTCTGTGATCGGCAAGTCATTGAAGTCCGGGTCCGAGTAGAATTTCGCGCGATCCGCATACGCCAGTTTCTTGGCTTCCGTGTAAGTGTGCCAGAATTCCGTTGTGTTGCGGCCCATCGCGGCGAGATCAAAGCCTTCCAGGATGTTGAGGATCTGCAGCGCGGCGATGCCTTGCCCGTTGGGTGGCAATTCCCACAAGTCGTAGCCACGATAGTTTGTCGAAACCGGTTCGACCCAATCGGACGTGTGTTCGGCAAAATCGCGCTTCGAGAAGTAACCGCCGTTGGCCTGACTGAAAGCGACGATCTCATCCGCGATGCTGCCTTGGTAGAATTCGGCCGCGCCGCCTTGGGCAATGCGGCGATAGGTTTCGGCCAGGTTGGGATTGCGGAAGACTTCGCCAACTTGCGGTGGTCGGCCATCAATCAAGAACGTCGCAGCCGAGTCGGCATGTTCGGCAAGTGTTTCTCCGCGCTCAGCCCACTGCGAGGCGATGACTTCGGTCACGGGAAATCCTTCATCGGCGGTCGCAATCGACGAAGCCAGGATCTCCTCCAGGCTCATTGTGCCGAAACGCTCGCGAAGCGTATCCCAACCGGAGACACAACCAGGCACGGACCAGGAGAGTGGCCCAAAGAGCGGGATCTCCTGCATGTCCTTTTCCGCGAAGGTCTCGCGGCTTAAGTCATAAGGACTGCGACCGCTGGCGTTGAGTCCATAAAGCTTTTGCGTTTTAGCATCCCAATAGATGCAGAACAGGTCTCCGCCGATTCCGCAGCTATTCGGTTCGACAACTCCTTGCATGGCGTTGGCGGCGATCGCCGCATCAATCGCGTTGCCACCTTGTTTGAGCATATCCAGCCCCGCCTGCGAGGCGAGCGGATGGCTGGAGGCAACAATCCCGTTCTTGGCCAACACCATGGAGCGACTTTGGTGTGGGAAATCGCCTGGACGATCATAGCCGGCACCCAGTCGCGTTGAGCGATCCGTGCGTTGTTGTCCGCGGCGACCACGTTGACGCTGTGCGCCAGCTGGTCGATTGTCCTGTTGGTTAGCTTGTCGCGTATCCGATTGAGCTTGTTGTTGCCCGTTGATCGCCAACGCCTGTGTACCCATCGCCAACAGACTCAGAACTATGGCGCAACTGCCTAAGGCAACACCGATAGCAACGCGGGACTTCAGCGGCGAGGCAACATGAGATTGCGATGGCCGTGGCATGGGAACTCCAAATTGGGCGCAAGAATGGCAAAGTTCTGAGACCGACTCTCGGGCTGTGTATGTACAACAACTTAATCATGTCCGCCGGAGCTCGCCACAGTTGCGCGGCCCTCAGATTGAATTGCCCCGGCGACCAGCTGCGAACAATCGCATCCTGCGATGCGTAACCCAAATGGTGCCGGTGCGCGATGATATCTCGCCAGCATCGGCTTGCTTGCAAATGCCACCCAGGCAACACCTTGCGCGTCGGTCAATTCGTTCACAAGCCGTCGGTTGTCCCCAGACACGCGCCGGAAATCTGCTATACTCCAAGTCGCCGCTCCCGTTCTCCAGAATTTGCCGATTCTCCCCCCTCGGAACAACTCATGGCTCGATTGGGCATCGCTTTCCTCCTGCTTGCGGTTATCGGCGTTGGTGTCGGTTTTGCCGTCTGGTGGCTGTATGACCCTCAGATTGTGCTCGACTACGAGAAGCAGGTTTTGATTTGGGACGCGGAATCCGCGACTTTCCAGATTGAGACGCGGTTTGGCAAGAGACGCTTTGTTAAGGCGCTGCGAGACAACAACCGGGATCTGCTGGCGAGTTGTTTTCGCGATGAATTTGCGGCGAAATTGGTCAACGAAGAAGCGCCGCTTGTCCGCACCGTCAGCACCGTGAGCGAGACCCGCTATGACCGCGGTAAGGCTTCGCAGCGAGAGACGGATGCCAACGGATTGATTGATTGGCTGTTCGCTCAGCTGGAACCGTTTGCCGAAGTGCAATCCGCCAGCCAGCGCGTGCTGGAGATCCACCCCATCGAGCAGATCAGCGAAGACACTGGCCGCTGGAGTATCCGCTTCCTGCACATGTTCTACGGCACAACCGCCGAAGGCGGAAGAATTGCCCACGAGTCCGAACATGATGTTGTGCTTGAGTACACAGCGCGGGACCAGCTTGAGACTGATCCGGTTGTGATTTCCTGGGACACGATCTACTTCAAGAACTCAACGGCGACGCACCCGTTGATGGAAGAAGTGACAGAGCAATACGGCTTGAAGTTGGACTCCAGATTGCTTGAGGACAACTGGGAGATCCCCGTCGAGAATAACTTGCAACAAAAGATTTGCGCTGCGGTTGAGGATTTTGACCGTGACGGCTATCTAGATATCGCCGTTGCTTCGATGGTTTCCAGCCGAGAAAAAGGCGTTCCGGTCTTGCTCCGCAACGTTGGGGGTGAGCGATTTGAAAACGTGACACAACAAATGGGCATCCGCGAATGGGACGCCACGATTGACAACGTCCAGTTTTCAGCAGCTTGGATTGACTACAACAACGATGGCTATCCGGACTTGATCTTTGGCGAGTCCCTCTATCGCAACGAGCAAGGGGAACGCTTCACGGACGTCACTGCCGAGAGCGGGCTCAAAGTGCAGCGCGAGCCAATGGGGATCACCGTTGCGGACTACAACCTAGACGGGTTTCCTGACCTCTACATCCTCTACCAGTCCCCGCCAACCAACTTGGAAATGCGGGAACTTGCCAATGTGCCAATGCCCTGGATTGGCGACAACAAGTTTGGCGCGGAAAACCATCTTTGGCTCAATGATGGCAATGGACATTTCAAGCTGATCGACAACGCGAACGCCGGAGGCGGCAAGGGCAGCAGCTTTGCAGCTTCTTGGTTCCACCTGGACGATGATCTCGATCCGGACCTGTATATTGTCAATGACTTTGGCAACAACGTTCTGCTGCGCAACAAGGGCGACGGCACGTTTGAGGACATCACAGAAGAAACCCAAACAGGCGGATTTGCCACCAGCATGGGCGTGGCCTCGGGCGACATCAACAATGATGGGACCGTTGAGCTCTACGTGGGCGACATGTATTCCAAGATGGGCCGACGGATCATCGCACATGTTTCGCCCGAGGATTACCCAGAAGGCGTTTATCGCCAGTTGGAAGGTGCCTGCGCCGGCAACCAATTCTTCATTCGCAAGCCCGGAGAAACAAAGTTCTCCGAACAAAGCGTCGAGATGGGTATCAATGCCGTGGGCTGGGGGTTTGCCACCAACTTTACGGACTTTGATGGTGACGGATTGCTGGACATCTATGCCAACGCCGGCTTCGTGAGTTTCACGAGAGCCCGGCCCGATGGATGAACGTGCTTGTGGAGGGCTGTCGTGACACAGCCAATGAATCGCAACGCAAGAATTCCAGCCATCGGCTCCGTCGCCGAAGAAGAAGGCGAGTTTTGGGTCGAGAACCCGTTCTCAATGCCGCAAATCGGAGAGAACCTCTCCGCCTACGAAAAGAATCGGATGTACCTCAACCATGATGGCACATCATTTGTCGAAGTCTCAACGCTCTCCGCAGCCGCGATTGATTCTGATTCTCGCGGCATCATGACGGGCGATTTCAATCGTGACGGCAAGCCGGACCTGCTAGTCAGTTCGATCGGCGGCGGACCGCTGCGGCTCTTCCTCAATCGATTCAGCGATGACAACGATTGGATCACCCTGGACCTGGAGGGGACCAAGAGCAATGCCCTGGGGATTGGCGCTCGCGTCGTCATCGAGGCTGGCGGCCGCAAAATCTATCGCGACATGTTCCCGCAAAACGGGTACATGGGCATGCAGGCGACAGAGTTAGTCATCGGTTTGGGCCAAGTCGACCGGATTGACAGCATGGAGATCCGCTGGCCATCTGGCGAAGTCACCAACCTGACAAACCTGCCGGTCAATCGTCGGATCACAGTCAATGAAGGTTCCAGCGATCCGGTGATTGATGACTATG
The DNA here is from genome assembly GCA_937982665.1 of uncultured Planctomycetales bacterium. GTDB lineage: Bacteria > Planctomycetota > Planctomycetia > Pirellulales > S012-138 > CALJLD01. The sequence goes on from CALJLD010000216.1 coordinate 47,568, forward strand.
CCGACGCGCAGCCGGCTGAAAGTCCGGACTGCCCGTAGTTTGCGTTTCTTGCAATTCGCAGAACACTGAGGAATGCGCTGCTGAACGCATTGCTGTTGTGGCTTCGCTGCGCGCTGATCTCTTGCACCACTTGCTTGGCCCTTCGTCGAGTTGCATCGTCAGACACTTCAGCACAGAATGATTGATTGGTAAAGTTCGATCCAACCGCGTCTGGCGATTCGCAATATCCAGGGTTTGTCTAAGAGTCACAGATGGTGTATTCGCCCGAAGGTCAATCCACGTCAACTGGTTTGATCTGCCGAGCACAACAAGAAGACCAACATGCGTGGAACCGCCTGGTCCGGCTCTACGGACCGCTGGTATATCATTGGGTGCGCAAGACCGGAATCAGCGAGAACGACGCGGCCGATATTGGCCAAGAAGTCTTTCGCACCGCGGCGACCAAGATTTCAGATTTCGATCCAACCGGTTCCGGCTCAGGATTTCGCGCCTGGTTACGAACGATCACGCGGAACAAGATCGGCGATTTTCTGCGACAGGCACGCCGCCGCGAAGTTGGCTATGGCGGAAGTGACTCGTGGATTTCAAAAGTCCGATTTGACGAAGGCGAAGACGACGAATCCACAGGCGATGGCAAGTCCAATTCCTCGGAGTTGGATTATCTGTTCTCCGCCGCCTTGAACCTGATCAAGACGGATTTCCTTCCCCAAACGTGGCAGGCGTTCTGGCGCGCCGCGATTGATGATGAGCCTGTTCAACAGATCGCGCAAGACCTCGACATGTCAACCAAGGCCATCCGTCAGGCTAAGTATCGCGTTTTGAAAAGGCTTCGCGACGAATTTGGCGATCTCTTCGATTGAACCGCATGAATCATCCGTCCCAATTCACGCTTGAAAAATACGCGCAGCAATTGCTGGACGAGCGCGAGGCGGACAGCGTTCATGAGCACCTGGACGTTTGCCGGGAATGTGAAGTCGTCATCCACAAGCTTGAAGCGAACTTGCGTGGCAAGTTGACGGATGCTTCCGCAAGTCAATCGGGCGAGTTGGCAATTGCGGCCTCGGATCTTCCTTGCATGCTGATGGTGGACGCAATCTGTGATCACAGATTCCAGCACTCAATTCAAAGCGAAGAGCTGCCGCGAACGATTGGCAATTACGAACTGAAAGAGATGATCGGCCAGGGCGGAATGGGCGTTGTTTATCTGGCCACACATTTGGCGCTCCAGCGGGATGTCGCCGTCAAGCTCGTTCATATCAACCGACTTGGGAATTCTCACGCCACAAACCGCTTCCAGCGGGAGATTATCGCCAGTGGTCGGCTGCAACACCCCAATATCGTGCACGTGCTTGATGCCGGGGATGAGGACGGTGTGCACTACCTTGTCATGGAACTGCTGGAAGGCAAGGATGTCTCGCGGTTGCGAAAATCACGCGGCATGACGGTTGCCAACGCCTGCGAGATTGTTCGTCAGGCGGCGCTGGGAATTCATCAAGCTCATACCAAGAAACTGATTCACCGGGATATCAAGCCGTCCAATCTTTTCCTCAGCGCTCCGTCGGGCGGACGCCAGGTGCCTACCGTCAAGGTGCTGGACTTGGGGCTGGCCGTGCTCTCAGGTGGGACCCAAACTGCCGAGGACATTACCCAGACCGGTCATGCTGTGGGAACGCTTCAATACATGGCCCCGGAGCAGTTTCAAGATGCGCGAGCGATCGATCATCGGGCGGATATTTTTTCCTTGGGCATGACGCTCCTTCGACTCTTGGATCAACAGGATCATGTGACCGCTCGGAACGGCATGGCATTCCTGCACGATGATGGGCAAACCGCCAAGGCCCTCCGCAAGCTCAACTTGCCCAAGGGACTTGTCGCCGCACTTCGCCAGAGTTTGGCTGCCGATCCCACCAAGCGATTTGCTTCCGCCGCGGACCTGGCCAAGGCGCTTTACCCCTACTGCGAGTCGGCGGAACTTGGCCAACTAATCCAACACGATCCTGAAGTTCCGGTTGAACTGGGGGCGACACAAGGTGCGCAATCCCCCCGTCCCCTCGGCAGATTAACGTGGCAGCCCTTGAACATCGCCGGTGGCGTTGCTGCGGCAGCCTTGATTTGTGTCGCGTACTTCCTCGGTTGGTTCAGCGCATCGATTCCTGACGAGATCAATTTCTCGCCCCCGTTGCGGGTGAGCGAGTTGTGCAGCTCCAGCGTTGACGAGATGACCTACATATCGCCGGATGGATTGTATGCGATAATCGAAAGCAGCCGCGAGAACGGCATTACGCGGGCTCTCTACGCGACTTCGCGCCCAACGACCGAGGCTTTGTTTGAGCGACCGGACGGCCAGTCGCTCGCCGGCTTGAAGGGAAGCGCTTTCGACGTCCGCACCGCAGTGATGAATGGCGCAAACGAGATCTTCTATCACACAAATGACAATGACACGGGAGGGCGCACCACATTCTTTCGATCAGTTCGAAGTGGCGACGATGGCGCGTTTCCGGAGGGTAGCTATGTTGAATCGGCCAGCTTGGCGCCCAAAGGGGCCAGTTGTTATCACTTGCCACAGTGGATCAGCGAAGACGGTTTGCGCCTTTACTACTTGTTTGAGAATCGAAGCCCACGTGAGACGCAGATCGATCGCGGCGCGCGGCGGTTATACGTCATTGAACGCGAGTCTGTTGACGCCGAATTCGGTCAACCGTCCACTGACCCGTTCGCAAAACTCAACGACGCAGGCATCACCGGGGCTAGCCTGTCCGCGGATGAACTGGAATTGTTCTTCTCCTCGGAGCGGCCTGGCGGACAAGGCGGATCCGACATTTGGTACGCCAGCCGCAAGTCGACGGACGATCCGTTTGACAATCCAATCAATGTCGAACCAATCAACTCCGAAAAGGATGAGAATTCCCCGAAGCTCTTGGGCGATACGCTCTACTTCAGTAGTGGAGACGCCACCGGTCGGGACATTTACATAACCAAGCGGGCAACAAGCGGCCGGGACTCGCAGGAGGCAATCAAACCTCCCGTTTATGGTGAGGCAACGCTTGTTGAAGAATTGAGCGCCGCAGGGCTCGATATTGTTAATTGGATTTCGCCAGACGGCAAACAACTAATCATCCAATCGGATCGCGAGAATCTCCACCAAGTCAGGCTCTACTTGGCATCGCTCGACGAAGAGAGCAGCAAATTCACGGAGCCGGATGCTCGGCTCTTTGCCCAAGTCAATGATTCCGGCTACAGTGCCAACAGCGGGGTTATGTCACCAGATTTTTCGGAGCTCTTTTATCTCAGCTCATGGAGCGGAGATGGGCAACGGTCCTTCTTTCGTACAGCGAGGCACGATGCAACGAGCGTATTTCCTGCGGGCGAATTCCTGGAGGAAGTCAGCATGGGGCCTGATGGCGGGCGTCTGTTTCACTATCCCATGTGGATGAGCCACGATGGTTTGCGGCTCTATTTCCTTCTAATTCGCTATTACAGCAAGACCGAGAAATTCCCTCTCTCCAGACGCTGGTACGTAGCTGCCCGACCGTCGATCAGCGAGCCATTTGGTAAGCCGTCAGATGCAGTTTTCCGAAATGTCCCCCACACATATATCGGCGGCGGGAGTCTATCGAGCGACGAATTGGAGTTCTATTTCACCGCGCGTCGAAACGGAGAATTCAATTCGGATGGCGAGATTTGGTATTGCCGGCGGAATCACTCTTCCGAGCCGTTTTGCGCTCCAGTTCGCATAACTTCGTTGAACACAGCGCTTCACGAAAGTTACCCAAAGTTATCGGGCGACAAGATCTATTTCTCCCGCGGGGAAGGATCCGAGTTCAACATCTACTGCGCAACCAGGCTGGACAAACAGCCATAGTGTTGTGGGCATTTTCTTGCGCCGCGCTACCAATGTTACCTGTGAAGCTTGGCTTCGTTTCCACGGCACCGCTTTGCCCAACATGTACGACTTCGTGCGATACAAGGCATTGCTGTATAAGGCAGCGCTGACACCAGTCGGGTAGCCCAGTTTGCTCGCCAAACTGGGCACAGCAAGAGGCAAGGCTTAGCGCGACATAGTGGATTGTCATCCAAGGCCGGCGCTTGCGCACCACACATGCGTGGGTTCATTTCGCCTTACGCGGGCCTCGCTACGTTTCAACTCCCCAATGCCGCATCCCGCAGCGCTGGCGGGTAGCCCAGTTTGCTCGCCAAACTGGGCACAGCAAGAGGCAAGACTCAGCGCGACATAGTGGATTGTCATCCAAGGCCGGCGCTGCTCTCCGACCACGTGTGGCTTCATTTCGCCTTGCGCGGGCCGCACGGCGTATCAATTCCCCAATGCCGCATCGCGTAGCGCTGGCGAATCAAAGCCGAAGTAGTATTCGTGGCCGCCGCGGATGAGCGGCAATGCGCTAGGCGGGATTTCCTTTCCTGATCCCGGCGTGAATTGAAAACCCCAAAGAGAATCCGCCAGGACCTTATCGGGGGATGTGTCAGGGGTCTTCGATCCGAAGATCATCTCCCAGATTGAGTTTGCCCGCTCTTGGCGATGCTTCTCGACAACCCGGCCGTAATTTGCATTCGCAAGCGCTACAAAGTGAGGAATGCTCTCCGCAGGGAGCGGTGCTGCCGGCAATCGGCTGAATTTGTTGAAGTGGAATGTCGAGCGTGTATCCCATCCTGTCGGCAGGAAGTAAACAGCCGTGAGGTTTGGGATTTTCAGCAAATGCTGCAACCCCGAGCCGTTGCCTATCATCTGTGGAGAAAGAAACAAGCGCTAAAGGCGTGGATGCCCAGCTAACGCTGCAAAGCCGGCTTCGGTGATCTCGCTCCCGTGAAGATGCAGAACTTCCAGACAATTGATCTGGGCCACATGCCTCAACCCGGTGTCTGTCACTTGTGTTCCGGAAATATCTAGCAAATGTAGCGACGGGCAATTCGCCAGCCATTGAATGTCGGCGTCTTTCACCGAAGTGTTGTGAAGATCGAGTGCCTCCAACGAGGGGCAATCCGCGACATACTCCAGACACCGGTCGGAGAGAGGCGCTTTATTGAAACTCACCGTGGACAAGTTGGGAAACTCAGGCAACCGAGCCGCCTGAATTTGCGGAACAGAAGATTGGAAGACCAAATTTGTAACGTTTTCATAGCCGGCAATCGCGTCCAGGCAATTCACCTGCAGCGGGTCGACTTGGAGCCACAACTCCGGATCGAAATCCACCCAAAACAAGAGAGGAATGTCCCGTGGCGGGACAAACTCTTCCGCGGCCTTGATAAGATCAGCACGCGCTGCCGCGAGCCCTTCTTCATTTCGCGCGCACTGCACGCCATCGCCTGTTGTCCGCCCTCCTGTGACTGTGATCGGCGAATGCAGTTTGTTAAAGGCGCCTTCCATCGCCAAATCCGCGTGCAGATCTCCAACCTCCAGCAAATCTAAACGGGGGAAGACGTTCAACGTCTCACAACTGTCAACGGTGACGGCCGTTTCCATAAGCCAGAGCTGTCGCAAATTGGGCATTCGCTGCAGCTCCTTTACGCCATCGTCCGTAATAGGCGTCATCGACAGGTTGAGTTCTTCCAGCGAATCGTACTTCGACAACGCCGAAATCTGCGCGTCGCGAAGCATCGTCGCCGAGACGTCAAGAGTCTGCAGCGGAAAGTCCGGCCAACGGGCTGGGTCCTGCACCAGTGTCTCTGCTAACACTAGGCGCTTCAGCTTTGTCAGCCGATGCCAAGACGCAAGGATGTCATCAGTGACGTTTTGCGCGTCAACGTTCAGAGCTTCCAGATCAGTCAAACGCCCCACTTTGCGAAGCAACTCTTCATCGACATAGAGTTCATCCGTCCTGTTTAAGAGTGGCATTCCCTGCCCAAACTTCTCCTCAAAGATGTGGTTATACGGAACGAGATCGCCAGGGCGAATGAGTTGATACCCATTCGGACGCCGCGCGCACCGCAGATCAACCTTCGTGACAATGCAGGCGTTGTCCCTGCCGGCAAAGACACTGAGCAACCACGGAGCCGGCTCGGTTTCGCACGTGAAGCCGGCGTCGAGAATCACCCTGCGAATTCTTGCTTGTTCGAGATAGGGCGCGACCATCGCTTGGTAAACGCCAAAGCAGACCGCGATCACCGTGACAAAGATCACCAGCGAGCGCAAGCGGAAACGAAACCAACGCAGCGTGCGCGGTTCCTCTTTTGCCGAGGCGTCCTCTCGCGGCAAGTCGTCCTTGGGGTGGTCTCCAAGCATGAGCCCAGAATCGATTTCGTGACATCCTTGCCATCTTAACAGGCGCACAGATTGTGGGTTCGCGCCAGCGACGGGCCTCATCGGCGAATGGGCCGCGAGCGAAGTTCGCAGACATACGGCGCGAAGCTCGCCCGCCGCGCGATTGGGACCCGCAAACTGACCTGATGTTCGAGCTCAACTCAGTTTTTCCGCAAATCAAATAACACCATAGAGGGGTGATTCATCACCTGCTTGCAGCCTGATTTGTAGCCAATATCACACTAGAGTCATCGTGATTGTGCAGTTTCCAGGGGATTCGCCCAGGAAATGCAGTAAGAGGCACAAATCTACGCAAAGATGCGCCAAACGTATTTTATTAGAAATATTTAGTTTTCACTTTACAATTGATGCCACGAAATTCGCTCACCGGTCCCAGGGCAAAACCCGAGTCGAAAGAATGGCAGATCACCTCAATTCGGGGGGTGTTAAACCCCTCTACAGAAGGGCGCAATTCTACGTCGTGCTGGCAGTTCTCGCAGGGGGCGCTTTCGCGACGTATCACTTCGTTTCGCAGCAAGCAGAATCCGCGCGGGAGGACGAGGTCGTCAGGAACGTTACTGAGTCAGAGGAACTGATTCTCACGCTCACTCCCAAGCTGAAGTTGCTTAACGAAAGCGTTCTTAACCTTACTCTCCCCTCCAGTCAAAGCGAGCAGTTGTTTGCGGAGAACGTTTCAGTGCGGCAGGTGCGTCTGCCGGCCGCGAGCGAATCCTCGCAAACTGAAACGCTGACTCGTGCCAAGCTCGACCTGTTTCATGAACTCTTTGAGACCGTCGACTATTTCACCGAGGCCAAGTTCTACATCGAGCGCGGAAGCGTCACCGAGCCGGGCGTCTTTGAAAGCAAGATGGGCTTCGATGGGCTGGCACGAACAACCGCCGGTGCCTGGCGATCAATACATGGCAGTCTCGAAGTGACCTGGCATGAGACAGCTGCCCAAGACGTAGAAGAGCCGCTTTGGCAAATCGCGGCCTGGCATGGTGCGGAAGCTGAGATCGAAGACCGAGAGACCTTGATGTTTCAAGATGTGCTCGATCTGGCGCTTCCCGATGCCGAAGTTCGCGCGGACGCCAGGAAGAGTTCGCACGAGCAGCACATTATCGATCAGTTTCGCACGGGAACTGCCCGGCGGTTGCCGCCGCAATACGCCAAATACTTTCGTCCTCAAGCGGATAACAATCATCCCGGCTTGTCGGTTGTCGACATTGATAACGACGGCTGGGACGATCTGTATGTCACGCGGCGCTGGGACAAGAATCTCCTCTTTCACAATCAACAAGACGGCACCTTCCGCGAAATGGCCGCCGAGGTGGGGCTCGACATCGAGGGCACAACCGCATGTGCTATCTTTGCCGACTTCGACAACGACGGCGATCAAGACGCTTTCCTCGGCCGTGTGCTCGAGCGAAGCATCTATCTTTCGAACGACGACGGAACGTTTGTCAATCACGCAACGCTGCAGTTCCCGTACTTTGTGTCGTCCCTTTCCGCTGCGGACTATGACGGCGATGGGCTGCTGGACGTCTACTTGTGTACGTATGCCATCCCGCATGGGGAATTGCGAACCGCGGATGATGCCGCGGAGTTCTTTCCGCGACCGGTTGTTGAGAAACTCTGGAAGAAGACGCAAACCGCGGACTTCTCCGCGAGGTACCTCAACCTTGCCGGCCCTCCTAACTTGCTGCTGAAGAATTTGGGCAACGGCCGTTTCGCGGAAGCTCCCGAAAACGAGCAGGTCGAGGTCTGGCGAACCTCACTGCAAGCGACTTGGGCGGACTTTGATGACGACAACGATCCGGACTTGTACGTGGCAAACGATTACGCCCCGGACAGTTTCTTCCGCAATGACGGACCTGACGGCTTTACGGAGATCACGCGGAAAGCCGGCGGTGAAGCGATGATGGGCTTCGGCATGGGGGCCACCTTCGGCGATTTCGACCTCGACGGTAAACAGGATCTCTACGTCTCAAACATGTTCTCGAAAGCAGGCCGACGAATCACGGCACAGGTTGAGGGGATTGATCCGCGCTTTGTCCGCTCGGCCGAAGGCAACCTGCTTTTCCGCAAAGTGCATGGCGAAAGATACGAGCTCGTCTCAGGCCTGGAAGCCCCAAAGATGCAAGTTGCCAAGGCTGGCTGGTCGTACGGCGGTCAGTTTGGGGATCTCAACAATGATGGCTGGCTTGATCTCTATGTCGGCAGCGGTTACTACACCGCGCCTCGGGCTATCGCCAGCGATATCGACTTGTGAAGTGAGTTTTGGCGCACGGTCGTGTGCACAGATTCAAATCTCGCTTCTTCTTTCCTGGACAAGTTTCAGGCCGCAAACAACGTTGCCTTTGTCGGCGAACACGAATCGGCTGCGGCCACAAGTGATCGGCAAGAAGATGATTCCTTCTCCGGACATGAACGCAATCGCCTGTTCATGAACCGCACTGGCAAAAGTTTTGATGATGTCTCGCAACTCTCCGGGATGGATTGCCCTGGAGACACACGCTCTTCCGTTCTGCTCGATTTTGATCGAGACGGCTGGCTTGACGTGGCGTTCGTGAATGCCAACGCGCCGGCGTTTCGTATCTTTCGCAACGGTCTTGGCGATGCAGATGATGCGGACGCAAACAACCGCAGCATCGCTGTTCGACTTGTAGGCGGGGCGAAACCAGGCACCTCCCAGGGGTTCGCGCCGCGTGACGGGTACGGCGGAAAGGTCTACGTTCGCGCTGGTGGCAAGACCTACTTGCGTGAAAGCCGCGCCGGTGAAGGCTTCGCCGCACAGAACAGCCGCACGTTGCTGATTGGTATTGGCACTGCGGAATACGCGGAAGAAGTCGAGATCCGCTGGCCCTCCGGAAGAACTCAGAAGCAAACGAACGTCGCCGCCGGGACGGTGCTTACTTGCTACGAAGACACGGCCGATTCGCCTGATGCATCGCAGTTCGCCAGCGAGCCGTATCTGCGCAATGCAGCCGCGGAACTCTTGTCGACAGGCATCGCCACAACAAACCAGCGCCCTGTCCTGGAACTGAGTACAACGGAAGCACCTCCACAACTCCGGATGGTCACCACGATGGCCACCTGGTGCGTTTCCTGTAAGAGCGAGCTCCCGCAGCTTGAGCAGCTTCGCGAAGGCTTTGCCGCGGACGAATTGGCGATGTACGCGGCGCCAATCGACATCAATGATGACAGCGAAAAGCTCTCTCGCTATCAGGACGAATATCAGCCTGCGTATCATCTCCTGGCTGAGCTATCCGCAGACAAGCGACGCAGCGTGCAGGCAATTGTGAAGCAGATGCTGGGCACCCCCGCATTGCCGGCAACGCTTATTCTGAATCGCAACGATGAAGTCATCGCCGCATTCCCAGGCGTGCCCACAGTCTCCGCTGTGCGACGGCTGATGGCCACACCGTGACGCTCCGCGTGGCTTGGGCGTTAGCCTCAGATGATTAGGCGAAGCAAAACCTGAAGCAGCCCAAAGCTGCTTTAAGTCGTGGCGACTCGCCAGCTGCACAAAACGAGATTGTGCGAGGTGCTGCGAAGGCAAAAGCGGAGGGGGCGGGATTCGAACCCGCGGTCGGTTTCCCGACACTGGTTTTCAAGACCAGCGCAATCGACCACTCTGCCACCCCTCCGGGTTGGAGGCGCGAGTATAGCAGGTATTTGCGGTTCTCGGCCAGATGCCTCGGTGAAGCCGGACTCAAACATCACGTCGAAGTTGGACTCGCGCTAACTCGCCGTGAGTTTGGACAACGACTACGGATCAAGGTTCGCCTGATGATCAAGTGTCAAGTCACGCAATGATCGAGCCCTTGCTCTCTGACAACGTCTTTCCATCGCAGGCGGGAGTCCAGTCTATGTTGGGTTTCAATTGCCCGCTGGCGCGACCACGAATGTGAGACTCACATCTTCAAGAGCAAATGAGCCATATAGGAAGTTGGCTTGACGAGATTCCGGCCTGCGCGGGAATGACGGCTGGCGCCCACGCCAGCGTGGCAAGAATGCCGCCGGTTGTTGTGACCGGAGACGAGTTGCGGCACAATCATGGCAGCGGTGGTTTGACTCCAGGATGTCGAGGATACCAGTGTCGCACGCCAACGAAACGCAAAGCCTGCCCTCGGGCAGCGGCCCTCTGTTCACCGTCCCCAACGCTGACACAGCTCGTGAAGCTTTTCGGCAGAAGCCGCGGGGCATGACGGACAAAGTCACAACCGTCGCCGAGGCTGTCCGCACGCTTGTGAACGATGGCGACTACATCGCGTCAGGTGGCTTTGGTGCAAATCGCATCGCCACCGCGGCGCTGCACGAATTGCTCAGGCAAGGCAAGCAAGACCTGGGTGTCGCGGGTCATACGACAACGCACGATTTCCAGATCTTTTGTGCCGGCAATATGACCGGCCGCGGCAAGACGTTTGCTCGCTGTGATGCCGCATACATCGTGGGCTTGGAAGCTCGCGGACTTTCGCCACACGCGAGACGCGTGTTGCAATCCGGCGAAGTCGACGTTTGCGAATGGTCCAACTATACGCTCGCTGTTCGCTTTCGAGCCGGAGCGATGGGCGTGCCCTTCTTACCGGCCCGCTCAATTCTAGGAACCGATACGTTTGAATATAGTGCGGCCAAAGTGATTGAGTGCCCGTTCACTGGCCAGCGTCTGGCGGCCATCCCCGCGTTGTGGCCGGATGTGGCGTTGATTCACGTGCATGAAGCGGACTGCTACGGCAATTGTCGCCTGCGGGGAACTTCCGTTGCCGATCTCGATGTTGCGCGCGCGGCCAAGAAGGTGATCATCACATGCGAGCGACTCATTCCCAACGACGAGATCCGACAGGATCCGACGCGAACCAGCATTCCGTTCTTTTGTGTGGACGCAGTCTGCGAGGTCCCCTTCGGCAGCTATCCCGGCAATATGCCCTACGAGTATTTCTCCGACGAAAATCATCTGCGCGAATGGCTGGAAGTGGAGCGGGACTTGGACGCGTTCCAGGCCTTTTTGCAGAAGTACATCTTCGGCGTCGCTGATTTCAATGAATATCTAACGGTGTGCGGCGGGCTGCCGCGTCTGCAAGAACTGCGGCGCGAAGAGATGTTCTCATGATTGCCTGCGCCTGAGCAAGAATACGAGCTGCGCGGGCAAATGCCCGTTTCGCAGAGTGCCTGCAAGAATCTCGTGGAAACTTGCTACCCTTAGCCGCCGCGCGGAAACTATCTCTTCAAACCATGAAGGGTTCTCAATCAGCTGCGGCGACGCTGGCTCCGATGTTGGAGCAACATCGGTCGTGGCTGCGCACTATTATTGCCGCGAGAATGGATGACTCGGCGGCAGCGGATGACGTGTTCCAAGAGACACTGATGGCCGCGCTGCGGAACTCCCATCAACTGGTCGATCGGGACAAGCTGGCGCCTTGGTTGTATCGGATTGCCGTGCGGCAAGCCTTGCTGGCACGGCGCTCCGCAGGACGTCAACGCAAGTTGGTGAACGGTTACGCCGAGGCGGTCGCTCGCATCACGCGGTTAAGCGCGGAAAGCTCGGACGCCAATCCGCAAGCATGGCTGCTGCGGCAAGAATCTATCAGTCAGGTTCGCGCTGCGTTGCGGCTCTTGCCCAAACGCGATCGCGAAGTCTTGGCATTGAAATACGAACAAGATTGGAACTACGAACAGATCTCAGCTCACTTGGGCCTCACACGGCAGGCCGTGAAGTTTCGCTTGCTGCGAGCCCGCAAACGGCTGCGAGCTGTTCTGGAGAACAAACACGCAGACACACCCACGGCCAGTGAATAGTGGTGCCAGAAAAGTTGGGGAACACGCATGACTTTGAACATTCACGAAGAACTGACCCTGCAATCCCTGATCGACGGGGAACTGAGCCTGGCGGAGCGCAATCAGTGCCTGGCCGGTGTTGAATCGGACGATGCCGCAACCTGGCGGAAGATCGCGCTGGCGTTTGTGGAACATCAGGCGTTCCGTACAGGCTTGCGCGAGGGAACAACGTCGCAAGCGAATGCTCCGCGTCAGTCAAACGCTTCGACCAGTCAGCAATCAAAGAGAGCGATCACGCCGCGGAGGCGCCAACTGCAACTGGCCGCCGCGGCTTTGAGCGTGGTGGCGCTGGTGATTGCCGGCTTTGCCTGGGGGCATGCAAACGGCCACGAGGCTGGCGTTCAAGCCGCGCGAGACTTGGATACGCCATCAGTAGCTCGGACGGATGCACCCGCGATAACACGCCCCATCGCGCTTCCTGCCAACCCTGCCGCGGAAGATCCATTGCTAACCGACCCCTGGGCTGCGGAAATTCGCGCCCAATGGCTGCAAGCCGGTTATGTGGTTGATCCTCGCCCTGTTCCTGTTTCCGTGAAGTTACCCGGTGGCGGAACGGCGGACGTGATCCTCTCCGACCCGGACATTCAATATGTGGGCAATGCCGTGTTTCAGTGATGTTCCGCCCCGCGAAAAACAATCACCCCAAACGCTGCCGCCCATCAAGCAAACATTTCGTCGCAAGCCGCGGCCATCGCGCGAGGCCAACGTTTGCAATCAAGTTGTGATGTGACTTTTTCTCCAAACAGGAGTCCGTAATATGAAATGCCTTTTTCTGATACCTGCGATTGCGTTTGCTACGTTGACGGCAGGAGCATTCAATCTTGTCGCTCAGGACGCTCCGCCCAATCCTTTGGAAAGCAAAGCGAAGCCAGCGCAACAAAGCTCCGGGCAGGATGCGGCGACAGATGGCGCCGCTCAAGACAAAGCAGGCAAAGACAATTCGGGCGGCGTCTATACGCCGCTCCATCCGCTCTATGTTGGTGGCCAGGCCGCACAACAAGGATCTGACGCCGCGCAAAACCCACTGCAAGCGGCCAGCTTTGATTATCTGCTCCGAGCGTATAATCCGCTGCAGCAAGATGCGGCGCAAAGGAAAGCCGTCCAGTTCCTGCTCGATGGTTACTATCAGAACTACCGCGATGTTCTGGCGAATCAGGCCGCGCAGGTTTACACGCAAAATGACTCAAGTTCCAACGCAGAACAGTCACTCAACAAGAACCCACTCGACGTTTATTGGCAGAAATACGCCCAGCCCAATCAAGAATACAACCAGGCTTTGCAGAAGTACTACCAAGCAAATCCTTTGGGGACTGTCTATCAAGACTATACCGACGCCTATTCTTTCTTGCTGAATGCCCAGCAGCAGAATGTCTCGAAGTATTGGGTCGGCATGCAGACGGGACCGTTGTCCAAAGATGTTCGCCCCTTCTTGGATATCCCGGAAGATCAGGGCGTCGTCGTGCGTTCCATTGTTGATGATTCCCCGGCGGAAGCCGCAGGCTTGGAGGTCAATGACATTCTGCTTTCGCTTGGTGGTCAAACAATCAGCAAGGTCGCGGACGTGTATCGCATCATTGGCGAAATCGAAGATGAGACCGCGGAAGTCGAGGTCATTCGCAAAGGCAAGAAGATCAAGCTTGAGATCACCGCCGTTACTCGGCCAGAACCTGCGGAGCCGAATCAGGACGCAACTCAAAAGTTTTGGGATCAAATCAAACCTGGCGTCTATTCCCCATACATCTACTCGCCGGGGACCATCACCTGGGACTACACACAACAATCCGAAAGCGCAAAACGCATCGAAGAGTTGGAGAAGCAGATCAAGCAATTGACCGAACGGCTGGAGAAGCTTGAAAAGGACGCCAGATAGTTACCGTACTCAATCAAGCAGACAAGATGAGCCTCGCAGTCAACCTGGCTGCGAGGCTCTTTCTTTGTGCGCTGCGTTGATGGCTAGATCGCAAAGCGAATTGGCGGTCTGCCTCCAGCGTCATAATCCACCACGACTCGCTACTGTCGACCGTTGGTGCGGCATCGTGGCCGCGCCAATTCATGAAGTGACGGTGGCCCCCATTCCTGCATCGATGGTGCATTGCCGACAAGGTGAATCAAGTTGACGTTGATCGATTACAAATTGTGCCGACGCAGCCGACCGCCGAACCGGCCGTGGCACCGCGCACACGAGCCTCCAGCAGCAAGCCTTGAGGCGTATACATTTGAAACACGCCGGTCAAGTTTTTTGCGAGTCATCGAGTTGGTGGACGCGCTAGCGTGAATGCGCCATCCAAGCCCGTGTACAACAACTCGTAAATCTATGTGATTTTTGCGATGTGCGCGCTAGGGAAATTGCCGGGCGTGTGAGCAAGAACCGCCCTGTTGCGAGGATCCTCAGAGCAATTGCCGGCAGAATTCACAGGGAAGCTAGATGATGATTGCGACTGCCAGGGAACGAACGTCATGACCGCGCCGTCACGCTCAGTCATTTCGCGCGGCCACGGCTTCAATCGCGTCCAGCAAAGAGCCCAGAATAGCAATCGTCTCTTCGTC
>CALJLD010000217.1 GCA_937982665.1 uncultured Planctomycetales bacterium
CCAAATTGCCAAAGATCGAAACGGCAAATTCCCACGGAAGCTGCGCAGTGGGCAACACGAGTTTTCAAAAAATCTCGGCATGGCGATCACCTTGCCGCGAGGGCGCCGGTCCCAAAAACTCAAAAACCGCCGTTACACCCGGGATTACACCCGGCATTGCCATCCGGGGTTACACCCGCGTTACACCCGGCATTACACCCTGGATTGCGGAGCGTTTTGGCCGGGGTTACCGGCCGAACCGCTCTCAAATGCCGCCGCGCGAAGCAAGGTTTGCGGCTTGACCAGTGTCAGCAATTTTGCCGCGGGCCGTTAAGGACTTCTGTCAATGTCCTTGCCACCCGATGTGGGGCATCCTCTTTGGGGCGACTTGTGCTGAATCACAACAAAGGTCGAAGCATGCTGGGCTTGGTTGCGTTGCCTCTTGCTTTGCCCAGTTTGACGAGCAAACTGGGCTACCCATTGATTGAACGTGGTGAGAAGTAGTTGCCGTGATTCAGGTCGAACGCAAGAAACACCGGCAGACGAGAACACCGGCAGACTTTGCTTGGCAGTGCCACCCGATGTGGGGCACGCCGGGGTGCCACTGCTGGCTTGTCCAGCAGTGCTCTTCCTTGGGACTGTTCAACGTTTGCAGTTTATCCCGTAGCCATCCAGGTTGAGCGTCAGCCTTGGAGAATCGATATAGCCATCTCGGTTGGCTGTAAGCCTACCACTTGCTGTTGAAGGTCTATCGAAATCGAGCCACCAAAGAAGCTCGGCAAGTTGGATTACCAGTTGTTGGAATGAGGTCGACGCCAAGCCCGACGAAGAGCACTGCTGGACAAGCCAGCAGTGGCACCCAATTTGTATCGGCGAAGCGCGACCGAACAAACTGCCTGGCTCAAACTTCAAGGCGGCCAAGCCCGACAGAAGAAACACTGGCAGACTTCGCTTGCCACTGCTGCCTTATCCAGCAGTGAATCCGCTGTGTTCTTCCTGCGCGGATAAGTGTCGATGATCGCTTCTCTCGCCGAGCGAATTGATCCTGCTCATGGGGCAGCTTGCCCGATGAACCTGGCGGGCCGCGTGTCAGGAATTGGTGGATGGTCCGGGCATCGGCTGGGTTTTATTGCTGAAACCGGGCGAATCTTCGGCAGGTATTGTCTTTTGCCAGCCGCAATTGCGGATCGCTGTGCGCGAATTGTCCGTTAGTGGGGCAGCAAAAATGGGCCAGCGTGTCCCTCGACGTGAACGTGGTGCCCGTGGTCGTGACGGTCGGTTTGATTGTATCGGCGAATGGACGGGCCTATACTTGAACGTCCATTTTGTGGGCCGGAAAGGCAGGCAACTGCGTCCATTCAGATGCAGCCAACTGTCGCCGCACGCGATGAGCAGCGGCAGCTTGCCGCCATCCGTTTGTGATTTCAACTTTCAATTCAATCTACGCCGGATTCCGAATTTCCGAGGTTACTGATGACCCATAATCGCACGTTTTGGCTTTGCCTGTTGGCTGGTTTGCTGTTGACGAGCTTTGCAGCGCCGGCCGCGACCTTTGCTCAGGAAACGAAGGCGCAGCATGCGCAGCAACAGCAAGCCACGGATGCCGTGAAGGTCACGGATCAGGACGAGAAGAAGGCCGAGGAGAAGACACAGTTTGTGCGTCTTGTCCGCGACAATAACGGCACGCCGTCGAGCCTCGATACGGCCGTGACCACATACATTGGCAAGAACAGCAAGGGCGAGGAAGTTCGCGTTGCTTTGTTGGGGGCCATCCACATTGGCGACGAAGCCTATTACCAAGAGTTGAGCGAGAAGTTCAAGACGTACGACGTCTTGCTGTATGAGCTTGTCGCTCCCAAGGGCGCGCGTCCCGGCCAGGGGCAAGAGAGCATGTACGCGGTGATCGCCCGCTATTTGGGTCTGAGCGATCAACTCGCCAACATCGACTACACGGCGGAGAACTTTGTCCACGCCGATATGTCTGGGGATGACTTCCTCAAGTCCATGGAAGAACGCGGCGAGAGCTTCATCAAGATGTTCTTCAAGGCGATGGGCCAGGCGATGGCTCAGCAGCAGAAAGCCCAAGAGGAAGGCCGGGAAATGCCCAATGACTTTGAGATCATCATGGCGATGATTTCCGGCGACAAGACCAAGCTCAAGCAGGCCATCGCGCCGACGTTTGAAAACATGGAGATGTCGATGGCGCTGTTTGAAGGGCCGGAAGGTTCGACCATCATCACGGAGCGAAACAAGGTTGCGCTTGAGGTCTTGAAAGAGCAGATTGAAGCCGGCCACACAAACATCGGCATCTTCTACGGCGCCGGCCACTTCAACGACATGGAGCAACGCCTGTTTGACGACTTTGAATTGAAGGTTGAAAAACAGGAATGGCTGAAAGCCTGGAACATGGCGCCGACAACGCCGGCCGGTTGATGGCGAGCGCTATGTTCGTCATTCCCGGCAGGAGTGAATGCCAAGCGTGTCTCCAATGATTGTCGCAAGACACTCCCACGAGGGATGTGTTGCTTGCCGTTGGTACGCGCGTTGCCCGGCGTGATGGCGCGGAATTGACTGGATTCCCGCCTGCGCGGGAAGACGAAACGCGCTGTGTAAATGCCAACGCGCGCTGTAATGCCTTGGACGTTAGCTGTCCGCAAAGGCGGCATCAAACGCGCGGCCACTGGGCTGGAAGTCCAGGCCGCGAACAAACTCGCAGGCTTCGGCGGCACCGTGCTCGCGGTCCATCTTGGTATCTTCCCACTCCACTGAGAGTGGGCCGTCGTAGCCGACGTCATTGAGCGCGCGAATGATTTCCTCAAAGTTGACGCCACCTCGACCGGGCGAACGGAAATCCCAGCCGCGGCGATGATCGCCGAAATTCAAATGACTGGCCAAGATGCCTGAGCGTCCATCGAGCGTGACGATTGCGTCCTTGATGTGCACGTGATAAATCCGCTCCGGGAAGGCGCGGATGAACTCGACCGGCTCAACGCCTTGCCAGAGCAAATGGCTGGGATCAAAGTTGAAGCCGAATTCCTCGCGGTGGCCTAACGCTTGAAGGGCACGCTCGGCCGTATGGAGATCGAAGGCGATCTCAGTGGGATGCACTTCCAGGGCGAAGCGGACCCCGCACTCGCCATAAACATCCATGATAGGATGGAAGCGCTCGGCGAAAAGTTGAAAGCCATCAGCAATCATCGATTCCGGCACGGGCGGGAACGAGTAGTTCAAGTGCCAGATGCTGGAACCGGTGAAACCGTTGACCACGCCCACGCCCAAACGTTGAGCAACGCGGGCGGTGTTCTTCAACTCTTCGGCAGCGCGAGCATTCACGCCCGCCGGGTCCCCGTCTCCCCAGACGTACGGCGGTAAAATGGCTTCGTGGCGAGCGTCGATGTTATCGCAAACGGCCTGGCCGACCAGATGCGCGCTGATGGCGTGCAACTGCAGGTCATAACGTTCGAGCAATTCGCGGCGGCCGGCGCAATACCCGTCATCGTCCAGGGCTTTGTCGACTTCGACATGGTCACCCCAGCATGCCAACTCCAGTCCGTCATAGCCGAAGTCCTGGGCTTTGCGCGCCATGTCTTCAAGCGGCAGATCAGCCCATTGGCCTGTGAACAAAGTAACGGGACGAGGCATGCTTCACTCCTGGGTCACGGCGGTGCATCGACATTGCAGAGAAATACTCGCCGATATTCTGGCAGAATTCTCAGCCGAAGCAACAACTGACCGCTTCACAATTGTGTCGCGGCAAACAGCCCCGGCGAGAGGTTATAGCGGTTGCCGAGAGTGCGCGGTCAATTTGAGCCGCTGCTGCTGTCCGTCTTCTGTGTGCCATCGGTTGATGGCGATGGCTGCAGGTTCTTGAGGATGTCGTCCTCGGCTTGATCGTTCACCTGATAGGCGCGGTGGAACGCACCCTTGAGCCAGTTGTCCTGGCCTTGCCCTTGGCGAAGATCAAACGGGTTGAAAGCCTGCATGACGCGGCCAAGTTCGTCCAGGACACGTTTGCAATCCGCGCTTTTTCCCTTGATGGTGTAGCAAACGTATTGGCCGGCGAGGCCGAATGCCCGATCCGCCTCGTTCACATCGCCGGTGCGATGGGCGAACTCGTTGAAGATTGCCAGCGCGTCATCAACCTCATCCCGGCGCAGGTGCACGCGGGCGAGATGACGTTTCGCCCGATCATCGAATTCGCTACCGGGCCAATATTCCAGCACCGCTTTCCAGGGTCGCGGATCATCCAAGCTGCTGTAGAACGCGGTGGTGTATTGGGTCTCCGCATCCTTGGCGCGCGGAATTCCCAGCGAGTCTTCCGGGTTCACCGCCAGCAAGTCTTCGTCCCGGTCGGCCATGCTTACGGCAGCACTCACTCCCACGGCCAACATGAGCGCAAGCGCAACGCCAAACGCGCGGTAGTACTTTCGGCGGCGGTTGCGCAACTGAAGCGCCATGGTCTGCATGACCGCGTTCAATCTCTCCGTGGAGCGCAGCCGTTCTTTCGCGTCTTGCTTGAGCGTTTCCGCCAATTCCAAGTCCGGCATGCCGTCATCTTCATCGCCTCCCAGTGATTTCAAATCGCGGAGCAAGTCCAACGCGGATGCGTAGCGGTATGCGGGGTCTTTGGCCAGCATCTTGTGCACTATGCGGCACAGCGGAGCCGGCAAGTCCGAACGGATGGATTCCAGCCGTTCGGGATCGTTCTTGATGTGTTGTACGGCCACAGACAGCGCGGTCTCTCCGCGAAACGGCGGAATGCCGGCGAGCATGTGGTAGCAGGTCACGCCAAGCGAATAGATGTCGCTGCGATGATCGATTGACTTGCCTTCGACCTGCTCCGGGCTCATGTACAGCGGCGTTCCCATGGCGACGCCAATCTGCGTGAGATTGACGGGAGTACCATCACGAACAACACGTGCCAGCCCAAAGTCTGCGACCTTAACATCACCCTCATAGGTCAGGAGGATGTTCTCGGGTTTGATGTCTCGATGGACAATGCCGCGCTCTCCCGCCCGATGGAGCGCCGCGGCAACTTGCCGCATGATGCGCAAAGCGGTCTTGAACGGCAGCGTCCCATGCTTGATCAGGTATTCGCGCAGGTTTGGACCCTGAACGTACTCTTGGGCGATGTAGTGGTAGCCTTCGATTTCGCCAACTTCGTAAATCTGCACGATGTTGGCATGCACGAGCGCCGCCACAGCCTGGGCTTCAACGTGAAACCTTTTCACGTATTTCGGTTCGGCTGCGAGATTCCGTCGCAGAATCTTGAAGGCCACCTGGCGCCGCAAAGAAAGCTGCTCGGCCAAATAGACTTCCGCCATGCCGCCACGGCCAAGGCGTCGCAGTAGCCGGTAATCGCCCAACTCTCGACCGGAAAGGTCAAATTCTTGTGGATCGTCAGTTGTGGGGGCAGGGCCAGTGTTCATAGCGGCGCTCAATGAGGTGCATCACCAATTCGCGTCATTCTACTATTCTTGGCTGGAAGGTGGCTAGCGGGAAGTGCCTTCCCCCCGTGCAGACAGAGTTTTTGGGTGTGATTGCGTCACGCAAAGTCACGGCTCGCGGTTCTCCCGCCTGCTAGTTATCGACCACTGTGATCTCATCAGGGCGGGTCTTGACCAGCGTCAGCTCATTGCCGGAGTCGTTATAGCGGATTTCATCCATGATGAGCCGCATGAGCTGGACACCACGCCCGGTGGGCTTTTCCAGGTTGGCGGGGTCCGTGGGATCCGGAAGGTCATCCATGGAGAAGCCTTTGCCATCATCGCGAACGACAAATCGGGCCTCGTCCTGTGTCAAGTTGGCTTCGAGATAGATCTTGCGATCCTGGAATTCCGGCTGCTGTCGACGTTCTTCAATCACGGCGTCCAAGTGCGATGCATCGTCTATGTTCCTGTCGTGGACGTCGATTTCCAGGTTGCCGTGAAGAAGCGCATTGGTCAAAGCTTCTTCCAGCGCAACGCCCACCCGAACGCGATCCGTGGCGTCACAAACACCTGTCAGCGTGACGCACGCTTGCAGATACGAAACCAGCGGGGCGATCAACTTGCGATCATTCTCCAGAACAAACTTGCAGTGATTGCTCTTCATACAAGTCATCAGCCGGGCTTGCTCTGCCTGGCGAGCGGACAGAGCCAACACACGCCGTACAACGCCAAGCAGTTCATTGGCCAGTGTGCTCTTGGGAACATAACTGGCTGCGCCGCGCTGCATGGCTTGCACGGCCAGTTTCTCGTTCCCTTGCGAAGTCATTAGCACAATTGGAACAAGGCGGAACCGGCCTTTGACGATGGCGACCAGTTCCAGGCCGTCCATCTCCGGCATGAACAAATCCGTCAGGACCAGGTCCGGCTCATCAAGTTCGATATGAGCCAGGGCCTGTTTTCCGCCTGTCGCGTAAGAGACTTCGTAGTCGTCAACTTTCTCTAAGAGCGCCCCAACCAGCCGACGATCTACAGATGAATCATCAACAACCAAGATTTTGGCCATGTTTCCACCCTGACAAAATGGGAGCAGAACAATTGCCACGCGTCATCGCGGACTCAATTTCTCATAATACTCCAGGACTGGTTCAGTTGCCTGACACATCAAAGCCCTCTGCATCAAAGCCCCGAGCATCAGCCGGAGCTTGCAAAAACTTGCGCAACAAAGGACCAATGGCGGCCAACTCCTTGCGGAGCGCATCAACCATTCCCGCAGCGTCCGCCATGGTACCATGCTCGGCACAAGATTCGAGCTTATAGGCCAAATCGTAGGCAGGCTTTGCCCCAAAGTATCGCAATGAGCCTTTGATCTTGTGTGACATTTGGCGAACTTCGACTGCGTTTTCCTTTTCGACGGCGGAGGCGAGACCCTGCTCCATCCCTGGAAGTTCTTCAAGAAACGCGGAAATCAACTCCTGTAGCAGATCCAAGTCACCGCCCACGGTATCCCACGCTGTTTGCCAATCCAAATGTTCTGTTGGCTTCATCCAGTCGTTGGCGATTGGTTTGGCGACGCTTGTTGTTTTGACGCCTGTGAGTTGTTCGATGGCTGAGTATAGGGCTTCGGAGCGAATGGGCTTGGCAACATATTCGTCCATTCCCGCGTCCAGGCATCTTTGGCGATCTTCCGGCATCGCGTGGGCGGTCATGGCGACAATCGGAATGTGCTCGCCGGTTTCCTGTTCCTGCTTGCGGATGTGGCCAGTCGCTTCCAGACCGTCCATTCTGGGCATCTGTACGTCCATCAAGATCAGGTCGAAATCGCGTTCGCGAATTGCCTCCAACGCAGCCTGACCGTCATTGACGACGTCGACTTGATAGCCCTTCTTCTCCAGCAGCCCCACAGCCAACCGTTGATTCACCAGGCTGTCTTCTGCGAGCAAGATCTGCAGTTGGCCGGTTCTGGCGTTATCACTGAATGCACGTGCGGCTTCCCCTGCGGCCGGGTTTCCGTCTTCGAGCGCAATTTCAGTCAGGATGCCGGAGTCACCACTGACAAGAACCGCAGTGATGGCGTCGAGCAACTCCGATTGTTTGACCGGCTTGGTCAGGTATCGCGAGATGTCCAATTGTTCGCAGCGTGCCAGGTCACCAGGCCGCCCGCCGGAAGTGAGCAATATGATCAACGTCTCCGCGGTCAACTCATCATTGCGAATGAGCTCCGTCAACTGAAACCCGTCAATCTCCGGCATGTTGCCATCAACCATTGCCAGGTCAAAGGGACTTCCGGCGGACGACGCCTGGCGCAGCGCGGTGATCGCGTCCTTCGCGGATTCGACCCTTGTCGCGCGTAATCCCCAGTTATCCAATTGTCCCTGGAGGATCCGGCCATTTGTCTCGTTGTCATCAACAACCAACACGTGCAATCCTTGCAAGACAGCCGGCTGCTGTTGAATCGGCAGGCTTGCCGCGGATTGGGCAAGCTCAACCTGGCAGGAGAAATGCAAACAAGTTCCTTGCCCAACTTCGCTTTCCGCCCAAATCTCTCCGCCAAGCAAATCGACCAGCCGCTGCGTAATCGCCAGGCCCAGGCCTGTACCAGCAAACCGCCGAGTGCTGGAAGTATCGACCTGTTCAAAAACGTCAAAAATGGAATCCAGTTTCTCCGTCGGGATTCCAATCCCCGTGTCGCGAACTTCAAATCGCAGCAAGACGAGGTTGGTGTCTTTCTTGGGCTCGGCCTTCACGCGAACAATGACTTCGCCTTCTTCCGTAAACTTGATGGCATTACCGATCAGGTTGTTCAGAATCTGCCGCAACCGCCCGGCATCGCCAACAACAAACTCCGGCACATCGGCATTCACATCATAAGCAAGCTCCAGTCCGTTCTCATGGGCCCGCACGGCCAAGGACTTGAGGACATCACCCACCAGGTCTCGCAGTCGGAACTCGCCGCGAACGATTTCCAAGCGGCCAGCTTCGATCTTGGAGAAGTCCAAGATGTCGTTGATGATGGCAAGCAACGCTTCGGCCGAAGTCTGCACCATTCGCAGGTAATCTCGCTGCAGATCCTCCAATTGCGTTTCCAAGACGAGGTCCGTCAGGCCGATGATGGCATTCATCGGCGTGCGAATTTCATGACTCATGTTGGCCAGGAAGCGACTCTTGGCCTCATTGGCGGCATCCGCCTGCTCCTTCGCGGCTTGCAAAGCGGACAAGGCACGCTTTCTTTCCGTGATGTCAACGGTGATGCAGATGCACTTGTCACCGGATTCTTCCAACATGGTGACACCCACCAAGACGGGAACGCGCGAGCCGTCTTTGTGGAAGAATTCTTTCTCACGCACGGTGCAAAAACCGGTTGAACGCAGCGTTTCGATCGCCTCGCGCGTTGAGCCTTTGAATTCCTCCGGTGTCATTTCCTCCCAATTGAGCGCGCCGGACTTGAGTTCCTCTCGGCTGTAGCCCGTCATTCGCAAGAAGGCATCATTGGATTCCAAGATGCTGCCGTTGAAGTGGTCGATCGTTACGCCCACGATGTTGGATTCGACGAGCCGGCGGAAGCGGGCATCGCTTTGGCGCAAAGCATCTTCGGCTTCGCGTCGCGAAGTGATGTCATGCAAGAATGCGCTAAAGACAAAGGACTCGCCCACGCGAACCGGTGTGATTGTCATCTCAACCGGGAACAGCGTGCCGTCGCGTTTTTGAGCGGTAGTCTCAAAGCGGCGGTTAAGCAATCCGCTTTGATGACCTTCCATGTAAGCGCCGATGGCCGCCGCTGCCCGCGCGCGATCAGGCTCTGGCACAATCAAATCACAAAGTAAAGTGCCCACAGCTTCCTCGGTTTGCCACCCGAAGGTGCGCTCCGCTTCGTGATTCCACTCGATGACATAGCCTTTATCGTTAATGGCGATGAACGCGTCGTGTGCCGACTCGACAACGCGCCGCATGCGTTCTTCAACCTCACGCAGTGCCTGCTCCGCGCGTTCGCGCTCCGTGACATCCAGGCAAACGCCGGTCATCCGCAAGGGAGTTTCGTCTTGGTCGTGGATCACCGCCGCTCGCGAGACAACGTTGCGAACTGTGCCGTCACCGCGCTCAATGCGGAAATCAATGTCGTAGTCGGCATTGTTCTTGATGGCGTCATCCAAAGCCTGGCGAACGCGTTCGCGATCTTCCGAGTGCACGCGGCTGATGAACGCCTCGATGGTATGCGGGACGTCCTGCCGGGCGACGCCGAACACGTGATGCAAGCGGTCGTCACACTGCAGTGAGTTGTCGCTGATGGTCCAGGTCCATGTGCCGATTCCGGCCGCTTCAAGGGCCAGGTCGCGACGGTTCTCGCTCTCGCGCAGAGCCAACTCTGTTTGTTTGCGTTCAGTAATGTCAGTTGAGATACCCGCGACCGCGTAGATCTCGCCTTGGGCATTCCGCAACGGAAACTTGACGCTCAGGTATGTATGGAGACCATCCTCCTGCGCTGCCGCCTCTTCACATTCAACGATCTCTCCGGTCTCCAAGACAATCCGGTCATTCGCTTGAAAGGCTTCCGCAAGCTCAGCAGGCCAGATATCAAAATCAGTCTTGCCGTGCACTTCTTCATTGGTGACGTTGAAGAGCTGCTCATAACGGCGATTGATCATGACATAGCGATAGTCTTGATCCTTGAGATAGATCACCGCCGCGGTGTTGTCCATGATCGACTTCAGCCGGGCCTCGCTCTCGCGGTGTGCCTCCTCGGCTTGTTCGCGAGATGTGACATCCCAAAACATGCCTTGGACGCCAATGATCGCGCCTTTGTTATCACGCACAGGCGCCTTGAGAACCTGAACCAGAATCTCCGTTCCATCCGGGCGTTGATGCCGCTCGATGACTTCCAGTGTTTCTCCACTGGAAACGACGTGGGCATCGTCCCGCACATACTTGTCGGCGAGTTCGTTGGGAAACAGATCGTGATCGGTCTTGCCCAGCAGGTCCTCCAACTTGTGACCTAAGGTTTCGCAGTAGGGCAAGCTTGCATAAACAATGTGGCCATCCAAGTCCTTGTGGAAGACGTTGATGGGCAGCGAGTCAATCATCGTCTGATAGAAAGACTCGCTCTCCTTGAGCGCTTTTTCCGCTTGCTTCCTTTTCTTCTCGGCTTGTTGCAGATGATCTGCGTCTCTTCGACCAAGCAAGCGAGGAACGACTGCCACCCAAAGCACAGCCGCGCCCCACGCGATCAAGGCGATCAACGCTTTGAAATACAGACTGAGCGGCTCGGCATTTCGCCAATAGAAGGCGGCCTCGAGCAATTCAACGGCGCCAAACGCCAGCACATAAGTCACCACAAGCCAGAAGGCTCGCGGAAGCGGCAGATCACGCCGACGCAGAATATGAAACAGAAGGACGGCCGCGGCGGTGACGTACAACAACCACAGCGCGGCATCAGCCAGCCAGCGGATCGCACTTTCGTCAGGCGTCGTGATTTGGCTGAACACGCCCATGTCTTGCGGCCGGACAGGGTTCAAACGGCAGAGATTCGCAGCGGTTTCGATTCTAACTTGCGAATTCGCCCCTCACCACGGATCCGCACGCCTCCATCCCAAGGATACGCACGGACGGCCCAATCCATCACGCTAGAAACCGCCGAAACCCACGAGCGAAGTTGTCAGGCCGTGGCGGAATCGGTTTCATCGTCATCATCGTCCATGATGATCTCCTGAGAGAACACATCGTCAATCAACGGATCATCAACGTTGCTGGAGGATTCTTCCGAGGGGAGTGGCTCGCGCGGGGTTGTTGCCAGCCGGTCCAACTCCAGTGAGTCCACCGGCGCGGCCAAGGGGTCCTCCGCGCGGGCTGTTGGATCAGGCGTTGGCTCTTCCTCTTCAACAGCGCGAACCACAATGTGAATCGCGCCGGCTTCAACAACTTCGACAAGTTGGCCGGCTTCAATCGCCATGCCGTCGCTCACGGCGTCGATGAGTTCGCCTTCGATCTCGACAGGGCCGGACGGAAGCATGACGCTTTGAGCTCTGCCGCGCTTGCCTACCAAGGACTTGCGGGGCGCAATGTCCGGCAGCACTTCGTCACTGGAAGGGACGTTGAGCAACACTCGGCGACCAATGGGCGTGTCCGGCCAATATTTGAGCATGACGACGACTGCCGCCGGCACGCCAATCACGGCCGCGGCCAAGATCACGGTCCCCTCGATCCAACTGCCCACGTAGCCAAGGACAATCGAGGTGACCAGACAGGCAATCGACAAGATCCCCAGCAAACCGCCCGAAGGAATGAAGGCTTCCAACACGAGCAGCGCCAGTCCGGACAAAAAGAGAATGACGGCCCAAACCAACATTCCCGACATGCATTTTCCTTTCGCTCGATTCGCCCCAAGAACGGCCGCAAGAATCCCGCTCGAACATCCTGCCAGCGAGCATCTTTGTTAATTCTATCAGTTTGATCCCCGAGGCAACGCTTGGCCGCACGGAATTCTCTGGACGGAAATCGCCGCACGGAATTCTCCGCATGCGGCCGCAGCTCCCATTTCCTTACGATCCTGATCGAGTTTGGATCATGATGACGCGTCCACTATGCTCTAAGCAAATCCACAGCTATCTGCAAAGCGTGAGCTCAGCCACATTGCGATGGCTACAGGTTTCTTCGTCGGCAGAATCGCCATGAACATTGCGAACTCTTCTCAACGAGATCGGCAGCGGTCAAGATGGTGGCGGCGGGTGTTGGGTGATCTCACACTGGGCGAACGGGGCGAGCACGCCGCGGAGCGATTTCTCAAGCGTCAGGGAATGAAGGTCATCGGCCGCCGCATGCGCAATCAACTGGGCGAGTTGGATTTGATTGTCACGGACAAATCCAATGTCATCTTTGTTGAGGTTAAGACGCGCAGTTCTGACTCTGGAGGCGAACCGCACGAAGCCATCGACGAGGACAAGCAGGCACGCCTGACGCGCGCGGCCTTGGCCTTTCTCAAGCGACACCGGCTGACATCATATCCCGCGCGATTTGATGTGATTTCCGTGAATTGGAATCCCGGCCACAAGCAGCCGGAGATTGAACACTTGCGGAATGCGTTTGAAGCCGTTGGCACGGGGCAGATGTTCAATTGACACGCGGCGCTAAGTCACTGATTGCAATGGCACGGATTGCAAAGTCATTGATCGCGCAAGAAAACAGGCGCGCTTGCCTTTGCAAGTCACGCCTGTTTTGAGAATCAAAGAATTGGGCAGAAGGCAGCTATTCTCCTCCGCCGCCGCCTGGCGGCAGAGAACCACCAACACCGTCCTGGTTTCCAGGATCGTCGCCATCGTCAGACCGACGAGACTTGGTTTCGTTAACAATACCGTATTGGTACTCAGCCGTTTCAAAGCCGCTGGTCAATTCGCTCTTGACGACAAGGTTTCCGTTGGCGTCCAAGATCAAAGTCTCGCCAGGTACGCGAAGCTTGCCATGAGTTTCGCCGCCGCGCATGTCCAGGATCATCTCATCAGTCCGATATCGATGGGTGAAACCGCGCCGCGCCTGGGCACCCTCGCCCAAATCAAGTTGGGCCGGTGCGTTGTGAACAATGTCCACTGCAGCCGGGTTATCCACCACATAGTTCATCCACTGGCCGCGGGCAGCCGCTTTGAATTGCGTGAGCAACATCGCCACGGCGTTGGCTTCCTTAAGCGGCGTTTGATCCGAGCTCGGCTCGCGAAGATAGACGCCAACCTTGGGGGCGGAACCCGCTGAGCCGGGATTGGTGGGACCAATGACCAGATCCGCGTAAGACGTTACGGAGATCCACTCGGTCGGCTCGCTCCAATCGGTCTCCAAGTGTTCCTGGGTCGCGTCGGCCGATTCATCCAGGTATCCCGGATTCACGCCATAGTTCGGATTCGCCAAGACCAAACTGATGCGGTATTGGTAAGTCTTCCCGGCTTCCACAGTTGTGTCATAGAAGCGGAACATGAAGTTCGATGGACCTTGCGCAGCTTGCGGCGCGGGCGTAGCTGCTTCTTGCGCCGGCTCATTGTTCGTGCTGTTGAATCCCTGCCTGGATTCGTACTTTCGCAAAGCTTGTTCAAAGACAACGGCCTCGGTCGCCATGTCCTTACCATCAAGGAAAAGAATGGTGGTTCGCTGCAGTTCCTCGTCAGAAGTTTTGCGATAGATCTCCCACCAGGATTTATCCGCGTGCTTGAGGATCACGTCACCTGGCCGCCGGAGTTCGGCAATTTTCGGATTGGCAACGGGAGTGTTGCTCGACCCATCATCAATCACGTTGAAGGCTACGCCAGCCTGGAATGGGGCTTTAGCCTCATCATCGCCGGGGGTGGTGAAGATAACGCGATTAGCTTCTTCGCCCGCGGTGATATTGAATTGTTCTCTAAGGCCAATAACCGCCACAACATCTTGTTGTCCGTCGTAGGCTTCCTGATTCGCCAAGAAATTAACGTGACTCCGCCGGGCCGCTTGCCATTGGCCAATCATGTCATCCAACGGGCGGTAAACCGGGCCAGAATCCTTGGATGGAATGGACGTGGGCACCATGCTGGCTCCCCAGACTCGACCAATCGCCGGTGCCGGCGGCAAGGAAAAGCCAACGAAATCGTACTTGTCTTCCGTCGGGAACATGGGAAAGAGATACCGGTCATCCACGAGCTCCTCCACATTGGAAGAGACCCATTTTATGCGAACCTCGTCAATGATCTCCTTAATGACATCTCGGTCGAGCTCTTCCCATTGCTCAGATCCGCCTTGCGTACGTCGCTGAATCCGGAAGGTAATATAGCGCGGTTCCGTCGGACCTGGCGGCAAGGTATTGAGCGTCTTGGAGATGAACTCTTGATACTGGGCCGCGTGGGGGACTGTCGCCACCAGAGTGATGTACGACCGCACTGCCGTGCGGCTGTCTACTGGAGGTTGGTAGCCAGTGGCTGGAGGAGCTTCCGCGCCGGCGGGTTCAGGATTGTTTGCAGGTTGATCACCGCCGTCGTCACCTTGCCCGGGATTATCGCCCTCGCCCAAGCCCACAGCTGAGCTTGCTCCACCACCTCCGTCAGATGATCCAACGCCGCGATTGCTTCCCGCGCCCCCTTCGCCAGAATTCGTGCTTTGGTTGGCCTTGCCATTGAAGGCCAACACTTCGCGAACCCCAAAACCACGCAAATCAATGGGGGGCAAGACGGCCGGCTCCGTGCGTTTGTTGGGGACGGGGCCTGGGTAAGAAATCACGCCGTCCACTTCCCCCTCAGGCGGCGGCTCGGGGACCGGCACCGTCGTCAGTTGTTTGTCGTAAGGCGTGACTTCAACACCGCGCAGACCTTCAAAGTTATCCTCGCGGCCAGAAGCCGTTACGGATGTGACTTTGTTGTTGACCATGCTCACCAGTTCGCTGGCTTCTCGATCGTAATACGAACCAAGAACGGTAGCGAACACGAGAAACACCAACACAAGGACGCCAAAAACGCCCAGCGCGATCTTCTCAAAGTTCTGCAACATGAACCCTTGGAATCCACCGGAATCCTTCTTCATGGTTTGGTTCCCGTTTCCTAATCAGATCAATGAAGGGGTGTATTGCGAATGCCAATCTTTGCCGCTAAGCCGTTGGAAATCTGCAAAGCAAGCTGGGCGAAAACTGACTCTACGGGTTGGCGGAATCTGTGCTGGCGGTTGCGGCAGCCAATTCCGCGGGGTTTTTGCCGATGTTCTCTTTGACGGGCGGCTGATACTTGTAGATTACGCCACGGACTTTGAGGATCACATCGTTGGGTGCAAAATCGACAATTCCGTTTGGTACCTTGGCAGCCGATGGTACAGCGTGGATCGCGCAGATCTGTTGAATTTCAATCGGCAGCGGGCTGTTCGCCGCCAGGTTGAAGAATCGCTGGATTTGCGATTGGTCAATCGTCAGTTCCAGGTACA
Organism: uncultured Planctomycetales bacterium; assembly: GCA_937982665.1. Lineage (GTDB taxonomy): Bacteria > Planctomycetota > Planctomycetia > Pirellulales > S012-138 > CALJLD01. Next base: position 15,315 of record CALJLD010000217.1, read on the forward strand.
GCGGAATCATGCGGAACTCCACATGCGGATTCGCGCTGGCCGAGTAGATCGGATAGCCGTCGTCGTTGACGTATCGTCCTTCCTCAAGCTTTTGCAGGGATGATGGCTGTGCGGTGACTTGGGGCAGTTCAAATCCTTCCAGTCCCCAATTCCCATTGATGGGCGAGTATGTCGCCGCGTACGGGTCAACCCGCCCTGGGCTGTTGCGATTGCCCGCGCCTCCGGCTGGAGGCGTATCGCCAACTTGCATGGATTGCATGTTACCGTTGCTGCCACCACCGCCTGGGTCATCTCCAGCCGAAGTTCGTGCATTCGAGCCAGACCCAATTGATTCCTCGTTCTCCGGCTGGGCATCATCCGGCTTGGGGCCACCTGCCAACTGTGGTCCCAATCGTCCGATCCGCAACATGCGGATTTGTTTGACGGGGGCTTCATAGTGTTCCGCGTCACCGTTGGTTTGACGAATAACGTCCAGCACGGAGTACATCGCAGCCCAATACTCCAACGCGTAAATCACTTGCTCCGGTTCCGGGTTTTGCCAGTCGCTGAAATATCGTTCGACGACTTCGTGCTTGTCCGCCCAATCAACGACACCCGTGTACTCAATACGAGGAGGAGCATCCGCAGGTCTTGGCACGGGGCCTTGTCCGCTGGCACCCCTTCCGGCGCCTCGTCCAGCTCCCCGCCCGCCTCCGCGAGCGGCGCCGCCGGGATTGTCACCCTCGTTGACTTGAAGCGAACTTGATGCTCCTCCACTGCCAGGATCATCGCCAGCGGCGTTTCTGTTGCCTCCCGCATTTGCGGGCTGGCCGCCTCCGCTAGAGCCAATCACCGGATCGTCTTCGCCGACTCTCTTGCGGACTTTGACCAAGGCATAGAGTTGATTCAATTCGTTTAGCAAAATGGCCGCGTACTTATCCCTCACTTGCGAGGGAAGTTCCTCAGGGTCCTTGTTGATGATTTCAATGGCATCTCGCGACTTATCCGTCAAGACGCGCTGGAAGTGATCTTGCTGCGCGCGAAAGCGCTCTTCCCAAATGTTGTAAACGATGTCCGTCAACTCCGTCTTCCGCTGATCCAGAACATTGGAAATGTCGTTGTTGGGAATGGTTGCCACCACCAGGCCATTCACGTCCCGGAAGACGCTGTCCCGCTCCTGCACTTGCTCCTCCGTACTGCTGGTCATCATGTACCAGCCAACCCCCCAGGCGGCAAGCAGCACAAAGACCGTGACACCGCTGAGGATCCAAAACAGGTTTTTCTTGCTGTTGTTATCCATGACAAATGTCCGTTTGAGCGTTCGGTTGATCTCTGTTCCAGATTTGCCAGCTGTCACAATTCCCAGTGACTGGCTTGGCGTCGTAGGCGATTACTCTGTTCCCGGTGCGCCAATGTTTCCACCGGCAACGGCACCATCCGGTCCCACATCCTCATCGGACACGGGCGAAGGAATGCAAAAGAATTCAACTTCAAAGAAGTGGCGATAAACGGCAACGTTCTGAGGCTGTTCTTGAGCCGCCGGATCATATGGGTTGTACTCCGGGTTTGGCACCATCACTTCCTCAGCCCGTTTGTCGGAGTTAATCACCGGATCGCGAATTTCGAATCCGCCCTTTTTGCCTTCGTGCTTTCGCAAATTGGCAATCAGTGTTTGCGCCACATAAGCATAATGGCTGTACTTTGTATCACCCGATTCTGGGGGCGCATTGTGGTCATGATGACCGACGATGGTAATCACATAACCCTTGGTGCCGGCCTGCTCTTGTTGTTGCATGGCATCACGGCCGTACCCGCCTCCGCCGCCACTTTGCGGCTGCTGTTGGGTCTGCTGTTGAGTCGCGGCTGCAGGTTCTTCCTCAGGCTTTGCCGGCGCATCGGTTGGAGTCAACCCCGCTTCATAGTCTCGCGTGCGCTTGAAAGCTTTGGCCTGCTCTTTCTCTTCAAACCATTTTTCGTAAGTGAACGGCTTGGAATGGACGGCTTCAATCTTCAAGCCATGCGGCAGGTCTTTGAATTCCTCAGGGACCGACTGCATCACATCGGCCGGCGCTTCCGTTGCCGCGCTCACGGTCGCCAAAAGTTCCGGCCAGTGATCCAAACGCACCTGGTTCTGCACGAAGATCTCGCCAACCTTGTCGATGCTTTGGAACGCCGCTTTGTCATCGTCAAAATTTTTCTGGCTGGTGCGGTACTCAGTCACGCGCCTCTTGGCCTCTGTCTCCGCCTCCTCCCGCGTTCCATAACCGGGACCGGAAACGTACCAGGCATACCAATTGCCAGCGAAGCTAATTCCCAGCCCCACCATCAACACGGCAATGGCCGCCACAGCCCAAGGTTTCTTGGCCTCGATCATGCGATCATGCACGATCTCCGCGGGCATCAAGTTTGTGCCCAGGCGGGCCTGATCCAAACCTTGCAGGCACAAGCCATAACAAATGCCGAACGATGGCGCGTGATCCTTGAAAGCCGGCGCGTCAACAACGCCAGGACCAACCAACGTGTGGAAGCTGTCCACCCGCTCCATGGGGATGTTGAGGTTCTGCTCAAGGAAGCGAACCAGGCCCGGCAGCTTGGCTCCGCCGCCGACGGCAACACCACGCTTGATCTTGGCTTTCTTGTCAATATTCCCGAAGAATGTCAGTGAGCGTTGGACCTCTGTCACCAGGTCAGTAAAGACCGGACGCATCGCCTGGAAGAGCGCTTTGGGGTTCTCAGCCTGGGTCGCATTTCGCTTGAGATGCTCCGCCTTGGCGAAGGTCTGTCGCATCTCTTTGCTGAGCGCCTTGGTAAAGTTGCTTCCGCCAACGGGGATGCTACGCTGCCAGACGCGGAAACCATTGGTGATGACCAGATCCGTGGTTTCCGTTCCAACGGAAAGCACCAGGACCGATTCCGGAGGATTGTCCGGATCAAAAGCATCGTCATCGGGCAGCTTGGGCATCTGGTCCGCGACGACATAGTTGTAGAGCGCCAACGGGGCCAACTGGATGAAGTCCACATCAATCCGCGCGTTGTCAAACGGGCGGAGTTGCTTAAAAGCCTGATCGCGCTTCATCGCGAACAAGCCGACTTCGGTCTCCAGAGAGAAGCCTTCCGCTTCGCTCCCTCCGGCCATCTTCTGGAAGTCCCACACCACGTCATCCAGATCAAACGGAATCTGCTGGCGGGCTTCGTATTTAACAATGTCCGGGATCTTCTTGGATTCAACCGGCGGCAATTTGATAAAGCGAGCCAGACCGTTTTGCCCTGGCACGTTGATGGCCACCTGGTCTTCTCGGACATCATTGCGCGAAAGGAACGTCCGCAGCGCTTCGGCAACCAGTTCTTCCCGGTTCGCCTCAGGCTGGCTGAGGATCTTCGGATACTCGATATAGTCAAAAGCATCCGCGCGAACGCGACCCGTGGTGTTGTCCGGAAGGCAGCGAAGTGCCTTGAGAGCGCAGTCGCCAATATCAATACCCCAGACGCCTGAGACTTTCGCCATGGAAAGTGACCTCTTCGCGGTTACGTGCTAAAGCGATGATTGGAAAGCGTTTATGCTTCCAGTGTTTGATTTTGCAACAGGCAGAACGCCTCACCGAAGTGCATCCAAAGCGGAAAGGAAAATCGCCTTGTTTGCGTTCTCGGCATAACCGAACCCGCCCCGCCGGACGGTGGATACCGAGACAACGACTTACCTTAACTAATGTATCGATCTGGAGTTGGGGCTGTCAAACAATTTCGAGAGCGGTTCCAGCCCCATGAATGGGCTCATTATTATGCAAACCCCGGCATTTTTTGCAGAATCGCCCGTAAACGCCGAAGCACCGTAGAGGCGGCTCTTTATCGGAGGCCAGACATGAAGACCTCGTTGCGAAAGCTCTCGCGGGCTCATTTTTTGGGCTTTTCCGTGGTTGTCGCGGTCATTTGCCTCGTCGTCTGGCAAGTCATCGCCTGGGCGAGCCGCCAGGCTGAATACGGCAGATCCAGACAAGCACCTACAACGTCTTTGTGGCGATTCACAACTACAATGATATCACAGACGAACTGCCGCCCACGGAAGGCGATTTTGCAAGTTGGCGCGGAACCGTGAGTTGGCGGGTTCTCACCGCTGGCTACATGGAGGCCAAAGTTTGGAAAGACACTCCGCTTGACCAACCACTCCACCGCCAACAACGGCACGAGTGGGCAAAGCAGGGGCGTGGTGCCGAATTGACCAACTACTACAGTGGAGAAAACCCGCCAAACGCCAGGTTCATCGCCATTGTCGGGCATGGCACCGCATGGGACAGAGAGGCCTACCCGGACTTTGACCATCTTCACGAAACCGCGCTGATCTTCGTGACCGTGCCTGATTCGAACATTCATTGGATGGACCCTGGCGATTGGACGCAGGAAGAGTTGTTCGCCGAACTTGAAAAACTTGGCGAGCAACCGATTGGATTGGCATTCGCCAACGCAGGCCCAGTGGTGGTTTCCGCGAATGTCCCTCCAGATGTCCTCAAAAGGTTCTGCGATGTTGAATCGGCGAGAGACGCAAGTCTGGACTTACTGGAACCGTACATTCTCAAGGCCTGGGAAAGGTCTCCGTAGCGATTTGTGGCCGCATCACGCTGCCAGGTGATTCCTGCCCCAGCGAAACACGACTCGCCGCACTGTCCAGTACGACAATTCTAATTCCTGCTCGATCTCGCGGAACGTGTAGCCTTGGAGATATAGCTCAAGGATTTTCCGGTCTTGCGAAGTCAGTACTTCCAATGTGTCCATGACCTCGACTGTGTCGGGATCATGCACGGCCGGTTCTTCAGTTAGCGGCCTAAAGTCAACGAGCACCTTCTTCGCGGCCGAATAACAATCGCGGGCAAGGATAGATCGCAACCACTTGGCGAACTCGCCAACGGTGCTACCCCGCTTGAAATTCAAATCGGCTTTCCATTGGAACTTCCTCGCCAAACCGCCAGCCACTTCTTGGTAGACATCGTCAGCGAGTTGCCTGTTGCAGAGCCGGTTACCCAGCGATTGCTCCGCACACCAGCGAAGCTGCTGCTGGAACCAGGCATGTTCCAGAAAGAGTTTCCAGACTCGCTCCCAAAGCGGACTCGGGTTGTCCTCGTCACGCCGGGAAGGGTCGGTCAAATGCAAGAACTGACGGAGCAGGTCTGCGGGTGATGAACTCATGACAAGCGCTAGCGAAGGAGATTGATCCAACGTCAGCACGTGTCTTAATCACAGAGTTGACATAGCGCTCGACATGTTTGCGCACGGCAACTTTTTCGTGGCAAAGATGCTCGCTTTTTTTGGCAATTTTCGCCGGAATTCGGGGATGGACAGTTCTTCTTTGAAGTTGACCAATGAAAAACTCACCGCGCGAAACATTCCGCACGATGAGTTTCTTGGTTTGTTACGTTTGCCGCATTAGCGCGAGATCACTCTCGCAACAACAATTGCAACCCGCAATTCATGCACACGTCCGCGCCAGGAAAACTGGGAACCCCGCAGGACGGGCACATCATCGATTCGTGGTCACTCGCCTCGGGCGCTTCAGTCATATAGCGCTTGCAGTGTGGGCAAACACTGTAATTTGCCGAGACTCGATGCCCACAGCCGGCACAACGGCGGGTCGCGCGGCGCATTACGGATGATCCGCTCCCCTGTGTGGCGGAGTCTTCCGAAGCGAATTGCTGCGTTTCATCGGCAGCATCGTGCCGGGCTTCTTGATGGACTGGGCGATCCTCGTCCGCAAGCGATTCGGCAGCACTCATTTCGCTTGCCCTGGTCATGCTTCCGCGCGAAGCCAGGACATCCATGACAAGGTCTTCTGCGACGTCGCCCTTGGCCAATTCCGGAATCTTGACGACGCTCTTGCAAGAAGGGCAGCGCCCCGTCTTTCCGGCGAGCTTGCGGTTGACTTTGAGTTTATGACCGTTCGGGCAAGTCACGTGTATGTTCATGACTGGTCCCCTACTTGTGAATCCCCGTTCCATTGACCATAGCCTCTTTGGTTGTAAAGCGAACGAGATCGCTCAATGTCCGCACTTTGCTTTCAAAGACTTGCAGCAAAAACGATTACCACAAGATCTCCTTCGGCCAGTCCGGCCATACCAAAACTGCCACACTCACACGCGGATCAGCGCGCCGTGTATTATCCTGCCACGGTAGGTTATGGACGTTGGACGATCTTCATGCGTTTCGTCCAAGTGTCCAAAATATTGCCAGCAGTCAGGCTTGGTTTCTTGGTCAGGCGGGAAAGCTAAGGCGGGAAACAAAAAATTTAATCTGCTTGCAAGAATGATGCCCGTTGGGACGCCATTCTCGACGACGTTCAGCACTCTGCTGCAACCTTTTGCTTCAGCCCTGTGACTTCCCCGATAGGGGGGTATCCCTTTCCCCTCACTTTAGGGGCTAGGAGGGCTGTCTTCAACAAGATTTTTGGTGAATCTGCGGAATAACAATCGGCATTCTTGCATCCATACGCACTTCAATTGGTCCAACTGCAGTTTCGCCACGGAAGCAACTTTGGGCGGAACAGTCGTCTAGGTGTATACCCCAATGGTTGCCGAAACGTTCTGATTTCTTTTGCAGCCATCATCAGATTCGGCAACCAACTGTTGCCCAGTTTGACGCCCGAGTTACGACAAAGGTTCATCGAGAAAATCCGGCGATGCGGAAGTCCTTTGCCCGGCACAGTTTCTTGCGGCAAAAAGTCCTCCGCAATTTTCGTTTATCAATGACAGGGCTTGGAGATTTCTGGCCGCAATTCTTGGCCATGGATAAGATTCTTTTGTCGGCACCAGTGCCACTTCCAGCAACGCTGGCAGTCACAAAGTAAAACAATTCACAATTTGCAAAACGGTGTACGAATTACCGGTTGGCGAGTTGTTCTACTCTCGCCCCAGACAGGGCAGATGTTTACGGCCAGTTCAATTGAGAGAGCGTTCATTTCAAAGAGTTTGTTTTTCCAAGCACGGCAAATGCGAGATTGACCAATGCGTGGATTGCGAACAATTCTCGGCTTGGCGATTTGGTCGGCCATCGTGCTGGGCGTGTGGAACGCCTGGAGCGAGGAAGATGCCGCTGCGGAACCGGACCGCGTAGCTGACGACGTCTGGTCTTACTACACCGGCGAATATCAACCGGCGACTTTACGGTTGCCGCAGTCAGTTGATCTTGCTGTTGGCGATCCCATTTTCTATGTCGCCGAGGACGGCGTTCCGCGACGGATTGGCGAAGTCCATTCGCTCCGCACAAACCAGGAACTCGTCCGACGTGGCTATGTGAATCTCGCTGAGGCGACGTTCTATCCCGGCGCGCCGGCATGGGATGAGATTGCGAAAGCCGAGTACTATTCGGCCGATCAATCTTTAGCCGGCGCCTTGGCGATGATGTTTCCCGCGCAAAAGCGACAAGAGATTGTTCGCATGATTGTCGCGGCTTATCAGGAACACAACGAAGAGATCACAGAAGAGTTGTGGCCGATCGTGCATGCGACGCTCAAAGAGGCCATGCTGACGTTGGAGCAGGAACTGCGGATTTCCTTCAACAACCACCGCGACCAACTCCGGGCGATTGGTGCTCGCTATCAGCAGGAGATTGTTGCGGAGGATGTGATCCCCTTGGTCAAGGAAGAGGTCTGGCCGATTGTTCGACGCCGAGCGCAACCGATGGCGAATCAAATCGGACAAGAGGTCTGGGCGCGCGTTTCGCTCTGGCGTTTTGGCTGGCGCATGCTTTACGACAAGACGCCGCTGTTGCCAGACAAGAACTACACAGAGAAGGAATGGCGGCGGTTTGTTGACGCTGAGGTTGTGCCGGTGCTGGAAAGGCACACGGAAGATTTCGTCGACGTCACACAAGGGATCTTGCGCGATGTCGGCAAGAATCCCAAAGTTAAGGCCGCATTCCGCAAGAATTTGAACACCATGCTGGATGATCCGGAAGTGCAGGAGATTCTTGGCACAATTGTCCGCGAAGTTGTGATCGAGCGCGATGAACTGCGCGATACGTTCAAGAAACACTGGACCACGCCCGAATCTCGGCAATCGCTGCGGCTTGTTTCCAAGCGACTGGAGCCCACCGCCCGCGAAATTGGCGAATTGATCCTTGGCTCCAAAGAACAGATTTCGCCGGAATTTGCGTTAGTATTGCGGAATTATGCGCTGGCGAAGGATCGTCGTTGGATCTGCCTGTTCAAGCAAACGGCCGATGCAACTGAAGGCACGGCAACATCCAACACAGCAACGTCCAATCAAAAGATTGCTCAAGAAGAAGCCGGCGTGCTGACACTGCAAGTGCAAATTGGAGATGAGATGGAGATCAATCCCTTTGCCAGTCTCGTCGATCCAAGTTTGGAATCATCCGGCGCGAACAGAACGAGCAAATAGTTGCAGCACCTTGCCTCCCGTATTGTGTTCGATGCGCGCTTTACGAACAAAGTCCAGGTTGCGATCAACTAAGAGTCCTTCGTAACAGCGAATCCATTCTTGGCTACATTTGCTCGCCCCAGCATTCTGCTTTTTGCCGAAACTTCTCGTGTTCGGAAAATGTTCAATGGCGTGCCGCCCGGCCTTTCGGGTGCAGCTTCCCCGCACTTAGGAAGAGGGGTCGGGCGGCACTCTTTTGCGGTTCTGGACTCTCCGGTTCTTATGGGATGCAGGTAGATTGATAGACATTCGGGTTCTATCTATTCTACAGTTTGAACAGAGCGAGCAGCGAGGAGTTGCTATATCTCGCGACACCGTGCAGCAAGAATAACAACTGATGCGCAATGTTCGATTGGATCTTGCTACAAGAAGGAACTGCGAACGACATCAAAGTCGCGATTCGAGAATATGCGACACTCTATGAGCCAGTCGTGCCGCGTAATGTCGAAGTATGGATTCGACAATTATCCACTAAAGAATGGGCAGTCGTGTTTCCTGAGTCGATTCCTCCCTACACATTCACGAACCTTGTTGGTTGGCTGAACGAACCGCCTGATATGCCAGCCGTGAGCGGCGCCGTCGGCTGGTATACAGCAGCTGGCCGCAATCAGCGGTATTTGCTTGTGCCGGATATCTCCAATGAAGCCGGAGACACTCTGATCGGTCGAACGAAGGATGGCGAGTGCATAGACGTCTACCTGCCAGAGACATTAATCACGATGCGGCCGAATACTATGCGGCCCAATACTATGCGGCCGAATACTATGCGGCCGAATGTGGACTCATGGATCGATGAAGATTCGCGTTCGCTCGAATCTAGCCGCGGAGTAGACGAGTTTGAAATCACGATCGATGCTGACGTGAACTTCGGCAACCCTGGTTTTGAAATCACTCAGTCTCAATAGTTCTTGCGCCCGTTTGAACTCAAATGGCGGCAACCTCTTTGTCCAAGTGCCAAGCCCACGGCCGCTCCCCGGCCACTTTTCTCAGCTCCTATCGCGAACTTTCCACCCAGGCCGGCCCCAAAGTCAGTCTGGCTTGAACTGACCGCTACGGTCAGGAAGGTTTGCCCGTTCGCGCAGCTGGACCTGCGTGGCTTCCAGCGATGACCGGACCGCTCATGGCGAAGCAGCGGTTTGTCCGTTGCTTGATGCGAAATCGCGTTCGCCGCTCCTTGCAACTCCTGCGGAGAATGTCATCTTGGACGCTTTCAAGGACTGATCGTTCGATTCCTGATTACATTCGGCATGGCCAAGGCGACCTACAAAGACTCCGGCGTGGACCTGGAACTGTACCAACAGTCCATGCAGCGGATCAGCCGGCTGGTCACCAAGACCTATTCCCCCCGTGTTCGCCGGCTCGATGGCGGTTTCGCAGGGCTGTTTCAGCTCGATTTCACCAACCGGCTTTTCGCCCGGAACTACAAGAATCCCACGTTGGTCGCCTGTACGGATGGCGTAGGCACCAAGCTCAAGGTCGCCACATCTGTTGGTGTGCACGATACGATCGGCATCGATCTGGTCGCCATGTGCGTCAACGATTGCGTCTGCTGCGGGGCTGAGCCGCTGTTCTTTCTGGACTACGTGGCGATGAGCCGTGACGATCCGGCTTTGCTGGAACAAATTGTTTCCGGCATTACCGCCGGTTGCGTTCAGGCGGATTGTGCGTTGCTGGGTGGCGAGACAGCCATCATGCCGGACGTGTATCACGGCGACGAGTACGACGTGGCCGGATTCTGCGTCGGCGTGGTCGAGGACTCGCGCGTGATCGATGGTAAGGCCATCACGCCTGGCGATGTGCTGATTGGTTTGTCCTCCTCAGGGCTGCACTCCAATGGCTACAGCATGTTCCGCAACATTGTCTTTGAGATGGCCGGCCTCAAAGCCGACGATCACGTGCCCGAGTTGGACAAGACGGTTGGCGAAGCGTTATTAACGCCGACGCGGATTTATGTGCAACCCGTTCGTAGCGTGCTTTCGCACTACAAGGTCAAGCACGTTGTGCACGGCATCGCGCACATCACCGGTGGCGGCCTGTTTGAGAACCTCGCTCGCATCTTGCCCAAGAACACACGCGCGGTGATCGAACGCGACAGTTGGACGGTGCCACCGATCTTTCGCTGGATTCAAAAGTTGGGCGACGTTGACGAAGACGAGATGGAACGTGTCACCAACATGGGTCTCGGTCTGGTGATGGTGGTCAGCGAGTACTACGCCGAGAGCATTTGCCAGCAGTTGACCAGCGAAGGCTACGAGAACTGCGTCATCGGCCAAGTGCAAATTGGCACCGCAGAGAATGCGCCAGGCGATGTGGTTTGGGCGAAGAAGTGACGTGACCTGCCGTACGACTCTTGATTAGCGGTGATTCACAATGGCCCAAGTGGTTCGCATCGCGCCCTTAGGCACCGGAGTCATTCTTCCAGCAATTGTGATTGGTTTCGAAGAGCAGGGCTATTCAGACGTCGACTCAATCATTCAAGAACTTGCGGAGCGACCGCCTTGGCTGATCACGCTCGATCAACAGGCAGGCGGTTATGCCATGCGCTACCCTTCCGTGCTTGGTTGCTTGCTGCGATTCTCTGACAATGCCGAGTTTGCCCGCGGCGAACTGCAATCACTATTCCGCGCATTCGATGCAATGGCACAGGATCCGAAACCGGGTGTTCTAAAGCGACATTTCCCGTTGATCGCCGACCTTGTGGGCACATGGGGTAGTGACTACAAACCGGAGGAGTTGCGGCGTCTTCACTATTTCCTCGGTGCGTATTTTTCGCTGCCAGAATTTCAATCTGGCTTGGAAGCGTTTGTCCGTTGTTCAGATGCGGAACCTTTAGCTTGGTTTGAAGGCTGGCGTATTCTGGAGGCGTTTCCGAATTCAACAATGCCAACTGATCGTGACTCAAGAAGGCCAATTGATATTGACGACGGGAATATCAACTGGCTTACACTGAATTCCGACACGCGATTTTGCAAAGACCAACTCGATCAACTTCGGGTGTTCGGCGGCAAGCTCGGACAGAATGAGCCCCGCGTTTTCTTGTTGTGGGAGAATTCCGATTAGGTAATCGCATTCGCATTTCTATCATCGGAACGTGCCCCATGTCTGGCGAAGCCATCACGCTGTGGACGATTCGTGCTTCGCTCGTGTTTGCTTTCCTGGCGGCTTTGTTGGCCAATTGGAAAGGAACGAAACGTGATTTGGTGCCTCGTCAGACAATAAACATGTCGCTGATCTTTTGGACCACCGCCTGCTTGCTCTTTCTGTTGCACGTCGGGGCCGCGTTTCATTTCTATCACGATTGGCAACACAGCGCCGCGTTCACGCACACGGCAGAACGGACAAAAGCACTACTTGGCTGGCGTTACGGCGGTGGGATCTATTTCAACTACCTCTTTGGTTTGGCGTGGCTGGTCGATGTTGTATTCCTGTGGCGAATCACGGCGACCCACGCGACACCACCGCGTTTCGTCAGGACGCTGCGTCTTGTTTGGCTCGCATTTTTTGTCTTCATGGTCATAAACGGCGCCGTGATCTTTGCCTCAGGTCCCGTGCGTTGGATGTCGGTGGTTGGCTTGCTGTTGCTGAGCGCCAGTTGGCTGACGACACGGCGGAACGCATCCGGCTGATTGAGCAACTCTCATCGGCAGCTTGCGCAAAAATCGAATCCACGAAGCCTAATCAAGTCTTCACAACCGGGAATTGATGGCGTGGCGAGACGACACTTGTTAGGCTGTGGCTGACCAGCAACGCTCAGGCGTTTCCTGCCTGAGGAAGTTGCTGAGTCTTTCCCTGCGACACCGATCCCACCACGCCATCCCACCTGGCTGATCCCACCTTGCCGGTCACCGCATCCGCAACTGGCCCTTGGCGGAGGAAGATTTTGAAACGGAAACTGTCAGCGACCATGACGGTCGCGTTTGCCTTGTTCTTTTCTGCCAATGCCGCTGCGCAAGAAGCGCCTGCCGTTGAAGCTAGCTCAGGCAAAGTCGACTATCTCACGCAGATCAAACCGATCTTTGCGGAGAAGTGTGCCGCTTGTCATGGTCCGCTGAAGCAGGAATCCGAACTTCGGCTCGATGCGGCACAATTGATCCTAACGGGCGGGTACAGCGGCCCGGCGATTGTGCCTGGCCATGCGGACGAAAGTTTGCTGCTGCAGCGCGTTTCAGCCAACGAGGACGATCGCATGCCTCCGGCGGGCGAAGGGGAGCCGCTCAAGGCCGAGCAAATCACCCTGCTGCGGCAATGGATCAATGCCGGAGCCATTGCTCCTGACGATGAAGAAGTCTTGACCGATCCGTCACAGCATTGGGCCTATCAACCGCCACAGCGCAGCGAAATTCCCGCTGATGACGCACACCCGATCGACGCGTTCAACAATGCCAAACTTGCGGAGCGCAATCTTCAGCCCGCGCCACAAGCAGACAAGCGCACTTTGTTGCGGCGCGTTTACTTTGACCTGATCGGCTTGCCGCCTACGCCCGAACAACTGCAAGCTTTCCTGAACGACGATTCGCCGGAAGCCTGGAACAAAGTGGTGGATGGTTTGCTGGGAAATCCGCATTACGGCGAGCGCTGGGGCCGTCATTGGATGGACGTGTGGCGATACAGCGATTGGGACGGCTACATGCAGGAACTTCGCGGCAGTCAGCGTCACATCTGGAGGTGGCGCGATTGGATCATGAACTCGCTCAATGTCGACCGCGGTTATGACCAAATGGTCCAGGAGATGCTGGCCGGCGATGAGATCGCACCGCTGGATGACGATGTGTTAGCGGCCACCGGCTTTCTGGCCCGCAACTATCACAACAGCAATCGCAACATTTGGCTCGACGCTACGGTCGAGCATACGGCCAAGGCGTTTCTTGGCATGACGATCAACTGTGCCCGCTGCCACGATCACAAGTTTGACCCGATACCGCAGCAAGAATACTACACCTTCCGCGCCATCTTTGAGCCGCACAATGTGCGCACGAAACGACTCCCCGGCGAGCGTGATGTGATGAAAGACGGCCTGCCGCGCGCGTTCGATGCGGAGCCGGAAGCGCCGACCTATCTGTTTGTGCGCGGCGATGACAAACACCCTGACGAAGAACATCCGCTCACATCGGCCATTCCGGCTGTGTTGGGCGGCGAATTGAAGATCGAGCCGGTGCCGCTCCCGTTGCTGGCGTACTATCCCGTGCTGCGGAGCGAGACAATTGAAGAAGACCGAAAGCAATTGCAAGCTCGTGTCGCGCAAACGGCCAAAGCCCTGGCAGAGGCCGCGTCCTCAAGTCAGAGTGCTGAGAGTGAAGCAGCGGAAGACACAAGTCATAACAATAACGACCTTGGTGCTCTCGAACTGAAGGCCAAAGCAGCGGCTGTGGAACTCGCCGCTTTCGAAGCTCGCCTCGCTGCCGACGAAGCCAAGCATCGCAACGAAGCAACTAATTGCGCAACTGAAGATCACTCCAAGCTTGCCCAAGCAGCGTTCGCCCGTGAGCGTGAGTTGGAGCTTCTTCGCATTGAGCTACTCGACCTAGAGATAGAAAAGGCCCTCGCTGCCGCCACGGCCAAAGACGACACGGACAAGAACAAAGCGAAAGAAATTGAAGATCTCGAGAAGCAGCTCGTCGATGTAAAGAAACTCCATCAAGAAGCACAAGCCAAACTGGAAGCTGGCGGCGAAAATTACATGCCGCTGGGCAAAGAATTCCCGAGGCAAAGCACTGGTCGGCGTTTGGCCCTCGCGCGTTGGATCACGGATCGAAAGAACCCGCTTACTGCTAGAGTCGCCGTGAATCACATCTGGATGCGGCACTTCGGTGAGCCGCTGGTTGAGAACGTGTTCGACTTTGGCCTCCGGAGTCCTCAGCCGGAACATGCGCAGCTACTGGATTGGCTCGCTGTAGAGTTGATGGAATCCAACTGGAGCCTGAAACATCTGCACCGGCTGATCCTCACTTCGGCGGCCTGGCAGCGAGCATCTTCCGCCAAAGAGGCTATCGTCGCCCACAACGCACCGCTCGATCCCGATAACAAACTGCTCTGGCATGCCAACATCCAGCGGCTGGACGCCGAAATCATTCGCGATAACGTCCTGGCCGTTGCTGGTAGTTTGGACGCGACAATCGGTGGCCCTGAGATCGCTTTCACGCAAGGGCAAGAATCCACACGTCGCAGCATCTACCTGCAGCACGCATACGAAAAGCAAAACCGGATGCTGCTGCTGTTCGATACTGCCAGCCCCAACGAATGTTATCGCCGTTCGCCCAGCATTATTCCGCAGCAAGCCTTGGCATTGTCCAACAGCGCATTATCGCTCAATCAATCACGCATCCTGGCCGGCAGGCTGTGGGAAGAGATCGCCGAACAGGCAGACGCGGATGACTTCGATTGCACGCAAGCGGATCAGGCGGCGTTTGTTGATGCGGCCTTTGTGCGAATGCTGACGCGTCCGCCCACCCACGCAGAGCGTGAAGCGTGCCTGAAGTTCCTGGCCGATCAAGCAGCGCTGTTCAACTCTGGCAAAGAGTTGGAACAGTTCGCCGGCAGTGCGGAGGCCAAAGTGCCGCCGGCCGCGGACCCTCATGCCAGGGCGCGCGAGAGCCTGGTCCACGTGCTCATGAACCACAATGACTTCCTCAGCATCAGGTAACGCGATGCCGCGACGGCAGCAAACACAATCACTGGATCCAGAGTTCATCCGCCGCCACTCACGGCGCGAGTTCCTGCAGCGAACGGGGCTCGGCTTTGGCGGTTTGGCGCTTTCCACAATGTTGCAGCGAGACATCGCCGCCCAAGAGTCTGGCGTTTCAACATCGACTGCCGTGCCGGCCGGGCTCACCCACTTTGCTCCCAAAGCCAAGAGCGTGATCTGGCTGTTTATGATCGGCGGAACCAGTCATGTGGAATCATTCGATCCCAAGCCGGCATTGACCAAGTATGCCGGCAAAGCAATTGAAGAAACGCCACACGCGGATGTCCTCAAGTCGCCGTTCCTGGAAAACGAGCGCGTTGTGGCCTTTGATCCCAACAACGGCTTCATTCGTACCAAGTGTTATCGGTTGCAGGTCGGCTTCCAAAAGCGCGGCGAAAGCGGGCTGGAGATCAGCGACTGGTGGCCGCATGTGGGCGAATGTGCCGACGACCTGGCCGTGATCCGCTCCATGTGGACCGAAGACAGCAACCACGGCGCGCAGCTGCAATTCCACACCGGCAGGCATCGCGTCGATGGCTTCTTCCCCAGCATCGGCTCTTGGGTGACGTATGGTCTCGGCACGTTGAATGAAAACCTGCCGGAGTTTGTGGTGCTGGGTTCGCCGCTGGCCGATTGCTGCGGCGGTCGCGAAGCCCATCGGGCGAATTATCTCGGCCCGCAATATGATGGCGTTCCGCTCAAGGTCGATCCCAACGACAGCATGCCATTTCTGGCCCCGGATGCCGGCGTCACGCGGCAAGGCCAACGCCGCGAGTTCGAACTCCTCGGCGAACTTAATGGCATGACTGCCGCCGCGCACCCACACGATGACGAGATCGCCGCGCGCATTCGTTCCTACGAGTTAGCATTTCGTATGCAGACGGCCATTCCCAACGTCGTTGATCTCGCCCAAGAAACTCAGGCCACACAAGAGATGTACGGCCTGAACCAGAAAGAGACGGAAACCTTTGGCCGGCAAATGCTCACTGCTCGACGTTTGGTGGAAGATGGCGTCCGTTTCATTCAGGTGTATCACGGCGATAACGGCGGTGCCGGCAGTTGGGATGCGCACGCCGGCCTGAAGGACAATCACACTCAGTTGTGCAAGCAAGTCGATCAACCGATCGGCGCGCTGCTGAAAGATCTCAAGCAACGTGGCCTGCTGGAAGAAACGCTTGTCGTTTGGGCGACCGAGTTCGGCCGCACGCCGGGTTCGCAGCAGGGGAACGGACGTGACCATCACCCGTATGGATTCAGCGTTTGGATGGCCGGCGGCGGATTGAAAGGCGGCATCGCCCACGGTGCAACCGATGAACTCGGCTTTCACGCCGTCGAGAATCGACATTATGTGACAGATGTCCATGCCACCGTGCTGCATCAGCTGGGGCTCGATCCACGCAAGTTGGCTGTGCCGGGCCGCAAGCGCCTGGAGAAAGACTACGGCGAGCCCATCCACGAAATCATCGCATGAGCTCCGCTGGTCGAGTATGCTCGGGACGTGTGCCAAGCGCACTGATGTTCCGCATACTTTTCTCGCTCTTGAGCTGACGATGATCAACGACCAGCGACGATTTCCCGGGGCGTTCTTTGCCGCGTTGGCGCTTGCTTTCACGTTCTTGAATCTCGTGGCATCCTCTGCCGCGCTTGCTCAACAGCCCAAGCAGCCCAATATCCTCTGGCTCTCGTGCGAAGACCTTTCGCCCCGCTTGGGCTGTTATGGCGACAACACTGTGCCGACGCCCAACATTGATCGGCTGGCAAAGCAAGGCATCCGCTATACCAACGCGTTCACCGCCACTGGCGTTTGCGCGCCGTGCCGAAACACTATCATCACGGGGCTTTATCCCATGGAGAGCGGCGCGCAGTACATGCGAACGGGATCGCGCTCCGCGGCGATTGAAGAGATGGAAGACGAAGAACTTCGCGAACGCGTCAAGCAGCGCAAACTTTACGAGGCGACTCCGCCTGCTGGTGTCCGTTGCTTCACCGAATATCTCCGCGAGGCCGGCTATTACTGCACCAACAACAGCAAACAGGACTACCAATTCAAAGCGCCCGTCACGGCGTGGGATGTTTCGTCGCGGCAAGCTCATTACAAGAATCGCGCGGAAGGGCAGCCGTTCTTTGCGGTCTTCAACAACACCGTCACACACGAATCCGGCATCTTTGGCGATGGCCGCAGCCCGCGTGTCGTTGATCCGGACACGGTTCCGGTACCCAGCTTCCTTCCCGATACACCGATCGTGCGTCGCGACATTGCCTGGCACTACGACAACGTCGCAGCGCTCGACAAGTGGGTCGGCAAGCAACTGGACGATCTCGAGGAAGCTGGCCTGGCCGATTCCACGATCGTCGTCTTCTTTACCGATCATGGGTCCGGGTTACCACGTCACAAGCGTTGGGTCTATGACTCCGGGACACATGTGCCGCTCATCGTGCGCTTTCCTGATGGTTATGGCGCCGGCACGGTTGATGACCGCTTGATGAGCTTTGTCGATCTTGCTCCAACAACATTGGCCATGGCCGGACTCGAGCGACCGAACTATATGCGCGGCCGCGTGTTCACAGGGCCGAATGCGGATCCTTCGCCCGAGTACGTGTTCATGCATCGCGACCGTATGGACGATGCCAGCTTTGAGACCATCCGCGCGATCCGCGACAAACGTTATCGCTATATTCGCAACTATCGCCCGGAGTTGCCATACTTGCAGCCGGTGCCGTACCGAGATCGCGCCGCCACGATGGGCGAGATCTATCGGCTGAAGGAGGCCGGCGAACTCAACGAAAACCAATGGCATTGGACCGCCACCAGCAAGCCGGAAGAGGAACTCTACGACTTGCAGAATGACCCGGACGAAGTTCACAACCTGGCGGCCGATCCGCAGCACAAGGAGAAGTTGCAAGAACTTCGCTCGGCTCTCTCCGCCTGGATTACAGAGATCAACGATCCGCTGGCAACGCCGGAGATGGAAGTTCTTCGCACGCGAGTCTGGCCGCCTGAAGGCGAGCAACCAGTCACCGCCAATCCGGAGATTTTAGTCACGGAGGAAGCTGTTAATTCTGCCGGCAAGCAACAAGTCCGCGTCACCATCAAGTGCGAAACGGACGGAGCCAGCATCGGCTACCGCCTCGACGGCGAAGGGGCCTGGATGATCTACACGGAACCGATTGACACTGTCGCCGCACAAATCGAAGTCCAGGCACACCGCATTGGCTGGAAACCGGCAATGGTCACGCGCGAGTTGCAGTGAAGTAGAAACGAGTGAGTTGCCAGGATGTATTGTCCCTAATGCCCAAGCGTGCTATGTCCAGGCGACTGAAGATACTCGGCGGGAGCGTGCTGGCGGTCGCCGCGCTCGCGATCTTGACATCGCATCGTGGGGGGCTAGGTGAGTTTTCGCCACACACGCTCGAGTATCGCACGCAATCAGAGCGAACATTCTTCGGAACAGGTATCCCTTTCTACCGCTCAGGCTACCGAAAGGTTGACACAAACTTGTCGCGATGCTGATCGAAGAGGGATTCGTGACTCCTCAGCCACCTACCAACGACCGCTGGGAACCTGTCTTTCATTGGAATGATGGTTGGAAAGACGGTTACGGTGAACTTCACCGGGTTTTCCATCGAAATCAAGACCAGATCATCGAATGGTCTCGCAGCAACCGCGAAGTTGCGCAAATCTACTGGTCCGAGGGATTCCGGCTCTTGCGTTCAGACAAAGACGT
This sequence comes from uncultured Planctomycetales bacterium, assembly GCA_937982665.1. Classification (GTDB taxonomy): domain Bacteria; phylum Planctomycetota; class Planctomycetia; order Pirellulales; family S012-138; genus CALJLD01. The sequence continues at coordinate 34,121 of CALJLD010000217.1, forward strand.
TGATGTGGCCGCAGGCCGCGAGATTCTTCGAGCATGCTGGAGAAACAGCACGGCGGAAGAGTTGCGAGCGCAAATGCAGATTCTTAAAGACGAAGTGGCAATGTACTTTGAAGATGAGTGAGCGCCGGTGGTCAGGCGAATCGAAGATGCAACATCGAATGCCCTCACCAGTAAGTGGCGCCGCTCGATTGAGCGCCGCGGCGCAAAACAAGCCAGCGACAACTTGCGCCGCCGCTGGCTTTGAAACGTCATTGTTTGTGACGACGACCGAGTTGGTCAACGATTTGTTGATTAACCGTCGCTGTTGCCACCATCGTCGTCCTGATCATCGCCTTGGTCATCGGCGTCGTCCGAATCGCCATCGTCCGAATCGTCCTTGTCATCATCGTCAGAATCGTCGTCCGATTTGTCGGCGTCGTCATCCTTTTTCTCGGCCGCTTTGGAGGCCTTTTTGGACTCGGCGATTGCCTTGTTCGAGGCTTTCGTCCGATATTCCAAATGGTCCTCCAGATCGAGATGAGGAACGCCTTCGGCGAGCCATTGTGGGGCTTCTTCGCCTTTGAGGTAATGGTTGAAGAACTCCAGCATGCGTTCGCTGTAATCACGGCGATTGTCCGGCTGGGCAACGCCATGGTTTTCGCCAACGTACTGCAACATCACCACCGGCTTCTTCAAGCGGCGGAGCGTGTTGAAGTATTCAATGCCTTGGTTCCAATCGACGGCTCCGTCTTCATCATTGTGCAGCAACATCAGCGGCGTCGTAACGTTCTTTGCGTAGTACACCGGGCTGTTGCGAGCATAAGCGTCCATGTTGTCCCAATAGCCGGAAGTGAATCGGCCTTGGCTACTCTCAAAGATCGGCTGGTTGGCCGAGCCTGTGTTCCAGTAGATGGAACTGTACATGCTGATCATGTTGGTCAGCGGGGCTCCGGCAATTGCGCAAGCGAAGCGGTCCGTCTGCGTAATGAGGAACGAAGTTTGATAACCGCCCCACGAATGGCCGTGAATGGCGACGTGGTCCGGATCAACAACTCCGCTATCGACAGCCGCACTCAAAGCAGGCAGCACGCACCACACGGCGGACATGCCGGGATCATTGATCTGATAGACAATATCCGGCTGCAGCACGGCAAAGCCTTGGCTGGTGTATAGCGAAGGGCTGAAGCCGCCGACGCGCGGATTGCTGTAACGGTGCAAGCCTTGCGAGAGCTTCTCGTAAATGTAGACGATGGTGGGGTATTGCTTGCCTTCTTCGTAATCCGCAGGCAGATACAAAGCGGCTTGCAGCTTGTCGCCTTTATCGCTGGAGTAATCCAGCAGCTTGACTCCGGAACTCCAGGCGAAGTTATTGTTGTTCGCGTTGGCTGAAGCGAATGGCTTGGGATTCTCCAGCTTGGCGTTGGAAGCCACCATGTAGACCGGCGAATCCACAAAGGTCTGACGCGTGAACGCGAACACGTCCGCGTCTTCCGCCTTTTGCAGACTTCCGTAGGCACAGTCATCCCAGGCGAGTACTTCCGCACCGGGCGTGCCGTTGTCGACCATCGCAAAGCCGGACTTTTTGGACCACTCGCCATAGATGGAGAAGTACTGCTTGTGGGTGAGGTCGATGCCTTCGTCCTCTTCTTCAACTCGCAAGCGGGAATAGCGAATGCCATCTTCCTTGCCGTTTTGCGTCATGTTCATGGCTTCGCCGCCGTGAGCAGGAACGCACCACACATCCCAGTTGTCAGAAAGCAGCACGCAAGAGCCGCCTTTGCTCCAACCGACGGCCCCAATCGGCGGCTTCTCAACGTTGTGATCGTCCTCGTCATTCCAGAAGTTGCTGGGCACGTCTTCCGTGATGTTGCAACTCTCACCACTGGCCAGGTCCATTGTGTGATAGTGACCATCCTGGAAGTAAAGAGCACGATCGCCTTCAGGCGAGACGCCCATGAACCAGCGACATTTCTCCAAAGCGAGACGACGCTTGCCGTTGGATGTGTCAATCACGTAGACGTCGCGATAGCGTTGCCCGTCCAGGTTGCCGTCCAGTTCATAGCTGCTGTCTTCCGTCGCGACGATGTAACGAGCACCTTCCAACAATGGACCGGTGAACACATCGCGGACGTCATCATCTTCCAGTCGAACAAACTTCTCATCACGAACGTTATACATGGCGGCGTAATTCAGGGCTTTGTCGCGACCTTCCTGAACTTGCTGCTGTGACTGCATTCGCGTGTCTTTGTGGTGCCAGATCACAACGTTGGCCGGCTTGGCGCTGGTCTCTTCCTTTTCTTTGGCAGCGCCGCGGGTCGGCTTCTTGTCGTCATCTTCTTCTCCATCATCGTCTTTGTCATCGTCGTCCGCATCGTCTTCGTCTTTCTTGTCGGAAGCGGATTCTTCGGCGGCTTTCTTCTTCGCGGCCTCGGTCATCTCGGCTTTCGCGATGCCAAAGAGCAGCACGTCCAGATCTTTGGACCAACGCGGCGCGGCGTTTGTGGAGACGGTCATCCCTTCCGGAAAGTCTTCATCACTTTGCGGATCATAAATGACCTTGGTTGGTTGGGCGGCCGACAGATCGCGAAACGCGATGACGCTTTGAAGTTGATCTTCGTAGTCATCGTCATCAACGCCCTTGAGCACGCAGAAGCCATCGCCTTCTTCCGTCCAGTTGAGCGAACGATAGCTCGCATCGTCGCTCTCAACCTGTCGCGTCACGCCATTGGCCATGTCTCGCAGGACGACACCATTGCCGGCCTTGCCGTTGGCATCGATGACCATCGCCAGGGTTTGACCATTCTTGTTGAAGGAAAACTCGGCGACATTGCCAAAGTTCATTCGCTGCCCTGTGGCGATTTCATAAAGCACAAGATCCCGCCCACGTGCCGCTTCTTCTTCATCATCGTTGCCGGAAGCCGCGGCTCCACGACGTCCGCCACGTCCGCGACCAGCCGGGGCACCGCCACCACCTGCCCGCAGCGCCAGCCAGGTACCAGCTTCGCCGTTGAAGGTTCCCGTGGTGGTGTTTTCAATGTCGGTCGTTTCGCCGGAGTCGAGGTTCAGCAGTACGGCTTTAGTTTTGTTTGCTTCGCTTGCATTTCCGCGGCCACGTCCATTGGCTTCCGAGCCTTCCGGCGGACCGACTGTAAACACGGCCCACTTCGAATCGTGCGAGAATCGCGCGCTCGAAGCGATCCTCCCGGTGTCAAACGTGTATTCCTCGTCGCCTTCCACGGACTTGATTGTGAGTTCGCCGTCGGTTCGCGATGACTTGACGCCACTTGCGAACCATTTGCCGTCATTGGACAAAGTGGCGCCCACGACGTTTTCCCAAATGTCCACGTCGGCGGTTCCCACCGGCCCACGAGTCGATGTCTCTTCGGCCTGCTCTTCCGATGCGGCATCCGTTTCCGGATCTTGGGCGAGAGCAATGGGCGGAAGAACAAATAGCGCGGCGATCAGCCATGACCAAGGGGATCTTGCGAACCGGAAATCCAACATGAGCAACTCCTGCAAATGGAGGCGATGACGTAAGGGCGACGATGACCTGAAGCCGACGACCGGACAGACGATGACGGCCGGAAATTTCGATTGGTTGAGCAACATCAGCGCGACGCAATGTCGCTATGTGGCTGGTGTATGATGCGGCTAGTCTATGATATCGTGCAGGCGGCCATTCTTGCCACGATCTGATGATGATTTCTGGCCCGACACCGCACGTCCGTCGGACATTTCACAGTCCGCCGTATTGTGACGATATCTAGCAGCCCAACAAATCGGCCAAACCCGCCAGATCCGGCGTTTCGAAGGTCGGTTCGGCGTCATCGTCACGAATCCACCCAGGCCGTTTCACCCAAACCGTCTGCATTCCCATTTGCAAAGCTGGCCGCTGGTCATACTTGAAGCCGAAAGCACAATGCAAAAACGCCGTGGCCGGCCGGTTCAAACGCTTCATGGCAGTCTCAAAATGTCGCAATGCCGGCTTGTAGGACTGCACTTGCTCGGCGGTAACCAACTCGTCAAATGAAACGCCAAGCTTGGGCAAACTGCCGGCCAGCAAATCATCATCAATGTTGGATAGGATTCCCAGCTTGAAGCGCTGCTTGAGTCGAGCGAGCGATTCCGCCGTGTCCGCAAACGCTGGCCAGTCTGGCAATCGTAAGCCCAAGAGCTGGCTTTCTTCGTCGGTGAGTTCAACCTCGCGCGCGGCGAATGTTTGGCGCAGGCTGTCAGCCATGATCTGGCGATACTTGCGATACGGCCCTGTGATCATGTCAAACTGGATCGCCTCCCATTCGCTGAGAAGTTGATCCAAAGATGATGCTAACGCATGCCGTTGCGCCAACTCCGCGATGGTCTCGCGCAAACCGGTCTCCCAATCAATCAGCGTGCCGTAGCAATCAAATGTGAGAATCTCGATCTGAGAAAGATCGCCCATGCGTTTCTCCGTTGCATTGACTTTAGGGTTGTTTGTGCAACTTATGCGACCACGCAAGGCAAGAAAAGCTACAATGAACGGAATCGTAATCGTGACAGGCTTGGACTGCGGACGCCGATTCAGCATGGAATCAGACCGATGAAGAATTGGAAAAAGACACGATCGGCAGCGTACAGTCTTGCGCTGGTGTGTTTGTTGGGCATCGCCGGCTGTGGCTCCAATAAAAAGGAAGAGCAGGCAGCGGTAACGCCGGGCGTGGAAGGAAGTGACAGCGCCTCCGCGAAGACAAGTTCCACAAGCGCACAGTCCAACAGCACGGATTCGGGCAGGCAGGCAAGCGCGCCGCCGCGTGGACGCCGTGGTAATGCTGGGCGAAGCGTCGCTGGCGGAAGTCCATCGACCGAATCTTCGCCGCGCGGCAATGGCAGCCGCGGCGCTTCCGGTGGCAACAACGCTGGTGGAAGGAGCGGGCCAGAACCGCAAGGCCAAGACCCGCAAGCAGCGAACTCGCAGGCGCCCACTTCGCAATCATCAACTTCGCAATCATCCAACGTGCAACAGTCGGATGGATCGCCGCCGGAGCCTTTGTCCTGGAATGACGCAGGTTCGTTTGATGAGATCAGCCGAACGAAAGGGTTTTATCCGCGGCGAACGTTCGACGCGGCTGTTCTGCAGCGAAATGGCATTCGCCACATCCAGGGAGAGCGGCTTGATCTCTATACCGATTTGCCTTCCAGTCCGGCACTGGACGAGCTGCCGCAAGTGTTTGAACAAGCGCACAAAGCCTGGTGCGAGTACTTCGGCATTGATGCGTCCACGGATTCCGCCTGGCGGATGAACGGCTTTGTAATGGGCGACCGGAAGAAGTTTGTCGACAGCGGGTTACTGCCTGCGGACTTACCGGCGTTTGAGAATGCATTCTGTCGAGATTTCGAGTTCTGGATGGACGAGAAGTCTTCGGATTATTACCGCAGGCATCTTGCCCTGCATGAAGGCACGCATGGCTTCATGCTGACTCACATTTCCGGCAACTATCCCGAATGGTTCTTTGAAGGCATGGCCGAGTTGCTGGGAACGCACTTGTTGAGTGACGGCGATTTGCGGCTGGGCTATTTCCCCATCGAACAGCGCGAGGTTCCCATGTGGGGACGCGTAGGCCTGGTCCGGGAAGGCTTTCGCGCCGGGCGGATCTTTCCGTGGAAGCAACTTGTCAGCAATGGCATTGCGCGGACCGAAGACGAAACAGAGTTCTACGCTTGGGTTTGGGCCTGGTGTGCATACATGCATGGCAACGAGCCGTTGCGCGCTCGATTTGACAAACTCTTTGAACTGCGACTTGAAGCGGACTTCTCGACAGCGCTGGCCAGAAAGTACGCCGACGAATGGGCGACGATCAACGACAACTGGCAGGTGTTTGTTTCCGAGATCGACTACGCATACGATTTTGAGCGGAACGCGATTCGATTTGTTCCGGGAATCCCCGTCCCCGGCGGGACCACGGAGTTTTCCGTTGCAGCCGATGCCGGTTGGCAATCCACAGGTCTGAAGTTCGAGAAGGGGAAGACCTACGAAGTCATCGCGACGGGACGCTATGTCATGCACCGTGATACAAGCGTCCAACCGCCGGCAGTTTGGGAAAGCGAGCCGCAAGGCATCTCCATCGAATACTTCAACGGATCGCCAATTGGAACTCTGCAGGCAGCGATTGTTCCCGACGAGCGCGACCCGGCCGCGGTGAGCCCGTTCTTAAATGCCGTCCCTTTGGGAAATGGCGGCACAGACACGGCTTCCAGCAGTGGGACACTCTATCTGCGGATTAACGATCACCCCGCCAAGCGAGCCGACAACTCCGGCAGCGCGGAGGTGACCATTCGCGAAGCCCCAGCCGGCGACTAACGCCCGACGACGAGCACTCAACGATTAGCTCAAAGACTACGACCCAACGACGAGCGCCCACCGACGAGCGCCCGCCGCAGCTTCGTCATACGGACTTGATTCTGTCGCTGTCGCCCAATCCGTTCTCGACAAAGAAGTCAATCTTTCCGGTCGCAACGTCGTACATTCCGCCGACGACGGCAACGTCCCCTGTCTCCGTGAGCCGCTTAATGACAGGACTTTGCTGCAGGATCGATTCAACAGTGCGCTGGACGTTATCCGCCGCAACCTGGTCAATGTACTCGTTCTGTTCGTTCTTTGAGCCTCGCATGGCGACGTTGCATTTGGAGTGGTCAATGCACGACTTCAAATCCTGAATAATCGAATTCACATTTTCGGAATCGGCCGATTCGCCTTTCGCTGCATGCGAGCAAGCAGCCGTCACGGCTCCACAACGAGTGTGGCCCAATACCATAACCAGCTTGGCGCCTGCCACCGCGCAACCGTACTCAATGCTGCCCAGGATCATGGGGCTGACGATGTTTCCAGCGACCCGGCAACTGAAGACGTCGCCCAATCCCAAGTCAAAAATGATCTCAGCCGGTGTACGGGAATCGATGCAACTCAACACCACGGCCATGGGGTGCTGGCCGTGCGAAGTTGCCCGGAGTTGCCGTCCCAGGTCTCGTGACAGGCGATGTCCTGAGCGGAAGCGTTCGTTGCCTTCCATCAGGACTTGGAGCGCGGACTCAGGCGTCAATTGCTGCTGGAGCTCGCGCGAGGTGTAGTCCACAAACAGGATTTCGTCCTCAAGATCGTACTTCTCGCGGAAGCCGCGCAAGCTGACTTGCACGTTGCGGGCTGGCCCTGCTTCCTCCTTGAAGTCTCGAATGAGCGTGAAGACATCGGGATCGATGTAGTCCGTACCGCGCGCATCCAGGAGTACATGCCCACCGTCCGGGACTTCACGGAAAGCGCGATCCAATGCCGCGATGTTCAGGAAGCTCACCTGATTGGCCAACTCGATGTGAATGATTTCACCGCTGGCATGCTTCTCCACAACCTTACGCATTGGGCGGCGGAGATTGCTCTTCAGGATGAATGTCAGGCTGACGGCCAACCCAACCAGAATCCCCACAAGCAAGTCAGTGAACACAATCACCAGAACCGTCGTCGCAAATGGAATGAATTGGTTCCAGCCGGTCTTCCACATTTGCACGAAGAGCTTGGGGCTGGCCAGCTTCAAGCCGGTCATGATCAGAATCGCCGCTAGGCAAGACAGCGGAATCATGTTGAGGAATTGAGGGAAGAATCCCACGCAACCCAACAACAGCACACCATGGAAGATGGCGGAGACTTTCGTCCGTGCGCCAGTGCTGATGTTGACGGAGCTCCGCACAATCACCGACGTGACGGGCAGACCGCCGATGGCGCCGCAAGTGATGTTGCCGATTCCTTGGGCGATCAATTCGCGGTTTGGCGGGGAATGCCGTCTGTGGGGATCAATGCCATCCACGGCTTCCAGATTGAGCAGCGTTTCCAGCGATGCCACGATGGCGATTGTGAAGCCGGCGACATAGACCTGAACGTTCGCCAATGCGCCGAAATCAGGGAAGGTGAAGAGTTTCGACACGAAACTTTGCAAAGAACTTGCGACGGGGACTTCGACAAGTTGTTTTGAACCGGCGACAAATTCCCATGTGCCCATTCCTCTGAACGTCCACACCATAAGCATCCCGAAGATCACCACGATCAGCGGGCTGGGGACAATAGAATTCTTGAGCGGCTTGATTCGCTGCCACAAGACCAGAATGAGAATCGATGTGAGGCCTACAAAGACCGCTCCCCAATGAAAGTTCCCCAAAAGCTCATAGAGTTCACTGAAAGTGTTTTGCGAGTCCGGTTGCTGGAATGACATCTCGCCTTCAGCATCGTCATCATGGCCGAAGAGATGCGGGATTTGCTTGAGGATGAGAATCACGCCGATCGCTGCTAGCAAACCCTTGATCACGCTGGAGGGGAAGAACGCGTTCAACCCTCCGGCTTTGACCAGCCCGAGGCCGATTTGGATGACACCGCCAATCATGACCGCAACCAGGAAGGCCTCAAAGCTTCCCAATGCTCCAAGCTGTGTGGCAACAACCGCGGTCAAGCCGGCAGCTGGTCCACTAACGCTTGTCTGCGAACCGCTTAGCGGACCGATGATCAAACCGCCAACAATTCCAGCTATCAGCCCAGCAACGGGCAGAACATTGATGGGCGTTGCGCCGTCTTCACTGGGAACGTAGCTGGATGCCACTGCGATCCCGAGGCAAAGTGGCAGCGCGACAAGAAAGACCACTGTGCCTGAGATCAGGTCTTTGCCAAAGACGGCTGCGGTCAGTTTGTTCTTATTGGCGATTTCTGCTTGGTTATCCGACATTTACGGTCACTTTGTTGTCGTTGTGCAATGCGAGTGGTGTTCGTCAAATGTTGCGCGAAGCAAGTGAGCATTGCGGTGATAGCGGGCTCATCGCGGCAAAAGATCGTGCGCTCATCGCACACGTTTGCCGGTCGGTGTTGCATGTCCAAACGGACAAACGCAACAAGGAGGGTGGACGTGCCTGGCGGAGAGGATTGCGCGCGCGTCTGCTAGCAGCGCAGCGGCGCAAGCACGCTAGGCGTCAAGCGGTGACCGGCCGATTGTGGCAAAGGGTGTCCCAAAGTCGGTGGCGAATCGGCCTGCAAAAAGACTTGGGCGACCTTGGATGGAATGGTCCGTGATCGCTTTTGGCGATTGCGACCACTTGGCGAATTCAATTGCTCCGCATCTCGCTCGCAGATCTCTTCGATCTCGATCTGCGTGAATTCCACGACTGCACTGCCGCTTAGCAATGCGCATATGGCGACCAGCTCTGCCCTCAGCGCTAGTACGCAAACTGCGACGATGAAGCGGCCCGACATTGTGCGCGAGGTGGTTTCCCTGACCAAGTTGAGGGGAGTTAGGTTAGCTACGTAGAGGCTGCCCTGGGGTTCGCTGATTCTGCAAATCTGCTGGGGTTAGGACAAGGGGGGTTTGATGAATGACACCATGCTAATCCAACAGCCCAGGATGCGGTCATCGCATTGATTGAATTGGCCGCTAGCAAATCAAGTGCCGCAATCGTCGCTGGCGAAACAAAAGCCGAACCCATCCACGGTTTTTGTTGAATCATGACATTCCGGTTGTGCCGATTCAATCGAATGAATTGCTTTTGCAGAAAATGGGACCAGATTGCTTGCAACAGGCGATTTGACCAGTTGGCAGTTAACTCCTTGTTATCTAACGGCTTATGAAGAATTAGCCGCATGTGAACATAGTGAAAACAGGAAGAGTTTTCCGCTGGTTTGGGTCATGCCAAAGACAACGGTTAGACCCGCCGACGAATTGATAAGCCGGACGCGCTAGGTGCCGAGAGTCTGCACTTCGGACATTTGCCAGCGAACAACCGAATTGAATCCTTTCGAAGAGAGCGAACATGTCCTGCCTCGAAACCCTGATGATGCCTCTTCGCCAGTCTCCGATTCCCGGTGGGTGGTGCAAGTCTGTCGTGCGAGTGCTGTGTCTGTCGCTTTTGGCGCTGTTTGTTTCCAGTGCGATAAGCACGAATACAGCACATGCCCAACATCCTCCTATCTTCCAGGTGGGAGGATTCAACGTCCAATACTGGAATCAAGGCGACAATGGCGGAAGCGGTGCCTTCATGCTTGGCGGCGGTCTCATCGCCGACGCGAACTTGGGGACCTTCACCCCAGCCCAGGTCGATGCCATCGAGCGGGCGCTGGAATACTGGACGGATGTGTTCAACCTGCCAAACGCCACTGGCCAATCGCCGGTCATCCGTTTCGCCATCGATGCAGTGACGCCGAACTTCAACGCCTTCGCATCTTCCCAAGGTGCGACAGTCGGTGGTGGCCAGGCCTTGACAAATACCTACAACCGGTTGCTTAACGCAGCCAACCCGCAACGGGCCGACACAGTCAACGCAACTGAAGTCGGTATCGATGGTGCCGTTGCATTCATTCCTGGTGGGCTGGGATTTGATACAGCATTCATGCGGCAATTGCCGGATCTGAACTCTATGGAAGCGATCGCTATCCACGAGATCGGCCACTTGCTGGGTGTTGCCAACAACGTGACGATCTTTGACTTGAATCAGGCCTTATTGGCTGTGCAAAACAACCAGGCATGGGCCAACAATGTTATTGATCCGAACCTGCCGACAAGTTTCTTCAATGGTGCGAACGTCACCGCACTCTTTGGTGGAAATTTGCCAGTCCAAAACCCGGACACGCACTTCTTGTTGGACTTCGCAAACCTGACGCGCGCAACTCCCTTTGGACGCGACTTCCGCAATGTGCCTCAGATGTCGCCTTTGCAACTGGCCGCGTTTGCCGACCTGGGCTATCCCGTTGTGTTTGCTGACCACTTTGGTTCGGCGCTCTACATCAACGGCAACGGCGTGCAAACAGCGACCGGCGGATTCACTCCTACAGAGAATTTTGCGCACGGCATCTATGTCCAGTCTGACAATCACAACCTGCTGGTCAACATGGACATTAACGTGAACGGCTTCGCGGGTACAGGCGTCCGTTTGAACGGTGGTCAAGAACCAATCCCGTCTCCGACTAACGCAATGATTGGCAATACGGTTGAAATTGCCAACGGGACCAACGTCAATGCTAACGGTGTGTTCGGAATCGGCCTGCTGGTTAGCGCTGGAGCAAACCATAACCTTGTACATCGTGGCACGATCAATGCAATCGGTGATGTTGGTCGCGGTGTCGTGATCGATTTCTCGCTGGGGCTGTTGAACTTCCCAGGAACGATGGTCGGTTCGAGCGATTACCAAGCCCATCTTGTCGACACCTTCGACATCACGGGTGCTATCAATACTCAGGGTGGACTCGGAACGGCGATTCAAATCGGCGACACGGCAGCCGTCCGCGAAATCAACATCATGCAGGGCGCGGTCATTGGCGGAAATATCGTCAGCAACGCGTTCTCGTCAGCTGGACTCTCGCGTCCCGTTCTGAGCTTCGGTCGCACGCCCGACGCCAACGGCCGCGCGACAGACACGCCGGACGACACGTTCTTCCTCAACTACATGTTGAATATCTCCGGCGATTCAGCCACGTTGCAAGGTGAGTTGGTTGGCGGTGAAACACGCTTCAATGGCAACGTGCTGTTTTTCGGTCTGACAATTGGACCAGACGCTCGATTGGGTGGTGCTGGTGTCATCACGTCCGCGACAACTGTCCAACAGATGGGTACGATCGCACCGGGCAATAGCATCGGTACGTTGATGATCAACGGAAGTCTAAACTCCGTTGGCGGTACATTCGACATTGAGATTCAGCCGGGCGGCCCCAACCCAATTCCGGGCGTCGATAACGACCTCATCATCGTGACCGAGTCGACCACACTCGAAGGCGGTACGGTCAACATCATGGCCGCCCCCGGCGTTTACAATGTGGGCGAACGTTATGCCTTCATCCTGTCTGGTGATGGTGTGACGGTTGGAACGCGGCTCGCCATGTTTGACAACATCCCGCTCCGGCGTGTTGTCCAATCCGCGGATCAGTTCACCTTTGGCGTCATCATCGCTCGCGATGGTGTGACCCGCACGCTTGGCCGGACTTTCAACCAAATCGCGGTCGGAACATATCTTGACATCGTGAAGGACGCGCCCAACGCTGACTTCCAAAACGTTCGCGATTACCTCGACATCCAAACGGATCGCCAAACAGTCCTCGATGCTTTGGACCAGATCGCCGGCGACATTCATGGCACACTGGCTTTGGTCAGCATGCAAAACTCAACCCAAGCGTACTGGTTGCTGAGCCGCCAGATGCAGGGCGCATGCTGTGGTTGCGATGGCACTTGGGACGGCTGGATTGTCGGTTATGGCCGCGGTGGCGAAGTGGACTACGACGGCAATGCCGCGGGTATCGACTACACACTTGGCGGTACAATGTTTGGTGCTGCTCGTTGCCTGGGTGGACCGCGAGTCGGCTTCTTCGGCAACTACGCTGGCCCGTCGATCAACTCGACAGTGCCGATGGTGCATGCCAGCGCTCGCAGCTACATGCTCGGCGGATTCTTTGACGGTTATGACTACCTCGGACACTTCCTGTTCGCGGGAGCTGCCGGCTACGACGAATACGACGTGAACCGGCGCATCATGTTTGGACCGTTCAACCGGATGGCGACTTCGTCCTACTACGGTATCCAAACGAGCCTTTACGCTGAGCATGACGTTGACATCTCGTACTACGCTCCCAACGTGCGTCCGTACGCCTCAATGCAATACGTCAACATGTACCAAGACTCCTTCCTGGAAACGGGTGCTGGTTCTTTGAACCTGTTGGGCTCGGAGAACTACACCAGTTCTTTGCGAAGCTTTGTGGGAGTTCAACTGCGTAGCGAAACCCTGATGGCCAACGGTTGGTCCTGCTCGCCATCGCTGCAGTTTGGCTGGCAGCACGAGTTCTTGAACCCGTCCAGCTTGTACAATGCCCAATTTGCGGCACTGGGTGGTCCGGCTGCCTACACCGCTCGTGGCTTGGACTTTGGCCGCAACTGGGGCCTGGTTGGTCTTGGCTTGGAATTGGTGCAAGGCAACCACTGGAGCATCTACGGTGGTTATGATGCCTATGCGAACGGCCGCCAAATGTTGCACACCGGTAGCGGAAGCATCTCGTTCGCCTGGTAGTCTGCAATGTAAGCACAAACAAGGGCGTCTCACCTCGGTGAGCGCCCTTTTTTTTTGTGCGCTGAAGCAGATCCGAATTGGAATGACCCCGCGGTTGGCCGAGAAGGTCAAACCGTCCACCACTCGCGTCGGTCTGCATTGCCTCAGACTGTCGCCCCGCAAGCAAACACATCATCCGCTGCCGCTGAGTTTGCCGGGTTTCAAAGTTTGGTTCAGTTGCCAAAGAGCGTAGGCGGCAATCTCCAACAAAAGCTGCGCACTCTGCAAGGCGAGTTTCTGAGATTTCGCTGGCGACGGGTGCGACGCCCAGCGCCTTATGCGTCGGCCTACGGAGCAAATTTCCGTATTGCAGGGGGCGCAGCGGTGGGGTTGATAAGCGGGAGATTCAATCCTTCTGGCTGCCGGTCCGCGCGCACCAAAGTTTGAACCGATCCAAGATCAAAACTGGCCGCGCAGGCGAGTGGCTCTTTGGCCATTGACCGATGTTACCTTTTCTGCGCGCGAAAGAAGAAGTCGCTCTAGCTTTTGTTGGCTTCCGTGACTTCCGCACGCCGGCTGTCACGCATGCGATACCCCAACCCGCGGACCGTCTCTATGGCATCCGCGTGCTCGGCCAACTTCTTTCGCAAGGCGCGGATGTGGACGTCAATCGTCCGCTCCAGCACGTAACTGTCTTTGCCCAGGGCCGCTTCAATCAACTCGGAGCGATGAAACGCGCGGCCTGGTTGTCGTAGCAAGGTTTCCAGCAAACGGAACTCAGCCTGGGTGAGTTGCAGTCGGCGCTCGCCTGCGGATGCTTCATGCCGCCGGCGGTCAATCGTGATTCCGTCGTAGGTGAAGACTTCCTTTTCATCTGTCGCTTCACTCGTCCGCCGTAAGAGCGCCTTGATCCGCTCCAACAGGACTTTCACAGAGAACGGCTTGGTCATGTAATCATCGGCGCCTAAGGAAAGTCCGACAACCTCGTCGCTCTCCTCGCTGCGGGCGGTGAGCATGAGAATGATGACGTCGGCCGTCTCAGGTTCCCCTCGCAGCCGCCGACAAATCTCAAGGCCATCGACCAAGGGCAGCATGACATCCAGGATGATCAAGTCCGGGATCTGCAGGCGTGCTCGTCGCAAACCTTCACGGCCGTCGTTCGCCGCCGAGACGTCATAGCCGGCGTTACGAAGGTTGTACGCCAGCACCCGTGAGAGATCGGGATCATCTTCGATAATCAGGACTTTTGCTTGAGGCATGGCACCGCGTTTTAGCTGTTCGTTGCTGGCAATCGTGGGGCTTTGTGCCGGGCGATTTCACCAGACACGAGGTAGATGACATCTTCGGCAATGTTTGTCGCGTGGTCTGCAATCCGCTCCATGTGTCGAGTTGCGGAGAAGCAATGCAAGGCCGCAGAAATGGTCACCACATGTTCCTGCATCCGCAATTGCAACTCGTCAATGACCTGGCGGTTCAGTTCATCAACTTCATCATCCGTCTGACAGATCAGCCTCGCTTTGGCGACGTCCATATCGACGAGTGCATCAAGGCTGTCGCGAAGCATTGTCCGCGCCAAGTCCGCCATGCGGTCAAGCTTCAGCGGGATGGGGAACTCCGAGTCCTCAACCAGACAACGCGTGCGCTGCGCGATATTCACGGCCAGGTCCGCAATCCGTTCCAAGTCATTGTTGACCTTGATCACGGTTGCCACGCGCCGCAGATCAATGGCGACCGGCTGGTGCAAGGCGAGGATCTTCAAGCATTCCTCTTCCAATCGCACTTCCTGTTCGTCAACGGCCGCGTCACTATCAATCACTCGCTGGGCGAGAGTCGAATTGCGTTCGCAAAGTGCCCGGCTTGCCAGCCCAACCATTTCTTCAACATGGCCGGACATCGTCAGCAGCGCGCGCTGCAGGTTCTCTATATCGCGTTCAAAGTGTTTGCTCATAAAAGGCACTCCTGCCGCAGAGCGTCCAATGGCTTGATTAGCCCAATCGGCCGGTAATGTATCTCTCTGTTTCCGGGTTTTGCGGATTCGTGAAGACCTGGTGCGTGGGTCCGCTCTCGATGAGCTCGCCCTCATACAAGTATGCGGTCGAATCGCTGGCGCGTGCCGCTTGTTGCATATTATGCGTGACGATCACAATTGTGTATTCCTTGCTCAACTCCGCGATCAAGTCTTCCACAGCCAGTGTGGACCGGGGATCAAGCGCGGAGCAAGGTTCATCCATCAGCAAGACTTCCGGCCCCACAGCAATCGCCCTGGCGATGCACAAGCGTTGCTGTTGACCACCGGAAAGTCCCAAGGCCGATTGCTTAAGGCGATCTTTGACTTCATCCCACAAAGCGGACTTCCGCAGCGCCCATTCCACAAGATCAGCAAGTTCAGAGCGGCTGGCCTTGTAGTGAAGTCTTGGCCCAAAGGCGACATTCTCAAAGATCGACTTGGGGAAGGGGTTGGGCTTTTGGAAGACAATGCCAACGCGGCGTCGCAATTCAACGACATCGAGCCGCGGCTGCAAGACGTCCAACTCACGGATTGTGAGTTTGCCGGAACAGCGCGCCTCCGGCACGATGTCATTCATTCGATTAATCCAGCGCAGCAATGTGGTCTTGCCACAGCCAGAAGGTCCGATGAACGCGGTGACGGACTTTTCCGGAATCTCCAGGTTGATGTTCTTAAGCGCTTGAAACTCGCCGTAGCGAGCATCAAAGTTGCTGATGGTGATCGCCGTTTCGCCAAGCTGTGTGTTTTGCGCGCGCTCGGCAAACACTTCCGCTGATTGACGGATGATTGGCGTTTCGCCGTTGTGCTTGGTCGCATTGAAGCTCTTTGCCCGCGCTGGTGTTCCGGCGGAAGCGCTTGCCGTTTTGGCGGGTTGATCGGTCATCATGATTAACCAAGGTTCTTCTGGAATTTCTGGCGGATGATCACGGCGCTGGCGTTAAAGAACAGCAAGATGGCGAGCAGAACAATAATCCCACTTGCGGCAAGGTCATGAAATTCGCGATGGCTGTCTGATGCCCAGTTGTAAATCTGCAGCGGCATCACGGTGAAGCTATCCATCAGGTTGCCCGGGGCGGACTTGATGTACACAACACCGGCAATCATCAGGATTGGCGCGGCTTCACCGATGGCACGGCTCATGGCCAGAATATTTCCGGTCATAATGCCTGGAATGGACGCGGGCAGCGTGACTTTGCGGACAACTTGCCAGGGAGTGCACCCCATTCCCAGCGCCGCTTCGCGCAGAGCTTGTGGCACAGCGCGGATGGCCTCTTGTGCGGAGATGATCACAATCGGCAAAACCACAAGCATCAAAGTGAGTCCGCCGGCCAAGACGCTGCGACCAAACGGAATTCGCACATAATACCAGGCTTCGTCAATGTAGCGGCTGCGTGCCGGTCCACCCGCGACGTTAACCAATGTTCGCCGCTTGAGTTCTTCGTCCTGCGGAATGGGCGCTCCCACCGGGATCAAGTTCAACTCCAGCGCTTTGCCCTGACCGTCGTACACGGTCATTCCATCCACCAACTGCGTGTCTGGCGCATCGCGGCTGTCGACCGGGACGCGGAGCATGCGCAGGCCTTTGCTTTCGTACTGGTCATAGATGCCATTGATCCCAAACTCCAACACCGGCGTTTGCGAGCTGCCGGGGCTTTGGAACATCGAGACAAAGATTGTCATGCCGATGATGCCGTAGACAACGCTTGGTACGCCGGCCAGGTTGGTGATGTTGAGTTGCACAAACCCGTGAACTCGCCGCAGCCAGGTTTGCTTGGGCTTGAACTCTTCCAGGTAAATCGCCGTGGCAACGCCCAAGGGCAATGCAACCAACCCACAGACCGCACACACCCAAATGGTGCCAAACATCGACGGGAAGATTCCCGCTTCAGACGCGGTTTGTCGCGGCGGGCTGCTGAGGAAGTGTGACCACGTCCCGAAGAAGGCGCTCACTCGCTCGCCAAAGCTGCCTTCGGACGAACGCCAGATGTAGCCGGTCCCTTGTGCAAAGATGTCGTACAGCAGTGTTCCCAGCACAATCAGCGAAAGCGCCGCCACGATTGAGCAAAACACGACGAACGCCACGCTGAACCGGCGACGATTCGCCGCGGACCGGGACAGCTCTCGCCGCCGTTCCGCGTTTAGGATGAACACGCGCTCCAAAGGCACAGACATTAGTAGGCCTCCCGGAAACGCACGCGAATGCGATGACCCAACAGCGTGAGCCCAAAGGTCATCGCGAATAACACCGCGGCCACGGCATACATCGAAAGGTATTCGATCCCGAAGTTGCTGAAGTCTCCGCCAGCGATCTGCACCATAAACCCGGTCATGGTTTGCACGCCGTCCCGCGGATCAACTGTCAGGTTTGGAGTACTGCCGGCGGCAAGTGCCACAATCATCGTTTCGCCAATTGTGCGGGCGATTGCCAACAATGCCGCAGACACAATTCCGGACAAAGCAGCGGGAACCACAACGCGGGTCGCCACTTCAAAACGAGTACTTCCCAAACCGTAGGCAGCTTCGCGAAGACTACGTGGAACTGCCCGTAGTGCGTCTTCCGTCAGTGACGTGATGATCGGAAGACAGAGAATGCCCACGGCGATACCCGCGGCCCCGGAATTGAAAGCCGCGAATCCCTCTTCGCCAAAGAAGAGTTGATGCACCCAATTCAACTGGGGAGTAATAAACGTCAAGGCGAAGAAGCCGTAAACAACTGTTGGCACTCCGGCCAGAATCTCCAACGCCGGCTTCAGGAATGCTCGCACCTTTCGCGGTGCGTATTCACTCAGGAAGATTGCCGTCACAATCCCAAGCGGCAAAGCGATGCCAATGGCAATCACCGTGACGACCAAAGTTCCGCAAACCAGCGGCCAAACGCCAAAGGACTTGGACTCGGCCGTTGTGCCAACCGTCGGCGTCCACTTCGTACTGCCAAAGAACTCGGCAAAGGTAATCGAATCGTCCGCAAAGAAGCGAATCGCCTCGCCAAAGAGGATCACGATAATCACCACCGTAATGGCAATCGAGAACCCTGCGGAAAGCCACAAGAGTCCTTTGATCCAGAACTCTTGCAGGCCCTGCAGCGAGCGGTTGCGGACGTTGAGTGATTCAGAGGCGGAAGCCAAGAGTGCCTTCTGTCAGTTGGGGGGCCACATAAGTTCGCCAACCCAGGACGGATTGGCGAACGCGATTATTCGAAATGTTCAAACGCTGGCGCTGTGTTTGCCAATGAACGGTTATGTTCGTCAGTGGACTTACTGCACCGACTTGACGAGGTTTTCCGGCACAAAGATCTCTTCCAGCGAGCCCTTGCGATGGCCGCCCTCGGCGTTGAGGTAGTGTGTGCCCGTGACTTTGTTTTCATAGTTGGCACGAACCTTGGCATAGATGGCATCCGGCAGAGCAACATAAGCTTTGTCCTTGGCCACTTGAGCCGCGTTGTCCAAGTAGAAGTTCACAAACGCCGCCACTTCGGTGCGTCCGGCGGCTTCGACATTGACGTAAATGAACAGCGGGCGGCTGAATGGTGCATACTCACCAGATTCGATTGTCTCGCTGGAAGGGCTGACGGCCGTGCCAGTGTCCGGATTAACGATTGCAACGCTGTTCAGCTTGTCCGTATTGAGGAAGTAGTAAGAAGCGCCAAAAAACCCGATGGCGTTCTTATTGCCGGCAACGCTGTTCACGATGATGTTGTCATCTTCGCTTGTGGTCATATCGCCGCGCATCTCGCCGTCTTTCGCCAACACTTCCTTGGCATAGTCAAACGTTCCCGAGTCCGTGCCGGGCGCGAAGATCATGATGTCGTCGCTTGGCCAATTCTCATTCAAGTCGCTCCACTTTGTCGCGCTTCCACCTTCTTGGAAGATGGCCTTCAATTGGTCGACAGTGAGTTCGGTCGCCCAGTCGTTCTCTTTATGGACAACAAACGTCAACCCGTCATAGGCGATGGGCAGTTCAATGAACTCAACACCCTTTGAGGCACAAGCCGCAAACTCGTCTTGCTTGATTGGACGAGAAGCGTCCGAGATATCTGTTTCACCCTCTTGGAATCGCTTGAAGCCACCACCCGTTCCCGATGCGCCCACCTCGACGGAAACGTTGGGATAAGGACCATCAAAGCGGTCCGCGGCAAGCGTGGTCATTGGGAAGACTGTGCTGGACCCATCCACTTTGATTTCGCCCACGAGATCTGACGTGCCTTCCTCGACAGGAGCGCCATTACAGCCAAGAACAGCGGCAAGGCCGAGAAGAATGGCAAAAGAAACGCCGCGCGATGAATTCACAGTGGGTACTCCCAGGTGGGGAAAGGGGAACTTAACAATTGCACGAGCGAATCCTAAATCTCGATCGTGAAGAAAGTGTTAAGTTCGCGTGAATTCACAATCCCGCCGGGATTGCCGCAACGCCAACGCAATGCAAAGCCTGCCACACCAGCGAGCTAAAGCTTGAGGCAGTTGCGGTTTGCGTCAGACCAACAGCTCATATCGATAAAAATTATCCTCCCTGACCCAGCCGAGTCGTTCATACAGCCGTTGAGCTGTGAGGTTGTCCTTTGCGGTTGCCAGTTCCAGCCCCTTCGCGCCGGTCTCTTTGGCGTACCGCGCGGCATGTTCGAGCAAAGCGGCGCCCACTCCCCGCCCCCGAGCCGATTCGGCCACATAAAGATCATTGAGAATCCAGGCGGTCTGAGCAGAGACCGAAGAAAACGTTGGATAAAGCTGAGTGAATCCCACAGCCTGGCCTTCGATCCGTGCCAGAAAAATCACGGACTCGGCGTTCTCCAGCCGGGCACGCAGGAATTTCTCCGCGACGGGCAGATTGGGCTTCTTCTCGTAAAAACGGCGGTAAGCGTCAAAAAGTGGGACAACAACTGGGAGTTGCGCTAATCCAACAACTTCGATTTCGATCTCTTGTCTCATCTTCTGCTCCAAGTGGGTTTTGATCAGTCATGACACGCCGTTTGACGATCTGAATTGGCCGGACTATTCTCGAATCAGCAGTGCGCAAACTCAGTTGGATAGACAACTTGGGGCAATATTGACCTGAACCGTCCCCGTTGGATGGCTGCAGCGATATCTTTTCCGTTGCATCATTAAGTGCATTGTTAAGGCCAAAACAGGTCTCGCGGACACTTGCCGACTGTCCCCCGCCACCATTTGCATGACTGTGGAATCTGTCTCCGTCGTTATCCCCTGCTATAACGCCTCCGCGTTCTTAGGTGAAGCGCTCGAGTCGGCGCTCAATCAAACGCATCGACCGCACGAGATCATTGTCGTCGATGATGGTTCCACGGACGATTCCGCCACGCTCGCCCATGCGTATGACGAAGTCACCGTGATCTCGCAGCATAACCAGGGCGAGTCCGTCGCCCGCAACCGCGGCATAGACGAAGCCACCGGCAGATGGATCGCTTTTCTGGATGCTGACGACGTTTGGAAGCCATCAAAGCTGGAACGACAGTTGGCAGCTGTCACTCAGGACCCATCGCCCGACGAGATTGTTGCCGTCCATACCAATATCTTTGTCTTTGGAATCCGTTCCGACGTCACGCGGTTTGAGACGATCGACCCCACCACACGTTATTCTCCCGTGCAGTTGGCCAAACTCAACGTCTTCCGCTCGCCCTCGGCGATGCTTGTCCGCCGCGATTGCTCACCGCGCTTTCCCACCTGGACACGACACGCGGAAGACCTGGTGTATTGCTTGGACCTGGTCAAACAAGGCCGGATCAAATTGGTGGAAGATGCGCTGACCGGCCATCGGCAGCATTCTTCCAACCAATCAAGCCAGGCCGCGACGCGAATCGGCTGGCATCAAACCATTTGTCGTTGGGTGGCGGAGAACGCCCAGGCTCTCACCGTCGAAGCCAAATCGGAGATGGAGGATGCCGGCTTGCGGAAAGTCGCCTCGGCCGCGTGGGAATACAAAGCCCATCGCGATTGGGAGAACTATTGGACGATCCGCGAATACCTGGAACAGTATCGAGGGACTGCAACGGTCGATCTCGTGCTCAACAACAAGATTCACCCAACTTGGGTTTATTCGTGGTGGGACGCGGCCCGTCGCTTTGCAAGTTTGGGATTTGCCAAGAAGAACACTTCCCGCACAAGGGTTCTCAATGACTGATGTGTTCAAGTTGTGCATCGTGCAACCAACGCTCGACACCGTGAGCGAGACATTCCTCCGCGCGCACGCAAAGTTTCTGCCATCAACAAACACGGTGGTTGGCAACCAGAACGGCGCGCCAACTGTTGAAGGCCGCCCGATCGTGTCGCAATCGGTTTTGGGCAAGTCTCTGCGAGCAACAAGCCGCGCGTTGGGGGTAGCCACCCATGAGGAGCAAACCACCAAAGCGTACTGCCAACTCTTCAGCGAAATCCAGCCGGACGTTGTTCTCGCCGAGTATGGTACGACCGGCGTAACCATTCACGAAGCATGCAAGCGATCTAAGATTCCGTTTGTCGTGCACTTCCACGGCTATGACGCCAGCAAATATGACGTCTTGAACGAGTTCGGCGAGGCGTACAAGAAGATGTTTCAAGACGCTGCGGCCGTTGTTGGCGTCTCGAAAGTAATGCGCGCGCGGTTGATCGAGATGGGCGCGAAACCAGAGCACACGATTTGGAATCCCTGCGGAATTGATTGCGAGCAATTTCGACAAGGAAATCCGCAAGACAGCCCGCCAACCTTTTTGACCGTCGGACGATTCGTTCCCAAGAAGGCACCCGATCTCGCGCTCAAGTCATTTGCCGGGGCTCTTGAGAAAGCGCCCGACGCGCGATTGCGGATGATTGGCGACGGCCCAAAATTGGCCGAATGTCAGGAACTGGCCAGGTCACTTGATGTTGTTCACGCTGTTGAATTCCTGGGCGCTTTGCCGCATGACGCCGTGGCGGAAGAAATGCGGAATGCTCGCGCGCTGATCCAACACTCCATGCAAGCTCCTGATGGCGACTGCGAAGGAACTCCAGTCTCGGTGATGGAAGCTGGCGCCTCTGGCCTGCCGGTGATTTCAACTCGGCACGCCGGAATTCCCGACGTTGTGCTCGAAGGCGAGACCGGCTTGCTCGTGGAAGAGGGCGATACTGCAGGCATGGCCGAACATATTGCCCAGCTCGCGGGCGACCCGGAATTGGCCGGCAAATTGGGGCAGGCCGCCAGAAAACGCGTCGCCGCCGAGTTTTCCATGGAAAAGAGTATCGCCGGGCTGCACGCGGTACTCGCCGGGGCAGTGAACGAGAATGCCCGGCAAAATGCCGGCTCTAACCCTTCTTAGTGGCCCGAATCGGCCCCGGAAACGGCTAACTCGCCGGAATCTGCATCTTCCGGCATTTTCTAGGTGACATGGGCAATCCGGGACGTTAACTTGCCGGTATCTGCGCAAAGTCACACGAGCCGTTGTCCGCACGCCGGGCCGCGGAGACGTGTGCGCATCCTATTGGAACGACCGTCTCCTTGCACCTTGGTGGATCACCATGGACAGCGTTGCTGTTGTCATCCCAACACACAATTGCGGGAAGCTCTTGCCCCGCGCTGTTGAGTCCGTTTTGCAGCAGACTCACAAGAATTGGGATCTCTACATTGTTGATGATGGCTCCACTGACGGGACCCAGGCCTATCTCAACACGCTGAGCCATCCGGCCATCCACGTGATTCGCAATGATGATGCGGCCGGTCCGGCGGTTGCCCGCAATCAAGGCATCCTGGCTTCCCAATCTGAGTTCGTGGCGTTCCTGGACGCTGACGACGAGTGGGCGCCTGAGAAACTTGAGCGGCAACTCGAAATGTTCCGCAATGATCCCGAAGCCGTGCTTTGCTTTACGGACTACGAACGTTTGCATCAAGACGGCCAGCGAGATCCTAGCGCTATTGCGGAATTCCCCAATGCCACAGAAGGCATGGTCTTTGACAACCTTCTGAAGCAGAACTTTGTTTTGACGTCTTCGGTCGTGGTTCGTCGTGACGCCCTTTCACGCAGCGGTTTGTTCGATCATCGGTTGCGCTACTGCCAGGATTACGATCTTTGGTTGCGCGTAGCCCGCGTTGGCAAGTTCCGGCTTGTTCCGGAAAGCCTGAGCACTTATCGGCTGCATGGGGACAACAACGTCCTCACCCACGGCTATGCCATGTTGCAGCCGTTGTTCTTGGAGATGGCGATTCAAAAGCATTCCGATTCCGCCGACGCCAAGAAGCAAATGCGATCCAAGCTGGGTCGGGCATGGCACCATCGGGCACGTACGGCCATGCACGAAGGCAACTTCGCCGTGTCTCGCACAGCCTATTGGCGCGCGGCACGCTACGGCCATATGCCAGTCAAAAGTTTGCTCCGAGCGAGCTTCTCGCTGATGCCGGCGTTTATCTCGCGCTCAATCCTGGGCAGCATTCACTGGCTCAAGAGTGCTAAGCCCAAGCGCGCGGCGCTGCAAAGCATGTCGCCGGCCAAGATCTGATCCGGATTTCGGCTACGCCCAAAAGGCAACCGCCCCCGCGCGGAACGTTCGCGCCGCAGGTGCGCGCCGTCATTCCCGTGTAGACAGGAATCCGGGAAACAGCTGCGCCGCTGTTCCTCAACTCAGCGCATAAAAAAAGATCATGGCAGGTCGATCCGTCGAACTGCCATGATCTCTATCCTGAAACGGGACACGAGGTCCCGCCCTCCCGGTCTCTTGTATTCTTATCATCGGCGGTTTGGCGGGCGCGGCTTGAAGCGGTTTCAGCAATCGTGGCGAAAGCCCTGCAAATGCACGCTTGCGCACTGCTAGCGGCTGCGAAAGATCTGCCGTGTGCCCGCAGAGTCTGCCCAATTCCGCGCAGTCGCGGCAGACGTCTTTCGCTATCCTGCCGTTTCGGCTTCTTGATAAATCCCCACGCAACGCGACTCCCTTGCGCAATCATGTCCGATCTCGACGAACGCCTGGACCGCATCATCAAATCGCCCAGCTACGTCCTCGCCGAACGCGACATCGACTTCCTGGGCAAGCCGGAATTGCGGCCCGTCCGCCTGCAGTTGGAACTTCTGAAGCCGGAGATGGCGTTTCAGGAGCATGGTGTCCATACAACGGTCGTTGTCTTTGGCGGGACTCAGGTTGTCGACAAAGACGCCGCGGAGAATCGCCTCCGCGCAGCGGAAGAGAACTTGAAACACAATCCCGCGGATAAGCAACTGAAGCGTGACGTCGCCAGGGCAAAGCGATTAGTCGCCAAGAGCCACTACTACGAGATCGCTCGCGAATTCGCCAACCTGGTTTCCTCATGTTGTCAGACAAATGGCGAAGCCGATTATGTCATCGCCACCGGCGGTGGGCCTGGCATTATGGAAGCGGCGAACCGCGGCGCGCACGAAGCCAACGCAAAAAGCATTGGGCTCAACATCACGTTGCCGATGGAGCAGGCCCCCAACCCATACATCACGCCGGAACTTTGTTTTCAGTTCCACTACTTCGCGCTACGGAAGATGCATTTCCTGTTCCGCGCGAAAGCTCTCGTCATCTTTCCCGGTGGTTTTGGGACTCTCGATGAACTCTTCGACGCGCTAACGCTGCGGCAAACGCAACGGATGCAAGAGATCCCGATCGTGATGATCGGCCGTGAATATTGGGACAACGTGATCGACTTTCAATTCCTGGCCGATGAAGGCGTCATCGCCGACGCGCATCTGGAATTGATTCAATACGCGGAGACCGCGGCGGAAGCCTGGGACACAATTCAGACGTGGCACCAAGCGCATGGCGATCAGCAATCGTGACAACCGGATGACTAATTGCCAAACGCAACCAGTCGCCACTAGTTATCGCCAACGCTGCTAATCTCCAACGCCAATGTCCACGGTGAACGCGCTCATGATGAGTTCGTTTTCGCACGCTTCGTGATCTTGCAACGCTGCGTCAAAGGCTGCAAACCGCTCCCAAACTCCGGATGCCTGGTCACCGCCAGAGCGCCGCGATTGAGCATCGGCAAACTCGGCCAGGTCGCTCGCCCGGGAATACAGTTCTCCGTGCTGGTTGCGGAGTTTCTCAGCCTGATCACAAAGGTGCGGCGCAACTCTCAACGGATCTTCAAAGTATCCGAACGCTTCTTCCAAAGAGAAGTGCGTGGCAAGTTGGTCACGAAGTTGGCCCAGCAAATCGGCCAGCGAAGACAGTGTGAGCCGCCAGCGAGCATCCCTTCCCCGCAAATGCGTCAACAATTCGTGCAGCCGTTGATTGTCTTCTTTGATCTCTTGTAAGAAGGCGGCGTTGATCGTGACCGTACGAGTGGCAACTGACATGGCGTCCTCCCAATGAGAAAGACGGGAACCCTCTTGGAAATCGCCCCGGCCCGCTCATGGCCAGGTTCTTTCTGTTCCACCATATCTTGAATTCGTTGTTCGCCTTGCATCCACTATCAGGCACACGTAACAACGATGTTCAATTCCAATTCAATCGAAATGCTCACCCATTGAAATTCTATTCGCTGTCCAGGCCAGCGTCAAAAAGTCAATGTCAAAAGTTGTGCGAAAGCCTGTGAAAAGCCAGTTGACATTGCACTAAGCGAAAGAACCCGGGCGTTTTCGCTCGCTGCTAAGATGTTGTCCCAATAAGCACTTGCGCCAACTGTCAACCAGCCGGTCTCACTTCAAACTCGCGCTGGACCATCTGCCGGTTGCCGCGCTGAACACATGCACGGCGTCATCGGTTGTGATTGTGATCGAATCCTGATTGACGGCGATCGCAGCGTCTTCAAAATCGGCCACTTGCTGCGTGTTCCAGGTGGCGGTCTTGGCGCTGAACGCCACCAGTTTGTCACCATCGCGAAAGCAAGCCACGGAGCCGCCAACAATCGGTGGAGAGAGCTCGTTCAAGGACGAAGCCACAGTTGTTTCTCGCCATAAGCCCTTGGCGAAACTGTAGGCCTTGACGCTGCCGCCCGTCTCGGGCACGGCGATAATCAGATCGCCACCGTGAATCACAACAGGCAGCGTGACCTCAGCATTCCAATCAATGCCAAACTCCGGCCGTTGGGCAATCCGTGGCAAACTTGTCGACGACTCGGCTGTTGCCGGCGTGGACGAAGCCGAGGAAGCGGAACTGGTAGCGTTGCCGCCCGCTGACGAATTTGCCGAGTTCGTTGCCGCACGATCGCTTTGGTTGTCTGTCTGATTGTCAGCTTGATCTGTTGCGGAAGTTTGCGCGTCCTCCTCCGGCTCGGTCAATTCCGGCCGTCGCGCGTCTTTCTGTGCTTGAACCATCGCTTCCACATCGGCCAGCAACTGCTTGGCGTCGTAAGCGATGCCGTCTTTGATGGTCCATTGAATGCCGCGTGTCCGGGAAGGCTCGCCGGTCTCGTCGTCCAGCTTCAGCGCGCCAGACGCATACAACACCTTCAGATTCTCCAGCGGGTTTTCCGCAACAATCACCATATCGGCCAACAAGCCCGGCCGGATCACGCCAAACTGAATCGGCTCTTCTTTGGGTTCGTGCAACGTCATCGCGCCGTTCATCGTGGCGCACTGAATCACTTCCAGCGGATGGAATCCGGCTTCCTGCAGCAGCTCCAACTCTTCAATAAACCCAAAACCATACGTGTCATAAATGAAGCCCGAGTCCGAGCCTGTGGTCACGCGGCCGCCCATCTTCTTGTAATCGTTAATCAACTGCATCCACACGTGATAGAAGTTCCGCCAGGCAACTTCATCTTCCGTCGTCCAGTAGAACCAGTACGAACCATGATTTCGCCGGCTGGGTTCAAAGAAGTCCATCAAGGACGGCAGCGTGTACTTGTCGTGCCACTCTGCCGTGCGAGCCCGCATCAAGTCCCGCCCGGCCGAATAGATGCACATGGTGGGATCAAACACCGTGCCCAACTCCAGATGCTCTTGCAGATAGGCCTTCCATTCGGGGCTGCCAGGCGGATGGATCTTGTCCCACAGCCGCGCAACCTGCCCAAAGCGATCTTGCTCGTTGTTGTAGTTGTAGTCCGTCGGCCAAGGCTGCACGACGTGGTCTTTCATCAGCGCTTCAAAGTGGCCGTAGTAATGCGTGACGGTGTTCAAACCCGCACGCGCGGCGTCCATGGCGTCCATGTGCGCCACGCCGGTCTGCGCCAGATGCGCCGTTGTGCCCAGACCGTGTCTCGCGGCTTCTTCGCACAACGCGGCCATGATCTCCGGCCGATACGCGCCCAGTTTCAAGCCATCGATGCCTCGCAGCGGCGCTTCACGCACCCAGTTGCGGGCATCTTCCGCAGAGGCGATTTCCCCTGGCGGCCGTTGGTAGTTGAAGATCCGCGGCGCAACGATTTCATTCTTTGCGCTGCGTTCCTTTTCGCTGACCGTCCAGTCATTGCGGCCCAAAGCCACACCGCGAACGGTCGTCACGCCGTGCGCCATCCACAGCTTGTAAACATATTCGGCATCGGGAGCTTTGGGAGCGCCACCGCAATGGGCGTGCATGTCCACAAAGCCCGGCAACATGTACATCCCGGTCGCATCAATCACATGATCGGCGTCGCGCGTGTTCCTTCCCCCACGGCCTCCGCCAATGGACGCGATACGATTGCCCTCAATCACCACATCCACTGGCCCTCGCGGGGGTGCGCCAGTCCCATCAATCAAGATCACGCCCTGGATGACGAGCTTCTCAAATGGGCCAACGCCTTCATCCGGCCTGCGGTCCGGAGCCGGATTTTGCGCGAAGGCAACGCCACCGACAGCGACAACAAGAACCGACGCAAAAACAACACGACAAAGACCGGCAAGTGTTTGCATAACAAGTTCCGCGAATAGAGTGCCAAAAGCGACAACAGCCACGCCCAGTTACGGCGAGAAGCCTGGTGCGTGTGTAGATAGTAATTGCCGGGACAGCGCGAGACAACAAAGTGCAACATTCCGCATTTTCCGGGGTTGGTCAGTTACGTAAATGCAAGCACGGCGAAGGTATAGCAAGTACACGGCGTGACGCCGCGCATGTGCTCTCGCCAGCAACAACATTTGCGATACATCTTCCCGCAAGTGACGACTCATTTGTGCATGCCGCAGCGCGATGTCCGTGTGTGATTTCAATTGCCAAAGAGCGAAACGGCAAATTCCCACGAAAGCTGCGCAGTGGGCAATGTGAGTTTTCAAAAAAATCTCGGCGCGCGGATCTCG
>CALJLD010000218.1 GCA_937982665.1 uncultured Planctomycetales bacterium
TTCCACGCGAGTTCTGATTGCATCCCTATGAATTGTGGCCGCTTTCGACTTCTGCACCATATTCGCACCGGCCGCAATACGCAGGTTTGGGAAGCCATTGATGACTCCACCCGCAAGAAGTATGCGATCAAGCTCGTCCGGCAAGATCATACGGATAAGTCCGTCAATGAGATGCTGAAACGTGAGTTTGCTGTTGGGCACAAGCTCGAACATCCGCGAGTCATTCGCTACGTGGAACTGGGCAAGTTCCGCGATAATCCTTTCCTGGCGATGGACTTCTACGGCTATCCCAACCTCAAGGTCTTGATCCTGCAAGATCACGAGGCCTTGGCTCCCTTAACCGCCGAGATCATCAAAGGCTGCGTCGAGGCGCTTTTGTACTTGGCGAAAGAAAACTATGTCCATCGCGATATCAAACCGGAGAACATTCTCGTTTCGCCAGAAGGCCAGATCAAAATCATCGACTTCGCCCTAGCCCAAAAACCACAAAAGGTCTCCGCCTTGGCGGGACTGTTTGGCAACAAAGGCAAGGTCCAGGGGACGCCCAGTTATATTCCGCCGGAACAAATCCGCGCGCAGTCCTTCAATTGCCAGGCGGACATTTACAGCATGGGCTGCACCTTCTTTGAATTGTTGGCCGGCAAGTTGCCGTTCACCGGCTTCAACACGCAAGAACTGTTGATGAAACATCTGCGTGGCGGCATCCCATCGTTGGAAGCATTCAACAAGAACGTGACTAGCGATTTCTCCAACCTCATCCGGGACATGATGGCCAAGAAGCCGGACGACCGCCCAACTGTCGCGGCACTCGCCCAAGCCATCAAAGTTGTTTCCATCTTCAAACGCACGCCCAAGCCCAATAAGCCCGCCGTGCAAAACGAGGCATCGTAATTCTGGGCTATCGTAACTACTGCTTACGTGATTGAATTTCCTCCATGGCCGCGTTGCATCAACTTGCTTTCGAGAAACCCATCTTCGAGTTAGAAGATCAGCTCAACGCGCTGAAGAAATCTTCCGCCGATGGCGATGATGAATCCCAGCGCGAACAACTTCGCGACTTGCGTCGGCAGCGGATTGATCTCATCCGCGAGATCTATGGCAAGCTGGAACCCTGGCAAACGGTCGAAGTCGCCAGGCATCCGGACCGACCCCGCACCAGCGATTATCTCAATCTCACGTTTGAAGAGTTTGTCGAACTCCACGGCGATCGCAGTTTTGGAGATGATCGCGCACTGCGTGTCGGCTTTGCGAAAGTTGGCGGCATCAAAGTGCTGGTCGTTGGATTGGAAAAAGGCCGCACTCTGGACGAGCGAACCGCCTGAAACTTCGGTTGTGCCCCACCAGAAGGCTATCGAAAAGCTTTGCCCAAGATGAGGTTGGCCGCCAAGTATGGGCTGCCCGTTGTCACGCTGATTGACACCCCCGGCGCATACCCAGGCGTTGGCGCGGAAGAACGCGGTCAGGCGTCCATTATCGCCCAATGCATCTATGAGATGTCGCGGCTGCGCTCTCCAGTGATCTCCGTCGTCATTGGTGAAGGCGGTTCCGGCGGCGCGCTGGCCATTGGCGTGGGTGACAAAGTCGCCATTTTGCAATACGCCTATTATTCGGTGATCAGCCCGGAAGGTTGCGCTGGCATTCTTTGGAAGAGTCACGACTACAAACAACAGGCGGCCAAGGCCCTGCGATTCACGTCCGCGGACTTGAAGTCCTTTGGCGTTGTTGATGATGTCATCGATGAACCGCTTGGCGGTGCCCACCGTGACCACCACCAAGCGGCAAATCTGGTCAAGCAATATCTCACCCGGGGTTTGCGCGAAGTCGGCAGCCGGCCCATGGATGAAGTCCTCGCCGCCCGCTACGACAAATTCCGCCGCATGGGTGTCTTCATCGAAGGTGGAGAACTCATCGCGAGTGGCGAAGCACAATAGGCGAAGGACAGTAGCAACTCCGTCCGACGTTATTCCGCGCGACTTGCCCTCCCGAGACTGCTGCTGCGCGACTTGTTCGTTGGGCCGTGGAACATTGACACATGCCCACCCAATGCGCAATCTAAGCGCATTGGCCTTTCCTTTCTTCCGCGATCATCCCCGGGTTCTTTCCATGATTTCAGCATTCAACGCGTTGCAACGCGCCTGCGCGATCAGCACTTGTAGTTTGTTGCTCGTTCTCGTTGCTCCCGCTATCGCCGCGGCTCAGGATAAGAGCGTCCGCCCCGGCATCAACGATAGCTTCAAAGATCCCAAAGTCGGCCAGTTCCTGGAACGCTTTGAAGCCGAAGGCCGCGAGATCTATGAGCTGCGGGAAGAGATCGTCAAAGCCGCCGGCATCAAGTCAGGCATGGAAGTCGCCGATGTGGGCGCCGGCACCGGTCTCTTCACTCGTTTGTTCGCCAAACAAGTCGGTTCCGAAGGCAAAGTCTATGCGGTCGACATCGCGCAGAACTTCTTGGACCACATCGCCCAGACCTGCAAAGAGGCTGAGATCACTAACGTCGACCCCATTCTGTGCAGTCAGGATGACGCCAGGCTGCCGCCGGAGTCTGTCGATGTGATCTTCATCTGCGATACCTATCACCACTTCGAGTTCCCGCAAAAGACTCTCGCCTCGTTGCACAA
>CALJLD010000219.1 GCA_937982665.1 uncultured Planctomycetales bacterium
GATGCTTATGAGCGACTTGTCGAGAAGCTGCTGGATTCGCCTCACTACGGTGAGCGCTGGGCTCGGTACTGGCTGGACCTGGCCCGCTGGGCGGAGAGCCAAGGTTATCAGCACGATATCGTGCGACCCAATGCGTGGCGGTATCGCGATTATGTCATCGAGAGTTTCAACAAGGACAAGCCGTATGATCGCTTCTTGAAGGAGCAGTTGGCCGGTGACGAACTCGAGCCCTACTCGGACGAAAACTTAATCGCGACCGGTTTCCTGGGCGCGGCCCGGATCAGCGGCAACCAAGAGGACGAAGCGATCCAACGCAATGATGTGCTGGTTGATATCGTTAATGCAACAGGGAGCGCCATCCTAGGGCTGACGATGGAATGCGCCCAATGCCACAACCACAAATTCGATCCGATCAGCCAACGGGATTACTACAGCCTGCAAGGCTTCTTCGTCCGAGGGCAATTGGGGAACTTGTCGTTGCAATCGGAGGATACCTCGCGACCTGCGAACATGAGCCGGTGGATTCCCGGAGATGGACTCGACTTCTACAAGAAGGAAGTCAAGAGCCTGACGAACAAAAAGCTCTACAAGTCGCCGACCAAACCGACGACGTGGGGATTCTTATCCGCGGCAACAGGCCACTCTTCCATTGAGCGGTTCCCGGTTGTGAACCGCAAGCCCATCGCATGGCAGCCGGAGTTGCTGAAGACAATGGAGCCGCGGATGCTGGTGCGCGGCGATACGGGAACGCCAGGCAATGCGGTCACCGCCGCGTGGCCGGAAGTGTTGGGCATAACGCCCACCGATTTGGGCGAGAGACGCCGTTCCGCGTTGGCGGATTGGATGGCCGACCCGCAAAACCCGTTGGTATCGCGCGTGTGGGGCACCCGCCTTTGGCAATATCACTTCGGCCGAGGCATTGTTTCCACTTCTGGAGATTTCGGTGTGGAGGGCATGCCGCCCTCGCATCCGGAACTGCTTGACTGGCTGTCCACGGAGTTGATGAAAAGCGGTTGGAGCACAAAGCACATTCATCGATTGATCGTCTTGTCCGCGACGTATCGACAACAATGCGCGCACAACGCCGCCAACGCGGAGCTTGACCCGGAAAACAAGTTGCTGTGGCAATGGCCTCGGCGACGCATGGAGGCGGAAGCCATTCGTGATTCCGCATTGGTAGCCAGCGGGGAACTTAATCGGGCAATCGGCGGAATCAGCGTTCCGCCTGAGCACGAGGAAACACGCTTGCGGCGAACTTTGTATTCGTTCCAAAAACGCAGCGATATGCCGACCGTGATGGAGATGTTTGATGGCCCCAAAGTGATTGCCAGTTGTTCGCGTCGAGCGGTGTCCACCGTGCCGCTGCAACCGCTGTACATGCTCAACAGCCCCTTTATGGCCAATCGCGCGAAGGCAATAGCGCAAGAGATTGAACGCCTTGCCGGCGAGGATTCCGAAGCTCAAATCAAACTGGCGTTCCAACGCGTTCTATCTCGCCCACCCGAAAGCGAAGAGATCGCCCTTGCGCAAGATATCTTGTGTGCGGAGCAAGAAGTTGCTGCAGATTTGGATTTCGAAGAATCAGAAAACAAACCGGACCAAAGATTGGTTCAGTTGTGTCATGCTCTGATGAACCTGAACGAGTTTGTGTACATCGAGTAGTCAACTCCAGAGATTCGCCGCATCATTCGCTGCCAGAAATATCGCCGATTAGTAACGCCGTACAATGTCCATTCAAATCAATCGTCGAGCCATGTTGCGGGAGAGCGCTTTGGGATTTGGCGCGCTCGCGTTGACTGCCATGGCTTTTGATGAAGGCCTTGCTGGTGAAGATCACGACGTCACACGGCCTGAGCCACACCATAAGCCGACGGCCAAGAGCGTCATCTACTTGTTCATGTCCGGTGGTCCGGGACAGACGGATACCTTTGATCCAAAACCACTGTTGACGGAACTGGATGCCAAAGCGGTTCCCGATTCGATCGCGGCCAACGTTCCGAACATTCCGCGTTCCGGCGTGAACTCCAAACTGCTGGCTTCGCCGTTTGCATTCTCACAGCATGGCGCAAGCGGCATCGAAGTTTCCGACTTGTTCCCGCACACTGCAAAACTGGTCGACGAGTTATGCGTGATCCGCTCGATCAACCATCGCGTGCCGGTTCACGGACCCGGCGAATGCATCATGTTGACCGGATCGGGCGTCGGTGATCGACCGAGCCTGGGAGCATGGATGAACTATGGGCTGGGAAGTGCGGCACGTGACTTGCCTGGGTTTGTTGTCTTCTTATCCAACAATTTCAACGTCCCCCCACAACTACCGGGCTGGGGCGCAGGATTCCTACCGGCGAAATACCAAGGCACACTTGTCGATGCCGCCAAAGGGGTGCCCTTCACGGACATGCCCGAAGGGTACGGGTCCGCGGATCGCCGCCGTCAGTTGGATTTCATTCAGGCAATGAACCGCCGACACCTGGATGATTACGGTCCACAATCAGAACTCGAGGCCCGCATCGCCTCGTATGAGTTGGGCTATCGCATGCAGACGTCCGCTCCGGAAGTGTTTGACCTCTCCGCAGAGACAGAAACAACGCGGCAGATGTACGGTTTGGATGGTAAAGAGACAAAGGAGTTCGGTGAGCAATGCCTGATGGCTCGGCGATTGGTTGAACGCGGCGTCCGCTGTGTCCAATTGCGCAATGGCGGTTGGGACGCGCATAGCAACTTGAAATCAAATCATACAAAGAACGGGCTGAACACGGACAAGCCTATCGCCGGTTTATTGCAAGACTTAAAACAGCGCGGCCTGCTGGATTCCACGCTTGTGGTCTGGGGAGGCGAATTCGGACGAACGCCGACAACCGAGGGCACACGCAAAGGCGACAAACGCGGCCGCGACCACTCGCCTGCGGCGTACACTATGTGGATGGCCGGTGGCGGCGTCAAAGGGGGGCAAGTCATCGGGGCAACGGACGAATTGGGCTATGTCCCCGTTGAGCGTCCGTTGGCACCAGCCGATATCCACGCCACGATGCTGCACGCGCTGGGTATTGATCAGCATCAACTCTCCTATTTGCACAACAATCGCAACGAGATTCCAACCGTGCTGGGCGGCAATGTTGTGCACGAAGTGTTTGGCTAAAGATTATTAGATTAACGTTCGGGTGGCCAAGACGCTCCCGCGTCTCGGTGTCGCAGACACAAGAGGATTGGCGACGATCACGACACGAGGGAAGACCGATGCCTCTCTAGTTTGATGCCTTGCCGAGGTCCTACTTCGTCAACTCACCACCTCTTGTCGCTGCGCGACACAGACGCGGGAGCGTCTGTGCTAC
>CALJLD010000220.1 GCA_937982665.1 uncultured Planctomycetales bacterium
TCGGTGCTGTCAGGGTGATCAACAATGCGTTTGTCTTTGGGGCTGCGTCCCGTTTTCTGTCCGCTATAGGCAATCAAGGCGCCGCTGGAACTGATCTCGCTGCGGTCATGCCGGATGGCTTCTTCATACAGGGCGGCCGGCGGCAGATTGCGTTGACCGTGGGTGGATCGGATACCGTAGCCGGAGAGATCGAGTGTTGAACCCATCGCGGGAGTGGCTCCTTGGGAGACGTCAGATTTGCGTCGAGAGAAGGGAAGGATGATGACGGCAAATGAAGCAAGCCCCGATGCTACCAACGGGGCTCAATGCTGTCTTCGGCAAACAATCTCCGGCTTGCCGGAAAGTCGGGTTTTTTGGGTGGTCACCGTGCGAAATCGCGCGTTCCATTAGCCTTCTGCCGCATTGAGAATCGCAGGCAGGTGACATTCGTATTTCTATCAGGCTAGCGATTTAGCCGCAATTGAAACTCGCATGGTGCTGCGCAGCTGCAATTCGCCAGCTAGCAAATGCCACATTCGCCGCCCGCAGCCCTCGCCGATACAATTCTTGTTACTTCCAACTTGGCTCCTGCATTACCTGGTCAAGAATCCATGTCCCAAGAAGATCGCGAAAAGTGGAACGCCAGATATGCGGATGCCTCGGAAGCCGATGCCGACACGGCATGTCCGTTCCGAGACTTGCAGCCACCGCACGCATTCGTCGTGGCTCAAGCAGAACGGCTACGGCCAGGGCAGACAGCTTTGGATGTTGCCGGGGGAGTAGGCCGCCATGCGATTTGGCTGGCAAAGCAAGGGCTTGAAGTTTCGCTTCTGGACATCTCGCACCTGGCGTTGGAGCGAGCGGAAGCCTTCGCCAAAGAGCAAGGTGTCAAACTTGCGACTATCGAACACGATGCGGCGGATGATGGGCTGCCGCAGGGTCAGTGGGACGTGATTCTCTCCAGCTATTTTCTTCGCCGCGAACTGTTCAACCAATTCGCTCAGCGGCTACGGCCAGGCGGGCTGTTGATCTTCGTTCAGGCGACCGCCAGCAATCTGGAAAAGCACGCCAAACCGCCGCGCGACTTTCTGCTGGAGGACGGCGAATTGCCTGGCTTGCTGCAAGGATTGGAGATTGTCACCTTTGAAGAGGGCTGGTTTGAGGAAGGAGAAGATGTTCGACACGAGGCCCAACTCGTGGCGCGCAGATCCGATTGACGAGAGTGACGTTGCCTGGGACCGATCGTCATCATCGGCTTAGACCATCTCGATGAGACGCAACGCTAAAGGTTCATCAGGACAATCGTGGTGATGATGGCCGAAAATAGCACCAGGAGCGCGGTAATACCCAACGCAAACATGATCGCACGTTTGCGTTTCCGCTTCGCGTCGGCTTCTTGGCGGCGATGACCCATGACTTTCGCGCAGAGGGAATCCCCCCATATATGATACGCGAAAGAAATCACCGCGTGTGATTTTGCGATCTGTCCATTCTGCTGGATGACAGAGATTGCGCAGATTCCGGCCGACGTCGTCGCTAGCCCGCCACTGCGCCGCCGCGAGCGTCAATCAATTGGTCTAGCTCGGCTTTGAGCTTGGAAAGTATCTCATCGTAGCCGAATTGCCCGAGCGTTTCCGTTCCGCGCTTGAGATTGACGTAAGTCGGACCGCACCAAAGGCCCAAATCCGCGTCATCCGTTTCGCCTGGTCCATTCACGCGACAGCCCATCACAGCGATGGTGATGTCATGATCCTTGGCGTAGTCCGTCATTCGCTTGACGTCTTCGGCCAGTTCGACAAAAGCTTCATTCTCAACGCGCGAACAACTGGGACAACTGATGATGTTGAGCGTGGACAATCCGTAGTCGACAACACTCCGCACACGCCCAGCGGCGATGTCGGCCAGGATGCTTCGGCCCGCTTCAATCTCCTCCGGCTTTCTCGCGTTGGAGACTGTGAGCGAAACCCTAATAGTATCGCCGATCCCGCGGCTAATGAGTTGCTCAAAGGCGATTCTTGTCTTGATGATCCCTTCAGGCGGCATGCCGGCTTCCGTGACTCCCAAGTGCAGCGGGACATCAGGCCGGGCTTCGGCAAAACGACGATTGACTTCGATCACCTTCTGGGGATCCGAGTCTTTGAGCGAAACACAGAATTGCGTGAATCCAAGTTCATCCAATGCCGCGCAATGCTCCAAGGCACTTTCCAACATAGGGCTGATGGAGTCGTCCGGGTCAAAGGCCTCGACCTTGGCGGGGTCCACTGATCCGCAGTTGACGCCCACGCGGATTGCACAACCGTGCTCAGCAGCAGACTGAGCGATGAACTGAACTTTTTCCTGCCAGGGTTTCTCTCGTTCGTGGTGGTATAAGTGGCCGGGGTTGTACCGGATCTTGTCGACATGTGGCGCAAGGACCGCGGCCAGGCGGTAGTTTTCCTGAAGATCAACGGCCAGGTTGGGTCGAACGCCTTTGCAGGTCAGCAGCTTGCGAATCTCGGCCAGGGCCTCAGCGTCTTTCTTGCTATCGACCGCCACACGAATGATGTCCGCTCCGGCATCGTGGAGAGCCCTGATTTGGGCAAGTGTGCTTTCCACGTCTTGCGTCGCCGTTGCCGTCATACTTTGCACGGCGATGGGATTGTCAGCCCCAATCGTCACCGTGCCGATGCGGACAGGCCGAGTTGGATTTCGTTGGATTTCGACCATGATCTGACGTGTTCGAACTTTGAGTGGCAATCTGGTGCGAAGCAACCGCAGGGGATCACTTACCCGAGGTAGCCAATCCTGGCCTCTCAGGCGATTCCCCATCTTAGCCAAGATTGCCCGATCCGCGATATGCCGGTGAAATGCCGCCAGATCGGAAACCGGAAAACGGGAGAAAATGTAACCAGGCAAACACTGCAATCAACTCAAGTTATGAATCCAACCTTACGGAAGGAAAGTATTTACAAGCAGAGAGGATAGCAGCAAGAATCGGCCTGATTGGACGAATCAGTTGCTGCAGGGCCGGAAAGGAGTTGGGGGTTTGGTTGTCGAAAGCCCATCCACAATTGGATGAGCCAATGGGCTCCCGAAGGATCAGTTAGCGATTCCTTAAGACACATCACTGATGCTGAATTCATGGCCATCGACATTTCCTGAACTATTTCGATCGCACCGCGAATCGGTGCGGGTCCGCTCCTATCAACCGTGTTTCGAGTTGGAGCCGCATACGCACGAAGAGATTCAGCTGACAATGCTGTTGGCAGGATCGTTGGAAGAGTGGTCGGCTGGCCGACGTTTTGAATCGGGTCCGCTCGATGTCGTTATCAAACCAGCCCAGGTTCTGCATACGAACCGATTTGGGCCGCACGGGACGCTCACGCTGCAAGTCTCGCTCCCGAGCGATGCTGGCGATGTGTTGCAGACTTCCGGGATTCCGCTGGATCGCGTGACCTGGCAGAGCAACCAGACCGCGACTCGATTGTTTCTGCAAGCGGTTGTGGCCAAGTCGGCAACCCGTCGACCGACCGCTGGGCAGTTGGCGGACCTTGCTTATTCGCAAGAGTCATTGGGGTCCCGTTGTGCCCCGAACTGGGCGCAGGCCCTTTGGCGGCAACTTCCGCGGCGCTATGCCGCACCCCTCACAGTTCGCAAACTCGCACAGGAGGCGGGCGTGCATCCTGTGCATCTGGCACGAACTGTTCGCCGGCATTACGGAGTCTCGGTAACGGACCGGCTTCGGCAACTCCGTGTGGCCGCGGCAGCTGGCATGCTTTCTCAGGCTGACACGGCCCTGACTTCCGTGGCCACGGATTGTGGCTTTGCCGATCAAAGCCACCTTTGCCGCGTCTTCAAGTCCTATACCAGCTTGACCCCGCTGGAATTCCGCAGGCTGGCCACTTCCAGTTGAACGGGCGCGCTTCACCTGTTCAATACAAGCGTTCCCAGGGCGGCACATGATATGCCTTCAGTTTTGAACTGCTGCGCGCTGGCGCATTCCAACGATCAAGACAATCGAGGCGATCAATGAGATTTGTTAGACACTTTCTGGTACTTGCGGCGATATTTGCCGCGCCCGTTTCGGCGGTTTCCGCCCAAGACTTTGCCAACAAACTCGACGAGTTTATTCCCAAGGCGATGGATTTGAAAATCGCGCCTGGGGTTGTTGTGGCTGTCGTCAAGGACGGCGAAGTGCGCTACCTGAAGGGCTTTGGCCAGGCCGATGTGGAAGCGAACCGACCGGTTGATCCCGACACAGTGTTTTATATCGCGTCCTCAACCAAGTCATTCACTGGGCTTGCCGCTGCGCTGTTGCACCTGCGCGAGGAAATTAGCCTGGACGCGTCTTTGGCGGACTACCTGCCGAACGCCAAGCTGGACGAAGCTTTGGATGCGGAATCGATCACGCTCAAAGAACTTCTCACGCATACGCATGGAATTGACAACAACGGTCCGGTCGCGTTTCGCGCGGCTTACACAGGCGAGTTTACAAACGAGTTGCTTGTTGACCTTCTGAGCAAACACGGCCCTCAAGAGGACGGCAAGACTTTTCGCTACGGCAATATTGGATACAACGTCGCGACGCTGGCCATGGACGCCAAATTGCAGAAGGGCTGGAAGCACGTCCTGGCTGACGAGATTTTTGGTCCCTTGGGGATGAAAAGTACAACCGGCTTTGTCTCCCAGGTGGCAGCGGACCGGCTGGCCATGCCGTATCGGCTTACGGGTGATGGCTTCGGCCAGCTGCACTATGGCAAGACAGACAACAACATGCATTCCGCTGGAGGGCTGGTCACAACGGGGCGAGACATCACTCGCTGGCTGTTGGCAAACACCCAACAGGGCAAAGTGGATGGCGAGCAAGCTCTGCCGGCGAAAGCGTTTGAGTTAGCCCACGAGCCCTACGCAACGCAGACGGGGCAGTACATGTCGTTTGGCCGCACAGGCTACGGCTTGGGCTGGAATACAGGCACTTACGACGGCGACAAGTTCTGGCATCACTTTGGCGGGTTTTCCGGTTTTCATTCTCACATCAGCTTCATGCCGGAACACAACATTGGAGTGGCTGTCTTTGCGAACACCACACAAGGTGGGTTTGTTGCCGATCTGATTGCACGCTACGCCTATGACAACCTGCTAGAAAAGGCCGATGTCGATGCGAAATTTGCCGATCAGCTTGAACAATTTGAACAGCAGATAGCCAATGGGCGGCAGTCAATCGCGGCTGATCTCGCCCGACGTCAGGCGCGCAGCCAGGAACTGAGCAAGCCGCTGACCGCGTACGCTGGCGAGTACAGAAACGCCGACTACGGACTGGTGACATTCAAGGTTGTGGAAGGCAAGCTGAAGATGGAGATGGGGGCCATCAACAGCGATGTTGAGGTCTATGATGCCGAACGTGACGCGCTCAGAGTGGAGGTGGGCGGATCGGGCAATGTCGCGTTCTTCCACTTTGAGAACGGCGATCACGCCAGTTCCATCACGGTGCTCGACGAAAGCTTCGAGCGGGTTGAAAATTCTCCGTAACGGGCACGTTTTGCTGGATGTGCAGCGGCCGACATCGGCTTTGATTGCTGGAGTCGGCCGTTTTGTGCTGCGCCTTTGCCGCGATATGGTGCAGGCCTCTCATTCTGAGACGCGACTGTGCCTGCGTTTTGGCTGTTGTTCAATCTTGCAGCGAATGCGGCATTATTGCCGGGTGCCCTAGGCGTTGACTCTGCTGAGTTAGTCAGATGTGCTGCCCTCTAAGGCGAAACTGCAAAACGCTTTGCGAAAAACCGAAGACTTTGTAAGAATTATTTGGCTCGCTGGCATCGTTGCTGCGTATCCTAACGAAGTCTGTTTCATTCGTTTTCCTTTATCGGGAAGGTAGGTGCAGATGGCAGCAGAAGTTCGCCCTGCTCCCAAGCCGGGCAGGCGAAACTCTCTCGAAGAGTTGGAGGCCGTCGCCTTAGACGTCCTCAGTCAGGTGAAGGTGCCGACAGCGGCTGCGACCGCGGGTTCGTTACCTGGCGCCTCGGGAACGACCGATCGTGCCAGACGCAAGCGTCAGGCACTGAGCAAGGCCGAGGTTGAGCAATCCCGGGCATGCCCTCATTGTGGCAACCAGGTCGCTGCGATGTATCGCAGTTGTCGACATTGCGGACACCGTGTTGACTAAGACCGTCTGAGTCCGTGAGTATCTTTGCAATTATCGCTTTTATCTGTGACGCCCTGGTGGAGTTTTCCCCAGGGCGTTGCTCTTTGGTGGGGCTAAATTCGCGCCAATAGATTGCTTTTGTTCAACAAGGCACTGATAGCCCTGGTCACTCGTGGAGCGTTGTCTTGCTCGGCGTATCGCTTGAGCGTTGATTCAAAGGATGCCGATTCTGGCTTGTCCTCAAGCTCCGGGTGAAGGTTGCTAAGCAATGGCGTCTCCCGCCGAACGATGGACAACAACGCGTCCAGCGCGACCAAACTTAGCGGTCTCCCTTTGCGTAGCCATGAGTCTGCTTTCCCCCAGTGAAAGCGCGACGCCGCTGCCAATCGACCCCATTCGCCAGTAACAGGAGAACAAACATTCTCCTCGATCCAATCCAAACCATCGCGAGAACGAAAATAGCTAAGTGCAAAAAGATTCTCGCGGCGCGTTTTCTCATCAAAACCAGCAAGCGCGGTTGTGACCCGAGAAAAACCATCTTCGTGTGTTAAGCACGCTGCAGAGGCATTGGCAAGCGAATACAACTGGTGCGGCTCGCGGAAATCATCCCAAGCCGCGCTAACGAAGGCCTCACCCGTCCTGTCGAGAGCGCATGCTGCAACATCCAAGATGATGCCCTGAACATCAATGGTCCTTGCCAGTGCGTATCGTTCCTTAAGAGTGTTGAGCACAATCGCACGGTCGACCTGCTTCCATGCTTCCGCGACATTGGGTCGAAGGTACCATTGCGTGATGGTGAAATCGAGCAGAGTGTTCGGATCAGTCTTGACCTCGTCCAAGGTGGGCGCGAGATGCAGCTCAGGATCTTTGACTGGCTGGTCTGGTTGATGTGACGTGCCATCATCCGTGTAAAAATCGTCACGCAACAAGTAATGCCACGTGCCATGTTTCTTCGCTAGGTTGTACCACTCGCGAGGACGAAGTGCTCGGCTTAACAGTCTTTCACGGCATGCCGCGCAAACATGAAAATGAGTTGCCGGATCACTGCTGGCTTCCTCGGCTGTTGCCGGACTGAACTCACAAGCTTCACAGAGATTCATCGCTGACGCTGCCTACTGTAACATCAATTCGCACAACAACGCGGGGCAGTTTAACGTCAACGATATCTATGTGCGAAACCAAATGCCAGACGGCACGAATGACCGCGAACAGCGTTTCAGCTATTCCGTACGAGCGTCGCTTTCTTGGGTGCGGCTGCTTGCAGGTCGCACTTCTCGCGATAGATATCCTCAATCAGATTCTCATAGGCCTCGAACATTCGTTCGAGCGAGAAGTTGTCCACCACCCGCTGGCGCCCGGCGGAACCGAATTGATCGGCCAGTTCTGGGTGATCGAGCAGGTGAACAATGCGTTCAGACATTGTCTCTTCGTCGCCGGGGGGCGTGACGTAGCCGTTTTCGCCATTCAGCAGTGTCTCCGCAATAGACCCAACATCTGGCGCCACGAACGGTCGCCCGGCAGCGAGCGCTTCCAGAATGGTGACAGGGTTGGCCTCCATCTTTGAGGTCAGCGCCACGACATCCATCTCGCTCAGCAACTCCGGAACATCATCACGCGTACCGAGGAAGTGCACGGCATCGGTGATCTTCAATTCTTGCGAGTAGGCTTCCAACTCGCCGCGAAGGTCGCCATCGCCAACAATGAGAAAATGTGCATCTTCACACTGGCTTAGAACGCGCTGCGCTACGCGAAGGAATTGGTGATGATCTTTCTCCGGCCGCAATGCGGCCACAATGCCGACAGTCGGCGCATCAGCCGGAATGTTCAGCGACTCGCGAAGTTGCGAATTGTGTTCGCGTGGAGCGAACCGCTGCACGTTCACACCGTTGGGAGCGATGAACACTTTTTCCGCGGGGAACTTCTCAACGTCTCGCAGGTAGCGAGCATGTTCTTCCGCTACAGCGATGAAGCCATCGGTAATGGGCGTTAGGGCCCGATTGAGCCGATTGATTACATCGGGCCAGCCGGTCGAATGCAACGCTGTCAGGATTACCGGCACTTTGGCAACTCTTGCCGCCAAACGACCCCAAAACATACGGTCACCGGCACCAACCGTAACAATGGCATCGTACTTTTGCTGGCGAATGAGCTTCACCAGCCGCGGCAGCACGCGAAGATCATACTTGTGTTTGAGCAAGTGGGTATGCAACGGGACTTCCTGTCCGATGACGTCGCCCAACGGTCCCGGAAACTTAAGGCAGCAGACTTCCGGTTCAAATCGCGCGCGATCCAGCCGGCGAATCAAGTTCACCAGTAACGTTTCCGCACCGCCAACCGGCATGAACGTATGCACGAACAGCACGCGTAGCGGACCACGATCTTCAAGCGGAATGAGCTTTGCCATAGTGGAGAGTCTAGGAAACAGTTGTCAATCAGCCGTTAGTCGTAGGGTGGGTGCAACCCACTTCGACACCTCTCAACCGTGCTAGGGTCAGCGTTGATCCAACACCATCGAAAGGT
Organism: uncultured Planctomycetales bacterium; assembly: GCA_937982665.1. Lineage (GTDB taxonomy): Bacteria > Planctomycetota > Planctomycetia > Pirellulales > S012-138 > CALJLD01. The sequence continues at coordinate 8,621 of CALJLD010000220.1, forward strand.
GGGTTACACGCACCCTACAATCTGAATACTCGTTTGTTGTTCCCCGAGCAGCGCTACGC
>CALJLD010000221.1 GCA_937982665.1 uncultured Planctomycetales bacterium
TTTGCCGGATCATGCCGGCGCCTGTTGCGGACGAGGCCTTGCGTTTGTACTTGCCCAGCATCGTGCTGATGTCTGTCGCCTACGTCAGCTTGTTTCACTTGTTCGCCGTTTTGTTCCGCCATTCCACCATTGTCGCGCTGATTTACTCGCTCTTCATGGAGACCATCCTGGGAGCCATGCCCGGCATCATCAAACGCGTGGCGGTGAATTTCTACGGACGTTCTATGATGTACGAACTTGCCGGAGATTTTGGCGTGCAAGAACCGTTGTTTTTCCAGGCTGTGGAGCAATCCACCGCTCAAACCATGCTGCTGATCTTTGCATTCGGCGGAATCATCCTTGCAGCCTTGATTTTCTCGCGGAAGGAGTATCGCGACTTGTCTTGATGAACAGCAATGATGCGGTGCCAGTACCAAGAAACGGGCAAAGGGAAGTTTCCTAGCAAATCTTAATACATGAGTGTTACCTCGCGGACGAAGGACGAACGCATGAACCGACTAAAGAAGCTGGAGATTCGGGGTTGGAAGTCCTATAGCAAAGTCGATCTGAATCTCAGTCGGCTGAATGTCCTGGTTGGGCGCAACGGCGCGGGGAAATCGAATCTGATTTCTTTGTTCAAAATGTTCAACGAGTTGATTGGCGAGCGGCTGCAATCGTATGTTGCCACGCACGGCGGCAGCGAAGCCTTGCTGCATTACGGGTCGCGCGAAACCCCGATGATTGATGTCCGGTTTCAATTTGAAACCGAGACCGGCGAAAGTCGCTACTGCGTCCGGCTGGTGCATGCCGCGATTGATGCCTTGTTGTTTACGGAAGAACGCTTGGAGTTCCATCGGCTGGGTTTTGATCAGCCACAAAGCGATGTGTTGGGCGCAGGCCATCGCGAAACAAAACTCAATCGCGAAGCCAACCGCGGCAACGATACCGCGCGCGTCATCCGAGGGCTTGTCGGCTCTTGCCGCGTGTTCAACTTCGATGACACTTCCAGCACCGCCAGAATCCGCAACCGTTGCTACGCACAGAATGACCGCTTTCTGATGCCGGATGCAGGCAATCTGCCCGCCATGTTGGCGCGATATCAAAGCCAATCGCCGGAAACGCTGGAGAAGATTGTCGAAGTGGTCCGGCAGTTCTTCCCAGGCTTTGACACCTTTGCGTTGGAATCAAAACCTGGACAGGAGAATTACATTCGCCTGAACTGGAAGGAAGTCGGCAATCCACACGTGTTTGATGCTCAGCAGATTCCTGATGGCACACTGAGAGCAATCGCCATGGCGACATTGCTGCTGCAGCCGCAAGAAAACCTGCCCACTGTGATCATCTTGGACGAGCCGGAAAAGGGCCTGGACCCGCTCGCCATCAGCGTGATTGCCCCCCTGATTGAGCAGACTTCGGATCGCTGCCAGGTTATCGTCGCCACGCAATCTTCCGCGTTCTTGGATTATTTCGCCGCTGAGGATATTACCGTTGTTGAGCGTGCTGAACAGGAGACGAAGCTCCGCCGTCTGACCTCGGAAGAGCTTGATGCCTGGCTCGACGAATATGACATGAATGAACAATGGGAAGAAAAGCCCGTTGGCGAGGCAACTTGATTGCAAGGCTTTGCCGCTTTTGCTGCTGGCTGCAGCTTTTTTTTGAGCCCATTCCCCACGCAAACGCCGTGGTCCGGTTATCCCAAACGTAACGCTCCTTCCGGTTAGGCAATTTCTGCTCCTGGCCGCCGGAATCTCCTCAATTCTGCGCGGATTGTTTACGGCGATTTGCCGTGGCGCAACGCGCGTAACCTATCTTTGCGCGATTCGCTGCCGCGGTGAAAACCGCTGGCGGTGCCAGAGATGCACGTTACGCCGCAAAGTTGCGCGCTGTTATCTACTCTCCATTCGCGGATGCAAGGACTTTTGAAATGACGCTTTCTCAACGATGTGCTGGTTTGCTGGTTGTCGCGGCTATCTCCGTCACCGGTTGTGGCAAGAGCACCGGCGGCGACAGCCCGGAAGCCGTGTTCAACACTTTCAAGACGGCCGTTTCCAATGGCGATTGGGAAACCGCCTCCGCCCAACTGACCACCGAGTCGCAAGACATGATGGCCAGCGGCATGATGATGATGGCTGCTTTCGCTTCCATCTCCTTTGACGAAGCCGAAGCCAAAGCCCGTGAAGAGTCGTTCAACGAATTGCTGGCCAGTCACGGCTTGAACAAGGAAGAGCTCGATTCGAACACGAGCTTTGCCTCGGACGATCCTTCCGCCGCCATGGCGGAAATGCTCGCTCCCGTCACGAATAAGCCGGCCTTCATTGCCGACATGATCAACTGGATTGAGAAGAATTCCGATGACGATGGCGGCATGATGGAAGAAATCACCAGCGGCCAACTGAAGAACGTTGAGATCAATGGTGAAACGGCCAAGGGCACCATCGCCATGACCAAGGACGGCGAGACGAGCGAAGAGCCGATCGAATTCCGCAACATCGGCGGCAAGTGGTTCATCCACATGCCCAACAACTAAGACACTGATTGTCGCCGTTGACTCGGCGGTGAATGAATACAAGAAGGGTCGGCCGTCATGGCCGACCCTTCTCTATGCGCGAGCCCCAGCAACCGCTTTGATCACTTTCGCACGTAAAGCCACACGCCGGCCTGACGCTGCGGTGTGCCGCGAAGAGTCATCAATTCACGCGAGACCGCACTGTATTGCGTCGTCGCGTTCTTGTACTCCCTGTCATTGGTGAACCGCTTGAGGATCTCCTGGCGGGCTTCTTCTGTCTCCGCCTTGGCGAGTTGCTTGTTCAACACCAGTGAGGCTTCCTGGATCATCGCCATGTACTCGGCTTGTTGAGCCTCGAGTTCGGTCGCGCGGGCTTCTTCTTCCTCGGTCAATGGCTTGCGATCCGGGGCCCAATTGGCATAGCCACCAACCAGCACGTCAAGATCGCCATCGCCAGCGTAATCGACCGCATCAACGTAGCAGCCGGAGGTGGGGCATTTTGCTCCTGCCGTCGTGCTTGCGCTCGGCTCAATCAAAGTCTCTGCCGGCGAGAACTCCGGAGCGCCCAACTTGCCGGAATTTCGATAGAAGAACACTCCGCCCTGTTGCATGCCGCCTGTGACGATATCAACCAGCCCGTCGCCATCCCAGTCAACCAGCCGCGGCGCGCTCATTCCGCCAGCCACTTTGAAAGGCTCGTCGTCAATCATCACCTGCACATTCTCGATATCGAACTGCGGCTCCTCGTTCGAGCCAGTGTTCATTCGCAGGAAGAGCAAGCCTTCCTTGTAATCCCCCAACAGCAGATCGTAGTCACCATCGTTGTCCCAATCGAATGCCACCGCTGAGATGCATTGGGGGCCTTCCAGCCCTTTCCATTGCTTCTCGTCATAGTCCCAAAACTGCGTCAGCAACATACGTTCGCCATCGCGATCGAGAATATGCGTCGGCTCGCCAAACCCGTCGGCGCTGCCGAAAGAAACATGGGGCGAACCGTCAAAGGTGCCCGTCACGATGTCAACAAATCCATCCGCGTTGAAGTCCACAAACTGTGGAGTCATGCCGATGCATCACCAATTGCTGAACTTGATATCCTTCCCTTCGACACTTTGCATCATTTGCGAGTCTCCCCATTCGGGCGAATCTGTCGCCGAATCGCGCTTCGCAACCTGCAAGTAGCCGCGCAAATCTCCAATGATCAGTTCTTGTTTCCCGTCACCGTTCAAGTCATGCAGGACAGGCGAAGGGTACAACACATCAACATAGGTCTTGCCCGCCGTAGTGATCTCAACGGGCCGTGCAAATTGGGCGTCCTCCGCCTGTGCCACTGCGCTCCCAGCGGCAACAACCGCAAACGCCGCTAGTGAGAAAAACAAACGCGTCGTCATAACTTGCCTCCTTCGAGAAAGAAAAGTCGATTGCAACTCGCGACCTGCCCAAAGTCTAAATGCCCTCGCGAATTCGGGGAAGAAAAGCTGCACAGGGCACCAAACGAATAAGTAGGTTTCGATAGCGTGACTCGGCGGCAGCCGATGGGTACCATTGCTTGCACAACATCCTTGTTGAAAGTCAAAGTCCTGCGAATGGCCAAACTGGAGAACCTGGGAGGCACCAATGAGCGAAACATCGAAAACACGCCGTGAAATGCTTCAAGCGGGAATTGCTTTCGCGGCAGTTCCAGCCGTGGCTTTGCTCGCAGGGGCTGACGAAAGCTCTCAGCAAACGCTTTCAAAGCGGAACAATCAGCGGCCGGAACCAACGCCTCAGGACGGCCAGAACGGTACTCAGGAAGCTTCCCTGCGCGTTCACTATCTGGAAATCGTGAACAAAGATGTCGATGGGATTTGTTCGCTGTATGAGAAAACTTACGGCGTGAGCTTTGGCGAAGCACAACAGGTTCTCGGCGGAGCGAGAACGGCCAAGTTGGGAAATGGCGGCATGCTGGGTGTTCGCGCACCCATGCACGATCAGGAAAAGCAAGTGGTGCGGCCTTACATGCTGGTCGATAACATCGAGAAAGCCGTTGCTGTCGCCGCTGATGCCGGCGCTGAGCTTGCCGTCCCTCCCATGGAAATCGCGGGTCACGGGACGTGCGCCATCGTCATTCACGGTGAGCTCGAAGCCGGGCTTTGGCAACTCTAAGAAAGGCTATCAAAGCTAAAAGGCCACCGACCCCAAAGACCATCGAACCTAAAGCCATCGCCGTATTTTGCGGCGAGTTGATGAACTCATTGGTCTGCTGACCAGAGCGCCGCTTGTTGCTTGCCGGATCGCGCAACGCGCCGGTGCTTTGAAAAATCTTTGCCCAAAAAATCTTTGCCGCCTGCAAATCTCAGCGAGTCTAAGCGTTTCTTATTTACAGAGGGCAAATGCGCGCCGATGCAAGCGCCCAATGTTCGGCACATGTCCGGACTTCGCCTCGGAATTAGAAGTACTTGCTCATCGAAGTTGCAGAACTTGGTGTGCTTCGCGCCCGGCTGCGCGCCAACGCGCTAGCACGAACGAAACCCAACATCGACAAGGAGTCACAAAGTGATTGGTCATCCAAGTCTCTTCGACCGACAACCATTGGTCGTCGGACGATTTCTGCTGACAACGTTTCCCGTTGCACGGGAAATCATTTTGCCAGCGGCCGAATGATTTTGGACGCATGCGGAAATGTTTCCAACGCGTGCGGAAATGTTCCCCACGCATCCGAAAAGGTTTCCAACGCGTGCGCAACAGTTTCACGCCTAAACCATCTGCGTGCGAAAGCCCGCTTTGGCCCGCAAAAAACACGAGGCTTTTCGCCCAATTGAAGCGAATGGTGGGGTTGTGACGAATGTTGGCAACGCACAAGTCCGCAAACCCGCGCTTCAATTCGCCACTTTGCGCCGTCAATCGCAAGCAGCAACGGCATAGTGATTTATCTTTTCATAACGGCACTTTTTGCGAACCCAAGTCAGACAACTTTCCAGCCTTCTGGAAACTGTTGACCCGTTTCAACCAGCATCCCACTCGCGCGAACCGCACGTGGACACCGAGTATTCCAAGACGATCGAATTCCTCGCCAAGACCGGCAACCAGGCCGCTGTCGAAGCGCTGATTCCCGGCTTGGATTCTCGTTTTCCAGAAGTTCAACAAGCCGCTTTGCAGGCATTGCTGGACCGGCGTGATCCTCTTGGTCAGCAGGCAATTCTGGAGCGGCTCGACTTCAACAATCCGGTTTGGAATGAACTGCTCGAACACAAACACGGCAGACTCTCTCAAGCATTGCGTGACGCCGTGCTTGGCGACAGCCTTGATGATTGCGAGCGGGCGTGTCAGGCGATCGTTCGCTATCGAGAATACGATTTGGTTCCCGTTCTGATTACTGCTGCCGAAGCTGTGGACACCGAATCATCGGAGATCGCGGCTCCCACGATCCTGGAGTTGTCCAAGAGTCTCTATGATGACCTCACCAGGCAGCGAGACTACTCGGACCGCCGTGATCCGCAGTTCGTGCGACGGATAGCCGTCGGCCACCTGGAGCAATCCGCCGAGCGCTATCCTCAGCACCGCTCCGCCGAGATCATGGAGTCCTATTTGATCTTGGCCAAGCGAGACAACGCGCTCTTGCAAACGGTGTTGTACAACGCGCAACATCCTTGCTATTTGCCGTTCTTGGAGATTCTGGCCAATGCAAAACACGTTGGAGTAATACGGCTACTGCTGGAGTTCCTCGATAGTAACCAAACGCCGGCAGCGATACTTTCCACCATAGCGCAGCGCGCGGACCGCGGTTTCGTTCGCAGGCTGATTGGTCGATGGCGGGATCACGCCACTCCGGCTATGCGAAACAGCATCCGTCGCCTGGATAACATCCCCTGGGGGCGTGTTGAAGCTGGCATCTTCGACCGATTGGAAGAGGCGGATCAAGTTGCGGTCCTCGATCTCTTGCTCGCCAGCGGGATGCCGCGCGAAGAACTCTTCGCGGTGGTCAGCTTTTTCCTGACGCAAGGAACCAAGGCTTCGCGACACGCCGCCATGCAAGCGCTCGCAGATTTCTCCGGGCCGGAAGCGGATGCGCTGGTGACCAGTTGTTTGCAAGCGAAGGACCCTGTGACAGTTATCGCGGCGATCAGTCAGGCGCGAGCGAGAAACCTCACCGCGTGTGTCCCGCAGATTATCGCCTTGGCGGAAAGTCCCGACGAGGACATTCGTCAGGCTGTGTTTGACAACATGCCGGAGTTTCACTTTGAGCGATATTGGGCCGGCTTTGACTTGATGGACGAAAAAACCCGCAAAGCCAACGGCGCGCTCGTCAAGCGTGTTGATCCCAGCTACTTCAAGCGGTTGCAGGAAGAGTTGTGTTCAACCAAACGTAGTCGCCGGATCAAAGCGGCCGCACTGACCGAGGCCATGCAGCTGGCTCCCCGTGTTGAAGAACACCTGATTGAATACTTGCAAGACGAAGACGAACTTGTCCGCGAAGCGATGGCCGAAGCGATCGGGGGCTGCAACTCGGTGATTGCCCGCAAAGCACTCGAACAAGCCGCCGACGATCGATCGCCCAACGTTCGCAACGCCGTCCTCACGAGTCTTGCCCGCATGGGCAAGAAACAACCCGGCACACCAGCGCACGCACAAGCGTGAATGCCGTAGAAGCGAATCAATCCAGCATGCACATTCTCTTTCACACACCGATTCTCGCACAAGGTCGCACGATGGACCTGGGGCGCGGCTTCCGCGGCGATAATGCATCGATCAGCGCAAGTGATATCTTGTTGGGCCTCGTCGTGGTCTTAGGTGCCGCCGCATTCTTCTGGCTCCTTCACTACCTGAGAAACCGCCAAGACCATACGCAGGTTATCAACAACCCGCGAAAGTTGTTTGCAGCAATTTGCAAATTGCATCGTTTGGGTGTCGTTGAAAGGGCACTCTTGCAAAAAACTGCCTCGGCAAACGGTATCAAACATCCAGGTCAGTTGTTTGTTTCGCCCGATCTGTTGCTGGCACAAGCCGAAAAGGCATCAGGCCGCAAACGTGCTCAACTCAAAGCACTATGCGACAAACTGTTTGGGCCCTTGGGCGCGACAGGCTGACGGATCGAAATTCATCGCCGGCTTTCAGTCAGCTACTTTTCGTCGCCATCTTCGTGATGAGCGCGAAATGATTCTGACATCTCACGGATGATTCTGGCGCGAACGTCAGGCGTCATGAAGCTGCCATGGTCTCCCCCTGGAACCACTTCAACAACCGCATCACTTTCCAGCTCTTCCAAAGTGGCTTTGAGCTTGATCACGGCGCCTTCCAGATAAAACGTGTCGATGCCGCCGGCGATGATCGTGATCTTGCCCGCAAGCTTTGGTCCCAGCGTGTCCCAATTCCGTTTGAGGATCAGGTTGATGTCGTAGTCTTCCCAGGCTTTGGCAACTTCCAGGTCGATCTCGCCAGTCTCGCGATCCCACAAATACAGCGGTTCGCCATCTTCGCCGCGAGGGCTGAAGACCGCTTCGAACGAACGCAACTGCCCGCCGCGTTTCAGCACATCATCCATCTTGCAGAAGTCGTCGTACCACAACATCGGCACTTCACCGCGACGCGCCAACGGCCGGCGTTGGCCATCGCCGTCGACGAACATCAGCTCGCCATCGGCGTAAATGTTAACTCGCTGGAAGTCACGGAAGTCGACCGGGTCCGGCGCAGTGCTCCATGTTCCGCCAAAGATGTCGGGGTAGGTCACTTGCAGCCACAAGGAACTCCAGCCACCGGAGCTGTGACCGGTGAGAAAGCGAGCATACGGCTGCGGCACGGTGCGGAAGTTCTGATCAATGTAGGGAATCATCTCGCTCACCAATGCCGCGCCGCGAGGGCCATTGTTAGCGCTGTCCGCATAAACGTGATGCCCCCACTTGCACTCGCCAGTGAGAAAAACACGAATGAACTCTTCCGCGTCATCGCCACCTCGGAAACGTCCCGCGGCGCGCGCCGCGCCATAGTGCGAACCCCCAAAACCCGGGATGCTGTAAATCACAGGGTAATGGCGATCCGGCTCATCGTAGTAACTCGGCGGAAGCACAATGCCGCAGCGGTCCAAGACTTCTCGCCCGTGAAACTCCGAAAGCAACTCGCTCTTGATTTCCACTTCTTTGGCAAATTCCGATTCGGCGAACTCTTGGGCTGCGACTGTTTGATTCAGTTTGAACTCGAAAGTTGCTGCTTCGCCCTCTGCCGGAATCACGACATCGACAACATCGCTGTAGAAGTTTCCGCCGCCAGACGCCGGCGTACTGCGATAGAAATCGTGATCGAGCAGGGCTTGCGCGCGGTACCGACCCGGCGCCAATTCAGAAAGCTTGCCAGGGTATCCATCGGCATCGTCATCCAGCACGATTGGTTCGCCCGGCTGCAACTCCTTGACGTCCAGCCCGAAAAATGGCTCGGGTCCAAACCAACTTGGACCATTCATTGGGCTGCCACCGCCCCGCTGCGAAAGAAAGACGAACACCCGGCCCGAGACGGGCTCGTCAGCAATCGATTCATCCAACGTTACGGAAAACGTGATCGCCTGCGCCGTCGCGCGCACGTCTGTTGTTTTTGTCGCGCTGGGTTCCGCAATCGCCAGGCTTGTATACGCCAGGCAAAGTCCGCCAATGACAATCGCCAACGCAACGGACATTCGCAATGCGGCATGAATGAATGGGGTACGGCGAGTATGCACGTGTTGTTTCCTGTCGCGGGTCATGCGGAATCGGAACAAAGTTTCCTCATCGTGATTGAGGAATCGCTGGCTTGCAAGTCTACCGGGCAAACTGACCGATCATTCGGCCGATTCCCCGCGGTAGATCTTATATCGCAGCGGGTTGCGTGCCGAGGAGACCTCGCCTTCGGAGGGCTCGCGGAGTACGTCGGCCATGATTTGGAATTTGGCGTCCACATCGTCAGCAAAGTGAACCAGCAAAGCCTCGGGCGTCATCGGCGGCTTGGGCGAACCCCACTCCGGCAATCGCTGGTGGCTGACAATGATGTGCTCCAAACGCAGCAGCAAATCGCCCGGCAGTGGGTGCCGCGCGGCGGCTTCGCGGACTATGTCACGTCCTTGCAAGACGTGACCAATCAAATTGCCTGCCGCAGTGTATTCCGCGCCGGTCGGTGTCGGCTCAATCTCGCGCAACTTGCCGATATCGTGGAGGACGCCGCCGGCAATCACCAGGTCTTTGTTCAGCGGCGGCTGCAAGTCGGCATGCGACCGCGCGTACTTGTCCGCAAGAAACTTGCAGTTCCGCGTCACGGACAACACATGCTCCAACCAGCCCGATACAAACGCATGGTGATTGCGCGTGGCCGCAGGCAACATCAACAACTGTGGCTTGTATTCTTCCAGCAAAGACAGCACCAACTCGCGCAGCGCAGTTTCTTGAATGTCACCCTCAACCAGCGCGACCAACTCCGCAAACATTTCGTTGGGTTCGAATCGCGAGCGCGGTTGAAAATCGAGCGGATCAAATCCCGCCTGAGCGTCTTCGGGAAGTGTCGCCCGAATCTTTCTGATCTCCAACTGCGGTCCGTAGTTCGTTTCCCGATACAACGCGCGAAGCTTGTAGAACTCGCCAGGCGTCCAGTTGTCGCGGCACTCAACAAACAGCGGAGCATCCGTCCAGATGGGGAAGCTCACTTCGCGGCGATTGTCGCGAAAGCTTACGCGGAAGTAGGGTTTGCCATCGCGCGTGGTCAGTTCTTCTTTGGCCGAAAGCAGGGCAAAGAAGTCCGCCTCCTCGCCGTCAGTCAATTCGGCAAGCGGCACTACCGTGGGAAACAAAGACATTCAAACGCCCCGCTGCGCGCAATAAGAGGCAAGAGAGTGGGATGCAAGCAGCGCGAACCGGCTCAAAGAGCAAGTTCGCAACAGCTGCGCTCATTCTATGCGCCGCGCGCGGCGGAGTCAGGCGGCTTTCTTTCGGCGACGCCGAATTTGCCAGCCTGCAACCAGACCAAGTCCGGCCCAAGTGACCATGCTGGCGGGCTCGGGGACGAAATCGCCAACGTAGTCTTGATAGCCGGAGACGAGAATTCCGCCAGAACCACTGCCGAACAACGGCGACGCAGGGCCCCCGCTGAAACTGAAGCGGAAGGTGTTGACGCCGACAATTTTCAACTCGCCATTGACGTCGATAAAACTCGGTCCGCCGGAATCGCCGCCGCCAAAGGACGTCTCGATGTCGTTCCCCAAAGACGGGCCCCCCAATTGTCCGTTGGAGCCATCGGGTGCATCGAAATCAAAACTAAAGACTTCGGCCAGACCGCCCCCTTCGTCATCCAGCGACACCGCATCGATTTCGTTTCCGCCGATGCGCTTCACGGTAAAGCTGGCCCCGGTTGTGAACCCGCTGATGCCCGTTCCGGAACGACCATAACCGGCGCTGATGATTTCAGTCCCCAGCGGAAGCGGATCCCAGTGAATGTCGTAGATGGGCGTGCCTTCCGGCAACGGTTGGCTCAGCGTGATCACTGCAATGTCATCATTGACCACTGGGTTGGCAAACCCGGTGTAGTCAGGGTGAATGCTGAGCCTCGATGCCGTGATTTGACTGGTGAGATTGCCGCCGGCGTTCAAGTTGAACGTCACCTGGTCCGGCGTCAGGTCAATGGTGCCGTTGGAACCAAACAAGTCCAGGCAGTGCGCGGCCGTCAAAATATGCCGATCGGAAATTGCCGCCGCGGAGCAGATGAAGGTTCCGCTATTGGAAGCCAGGCGCAAACTGCCGACCCCCGCGAAACGCGAATCGGACGTGTTGGGATCAACGCGGTTGGCGGGCGAATCTGGCGGAGTCCCATCAGGGTCACCGGCCATCATGACTGGCTCAACGACAATTGGCCCAAAACCAAGGTCCATCATGACCTGAGCGTTGGCCGAACCAGCAAACGGAACAGCAAGAACGAAACACACAGCGGCAGCGCCAAGCGCGCCGCGCACACAGCGGTGAGACATGATCGAAATGACTTTGCGCAGGTGTCTTGCCCCGAATATCCCGAACGGGATGAGGACGCACCTAAGATAACCGTCGCAACTTGATTATCAAGCGATTTTCGTTTGACTCGCGTTGGTCGGAGCAGATCAAAGCCAAACGATGGGCAAAAATTATTTCGCCCCGGACGCCATTTTCTCGGCTTCCGGCATACCGCGCAGTCGGGCCATGTGCCAAATGCCAAAAGCGGGACCAATCGCCAGCATCCCGAAGGCAACCTCATTGCCAACGCTGCTTTGCAACCACGGGACTGCGCGAATCGTGATGGCCGAAAGCAGGAAGCCGGCACACGTTTGCAGAGTCAGCGCGGTGCCCACGTAGTCTTGCTCGCAAAGTTCGCTGACAGCGGTGCTGAATTGCGCGCTATCGGCCACAACGCTGATTCCCCAAATCAAACACACGGCAGCAATCAGCAAGGGAATGGGAGGCAAAAATCCAATCAGCAAAGCACACCCGCCGGAGATGGCCATGCTGACAATAGTCGTGCGACAACGGCCAAACTTGTCTGCGAAAGCGCCCGCCAACGCACTCCCCACACCGCCGATGCCGATCGTTGCGAACGCAACCGTGAGTGCGGCCGTTCGGCTCCAGCCGCCGGATTGACAAACGCCGGCCACAAACAAGGGAGCGGAAGCCCACATGGCATACAGTTCCCACATGTGGCCAAGGTATCCGAAGTTCGCTCTGCGCACGGCCAAGTTCTTCCAAGCCCGCATCGCATAGCCAAAGTCAAACGGCGAGCGTGCCGGCAACAATGGCCCGGAGCGGACAAACAGAATCGTCACCAGCGCGGAAAGCACGGCCGTTGCGGAAGCCGTCAACAAGACGTCTTGCCAGCGTGTGGTTGTACCAGCAGAGAGAGAGTTCGCGGCCTCGGCCGAAGTGCGATCTTCGTCTGCCGCAGCGATTGGCGTTGCGCTCTCATCGTTTCGGGCGAACGCTTTAAACAAGTGCGGCGAAGCCGAACCGATTGTCAACGCGCCGACCATGATGCCAATTGCCAGACCGCGCCCGCTCTTGAACCACGTGGCGACAACCTTCATTGCAGGTGGATAAACACCCGCCAGGCACACGCCGGTTGCGAATCGCAACGCGACCACAACCGAAAATCCGGCCGTGGTTTGGGCGAAGGCATCAGTCACAAACAGCGGAATGGTGGCATTGCAGGCTGCGCCACATCCGGCGGCAATGGCGATCAACCGATGCGGCGACCAGTGATCGGCCAAATTCAGAAGCGCGCTTGCAAACGCACCGGCAACAAACCCAAACTGCACGCTCATGGTCAGCCAGGCTTGATGGCCATCGTCCAGCCGCCACGCATCTTTCAACTGGTCGCCAACAGCGGAAGCCGAAAACCACAACGCCATCGCCAAGAGTTGCGAGACGGCCAACAAGCCAAGTTGCACCCAACGCTGCATTGCGGACAAGGGACTGTGGTGACGCGGGATGTTGATGATGGGGAATTGGTGAGGACACGTTTTCGCCCTCATGCAGGCAAACTGCAAGGGGCACGGCTCATTCGGCCATGCGAATGTTTGCCGCCCAACTGGCAATCAACGACTTGCATTTCAAGCACAGAACCAATGAATCAAACGGCATTAGCCCGCCACCGCTGCCAGCATCGCCAGCGGAAAACGGTCCTTGACCGGCAAAGTTTCCCCAATCCGCTCAAGCATTGGAATCCGCGCGGCCGATAGTTGGGACGACGATCCGGCGCAAAGTTGAATCTCGCATCGCGCGAGTTTGGCTGGCGTTGGACGTTTCATCGCAGGTTTCCAGCCGCGAAGAACAACGAGAGCGCTGGAAGACAAGAGCGCTGGCAAAGCACCCTTTTGTGGGCACTGTAAAAAGGCAGGCGAGCAATGCGGAAAATATTCGACGCATTTCTGGGTTCCATCAAGGACGGCATTCATCCTCGTGAGATCGCCTTGGCGGTAGCGCTTGGGATCATTGCGGGCTTTGTCACCGGCTGGAACTTGACCTTGCTGGTGATCCTGCTGGCCGTTGTGCTCTTGCGAGTGCCATTCCAGATGTTTGGCCAGGCCTGGGCGGCTTCGGCAATGATCGCTTGGATGATGACTCCGGCGACATTCCATACCGGAAGGTACATGCTGGAAGAATCGCCAATGGCGGCCACGTTTGCGGCTTCCGCGGACAGCCTGACCATGGTGTTGTTTGATTTTGATCGTTACACGCTGCTTGGCGGTTTGGTCTGGGGCGTGTTGCTGGCAATTCCGTGTGCATGGATCGCCATGCGTTTCTCGCGCTCGTTGCAATTGCGGTTGCGGAAGGTTGGCGAGAAGATCAAGAGCGCCGGCTTTGCCGTTCGTGCGACTTGCTGGTTGATGTTTGGCAGCTTGGAAGGCGTGTTGCAACCGCCGAAAGAACGTTGGATCTTTCGTCCCTTTGGTGCGATCTGCTGCCTGCTGACAATTGTTCCGATGGGCACGATGGCCTGGATGTATGGTCCGGGCATGATGGAACAAAGCATGTTGCACGCGCTTTCTCGCGCCAACCAGGCCGAAGTGAGCGCCGAGACATTTGAGCTTTCGCTGACCGACGGAACGCTGCATGTGCAGAACTTGCAGATTGCCGACGCCGGTCAGTTGGATCATGACCGGATGCGAATTGCATCGCTCACCGCGGTGTTGAAACCGGCCCCGTTGCTGCGAGGTCGTGTTCACGTCGAACGAATCGTCATTGACGGCATGACGTGCAACGTCCCCCGCGAGTCGATCGCCAAAGCGTACCCGATCGATCTGCCCGACTTTGATATTGATCCGCACATCCACTTTGATGGCTCGCTGGAAGAGTTCGGGTACAAGTTGGAGACATATGCTCGCAACTGGCTGGAAATCAAAGACCGCATGAATCAAGCGCAGGACATGCTGCAACGGATTGATGCTTTGGTGCATTCCGATGACGACGAGCCTGCTGCGATAGAGATCCCCGCTGAGTATCAAGCGATGCGGGCGATGCACAGCAGTTTCGGCAGTCCGAGACCCAACATTGTGGTTTCGCTCGTTCGCGCGAAGCACTTGCCGGAGAAATGGGGTTTGGGCGATGAAGCCATGTTGGAGATCACCAACATGAGCAGCCAGCCTGAGTTGCTTGGTTGCCCCACCCGCGTGGAATTTGCCGTTCCGGATCACAGCGTGGAATGCGTTGCGGAACTCAATTATCACCAACAAGGCCCGCACAACCTGCACTTGAAGCTTGCGAATGTCTCCATGGCGGAACTGGTCGCGTGGGAGAAGTTGCCGGAAATGGCCGTATCAGGCGGCACGCTCACCTTCCATGGTCACGGCACGTTTGACAGTCATGGTTTGGAAATGCCGCTGGACGTGCATGTCGATCAACTGGCGATGTCCTTGCCGGGCGGCACTCGCAAGCTGGGATTGCCGGCTGAACTTTGGAACCAGGGGTTGGCGCAACTCCGCGGAATGCAACTCAACGCCAAACTGCACGGTTCGTGGGAATCGCCTCGGCTGGATGTTGACGCTAAAGGGCTTGTCGCCCAATTCCAACATCAATTGCATGCGGCCGGGCACGCTATGCTGGCCAGCGCCGTGGATGAACAAGTCAGGCGAGGTCAAGACTGGGTGCAGGAGCAAGCCAACGAGCAACTCGCCCGCGGACAACAATATGTGGATCAAGGACGTGACGCGGCCAACTCGGCCATTCAGTCCGGACGTGATGCTGTTTCCGGCTTTGGGCAGGATGTGCAATCGAAGCTCAACGAAGCCAATCAGCAAATCCAAAACGCTCAAAACAACATCAACAACCAGATTCAAGACACGGTCAACCGTGCTTTGGGTGGTGTGCAAGAACATGAGGATCTGGCGAATCAGTTCTTGCAGAATCGTCTGCAAGGCGCCGGCGACCGCTACGGCAACAATCGGCTCGCCGATGCGGCCGCGGGAATCTTGGGCGCCGCCACGGGCAATGTTCGTCAAGGGATTAATCACGTGGGAGCCAATACCGGGCATGTGATTGATGTCGCTGGAGATGCAACCAACGATGCCATGAACCAGGCGGCGGCAACAAATGCTGCCGCTCAAGGAACTGCCAACAGCGGGCTTGATGCTGGTCAGAACATCTTGGACACCGCAGGCCAAGCCAGCCAAAACGGGATGCAAGGAGCTGTGAATCAAGCAAATCGTTATGCCCAAAACCTGGGCAATGCGGCCAATGATGCTGTGGCCCAACTCGGCCCTCCGACAGTTTCCGGCGGCCCTTCGCAAAACAGCGGTGGAGCAAATGTGCCGGCTCAGGTTCCGCAGCAGAATAGTCAGGCGACAAATGATCGCTATGCCGAATACTACGCACGTTCGGCCGCCAATCAGCAACAGAACGTCGCGGCAAATCCCAACACGCAATCGCAAGCCGACGCGGGTCAAGCCAACTCTGCCGCTCCGGTAAACTCGGATCCAGGCAGCACAAACGCCGGCCCCACCAACTCGCAACTCGCCGGCAATCAGCCGACAACTTCAGCACCGCCACAACAACCGGTTGAGCCAGCAGCGCTGCTTTATCCGGATGCGATGCGCAGTGCTCGACAACTGCCTCCTCCGGCTGTGACCGTGCAAGCGGACCGCTACGGTTCTTCGCCTGGGACAAATGGTGGTGGTGTTCAACAAACGGCCGATCAAACGCCAGGCATGGCGGATCGCTATTCCAACTACGGAGCGGGGGACCCACAGAACCCGTATGGAGCAGGTGGAACGCAAACGGCGCAACAGAATGTTGGCTCGGGAGCTGCAAACCGCGGCGGACCAGAGCGATATGCTGATTTCTATGGTCGCGCGGAAACTCAATTGGACCAGCCGCCACCGCGGGTGGCCAATTCACAAGGAAGCATGCCGCAGGGCACCGCGATGCAGGGAACAATGCCACAAGGCGGAGCCTCAGCACAACGCGGTAACCCCCCTGGGCCAGAGTATTACGCGGGAGCGAATCCCGGTGCGACGGGTGCTCCAGCCTCGCAAGGTATGTCGAACAACGCTAATCAAGGTGAATCCCGGTACGGCGCTGTCCAAGACTTCATGGAAGAAGTCGGCCAGCGTTCCGCGGCGAGCGTCGCCGGGCGACAGGCCCCGAGTGCCTCCGGCGCACGCTATCCGCTAGCCAACAACGGCGCCGTTCAGTCCGGGTTGCCCAAGATGGCTTCATCCAGCATTGCGTCGGACAGCGGAAACTCGCAGCCAAGAATGGCTGCCAATCAACAACGTCCGAACGCTGCCGCGATTCCGCCTGTTGGTTTCAATCGGGGCTACGTTCCGCAGGAACCATTTACCGCTGAAGAGTATCAGGCGTTGCTTTTGATGCAGCAGCAACAACAGCAACAACAATTACAACAAACGGGCACGGCCACCGTTGCGCAGCCTCAACAGCCTGCGCAACAAAGTAGCTGGAAGAAGCTCGCCACCACGGTAACCGGCGGCGCCAAAAAGTTGTGGCCGTTTGGACGGAGCGATCAACAAGAACAACCCGCCGCAGAGGTTGGAAACACACAGCAACAGTTTGCGGGCAGCGCGTACGCATCGCAGGGCCAACAGCAGCCCTATGGTGCAGCCACGACGCAACAACAGCCTGCTCCGCAACAAGCCGAAGCGCCGCAAGATCCGTGGTACAAACGGCTGTTCCGTCGCTAGCGACGCAGGCGGCGATAGCAAAAAAGCGCACGCACAATACACGCTGTTTTCGGGCTGACACGCCGGTCATTCTCCACTCGCAGGGGCATTGCGAGGGGGATTTGGCCGGCGTGTCTTTTTTTTGTGTGCGAGTATTTCCCGCAGCTGGCTGCGGCACAATGCAACCAGATTGCAGAGACATGCATGGTGCACTGAACCGATAGACTTAATAGACATTATGTGGTGCAGGTTCGTCTTGGCCATAACTCAGGCATGTGCTAGGTTTTCGCGCAAGGTTGTGAACCCCACGGCAGCAGGATGCTCGCCGATATGCTTGACAAGAACCGAGACCAAAGACAAGCCTCCAGGAAGGAGACTCTCATGAGCACAGGTTCCACTCAGGGATTGAATGTGCATATCCGCTGGATGATCCGCCGCGACATGCCGGAGGTCTTGCAGATTGAGGAGTCAAGCTTTGAGTTCCCCTGGACGGAGTCCGATTTCGTTCGCTGTTTGCGGCAACGGAATTGCATTGGGATGGTCGCCGAGTTGGACGACCAGATCGCTGGCTTCATGATCTATGAGCTGGAGAAGTCTCGCTTGCGGCTGCTGAACTTTGCGGTGGCTGGCATATGGCGTCGACAAGGAATCGGCGCGGAGATGGTTCGCAAGTTAGTCGGTAAACTCTCCAGCCAGCGCCGCACTCGGATCACGCTGGAAGTCCGCGAGACCAACCTGGCTGCGCAACTGTTCTTCAAGAACAACGGCTTTCGGGCGGTTAGTGTCGTCCGTGATTTCTACGAAGACACAACCGAGGACGCATATGTGATGCAATATCGCTATCGTGTTCGGGAAGCCGAGCCGTCCTCGCCGCCTGAGAATCGGCTTCGCCGTCTGGCTGGCTGACGTAAATGGGTGTCGAGCTGCCATCTTGGCCAACCCGAGAAAACGCAGTGAATTGCCAGGTTTCAGTCGCAAATTTCACGAACGCTATTCACTGTGGCGCCGTGCGATTGAGGACCTCAACCGATTTCCTCAAAAAGACGACTTGGCCATTCCCGGAATTCGCTTGCGGCAGTATGCTGACTCTGTTATTACACCCCCAGAAAGTGGGAGTTGCATCACCGCTGGCTGTAGAAGTCACAAACTCTTAACGGGAAGTCATTGGTAATAGTAGTAGTTCCGACGAAGACGCCAATAGAGTGAAGATTGGCCTCGTTCTGTGGAAAACAGTGACGAGCCACTACAGTTTAGTGCCAACCAAAGGGAGATGGGGTATGACCGGCACGCAAGAGATAAGTCGCATTGCCACCAAGGAAACAAGGGCAAAGCGCCCGGTAGTATGCGCTGTAGATGATGAAAAGGCAGTGCTTCAGGCTATTCACGCTGCTTTGGCGCAATTGGACGTTGAGGTCAAGTGTTACCTCAGCGCTGAAGACTTTCTCGGCGAATATCGCCCTGGCGCCGTGGCATGTATGCTCATTGACTACGTGCTGCCAGGAGCTTCTGGTCTCGACCTGCTTGAACGACTGCAGAGTGATCCGGTCATTCAGGTCGTCATGATCTCAGGACAGGGGACCATTTCCTCGGCCGTAAACGCGATGAAATCGGGAGCAATCGAGTATCTCGAGAAGCCATACGAAATTTCTAGTTTGTTGGGGGCGGTGGAAAACGCGATTGATCGTAACAACCAGGCTTGCGCGAAACTGCAAGCACAGAATCAGCGACAATCCCGACTGGAAGGGCTGACTCGCGCGGAGCGAGATGTGGTGGAAGCCTCGGCAACGGGCGATTCCATCAAAGAAATCGCGGGAAAACTAGATATCAGCATTCGCACCGTCCATATGCGGCTTGCGAGTGCCATGAAAAAGACGGAAACAGACAACAAGATTGAGCTGATTAAGTTGATCTGCTATCCGGAAGCCTAGGCTCGATGACGCTTCACATCCGTGACGCTTCACAACCGGGCCTGTAACCGCTTGGTTCTTGCCAGCATGCGGGTTCGCCTTGCCGTGGTAAGCTGCCGCTAGTAAAGTCCTCCGGATTCTCATTCCAGCCAGGCGGCGATTCTCACCATTTTCAATAGTGGGATTGTTCCGGATGTAGGGCCGAGAATGTATGGCCCTGGCACCGCAGCAGACGGCATTTGCCGGCTGGCTGAAGAAATTCCTTGAATTGGCATTCGGGCTTCTTAGAATAAGCGATAGCTAGCCCGAAATCCGCATATCTTCCACGCAGGAGGCGACTTATGCGAATTACGGCGCTCCAGTACCAGACCGCTGACCGGACGAAAGCTGTTTGGATCGTTTTGATTCTCGTCTTGGCGGCAGCGGTCATCGCAGGTGGCTGGGTCAGCGGCAATGATGGTGGCTCACCAGCATTCGCTCAAACCCAAAACCCGCTCCCCGCTGGATTGCCGTCAGACGGCCACCTCATTGTCTTGAAACTGACCGAGACACAGTCACCTCAAGGTCGCCCTCAACAGGGCATAGTCATTGTTGATCCTGTTGATCGCGTTTTGAGCGTCTACCAGGTTGACTTGCAAACTCTTGCAATCAAGCTGCAAGGCGTTCGACGGATTCACTGGGATTTAAAGATGTCGGAATTCAATGGGCAGTCGCCACTGCCTCAAGAGATTCAGGCACTCGTCGAACAAAAATAGATTTGCGAAGGCTCGGGCATTTCGTCTGACCTTCGAGCCCGGCATTCTGAGGATGCCGAGAACCGCACCGGAGATCGCGCGAAATGGCCCAAAACCTGATTAGTCTTGAAGAAGCCGCCAAGCTTCTCAACGTTGATGCGGAAGCCGTTAAGAAACTTTGCGAGGATCGCAAGCTTTACGGTGTGCGTGACGGTTCATCCTGGAAGTTCAAGCCGGAAGAGATTGAACGCTACAAAGCGGAATCTTCCGACGTCACCGCGGTGTTCTCCGCCGATGACGACTTCGACCTGGCGGACGACTTGAATACAGATACCGTTGTTGGCCAAACGGATCCTGGCAGTGCAAGTGACCTGCGGCTGGCCGACGAGAGTGGCGATCTCAATCTGGTCGATTTGGACAACGCAGCCGATAGCGATTCGACGGTCCAACTTGGCAGTGAAGCGATGGACGATGACCTTGTCCTGGGCGGAAGCGATATCAACGAAAGCGGAATCGACTTGCAGAAGGCATCAGACAGCGGCATCTCTCTTGAAGAAGAACCGTTGGTGCTCAGCGACAGCGAATCCGGAAGTGAAGAAGTTGAAGCGCTGCAAAGCGATGATGAATTCAACCTGACGCCCATGTTGGAGTTGGATGATGACGCGACCGACGCAAGCGGTTCGCAAGTCATCGCGCTCGACTCTGATGAAGGGTTCTCGGACTCCGGCGACTTAGTGAGCGATTCATTCGCGGATCCACTTGGTGCAGCCGGCGCTCCTGGCGACATGATGCAAGAGATGGCCCCCGCGCCCGGGTTCGGCGGAGTTGAACCCGCTCCGGCCATGGTGCCCGCTGGCGCTGGTGCTTCCGGTCAGCAGTTTGGCGTCGGCAGCGTTCTCTCGCTGTCGCTATGTTTCATCCTGCTGGCGGTCACCGGTGTCATGGTCTATGACCTGATGCTCCACATGTGGAGCTGGGCCGAGCCGGCCGGATCATTCCAAGGCGTCATCCTGGACGGCGTCAAGGACATGATGGGCTAACGGCAAGATG